>JBJMPM010000251.1:0-3073 GCA_045803205.1 Longimicrobiaceae bacterium
GCTGGCGTAGCCGCTCCGCTCCGCCTGGTCCGCCGAGAGCGTCCCCGCGTCCATCAGCGACTGCACCAGCGACTGGTCGCGCGTGAGCTGCTCGATGCGCCCGCCGCGCACCAGGTAGGCGCGCGAGTCGCCCACCTGGGCCAGGAACAGGCATCCGTCCACGATCCCCCCCGCCGTGACGGTGGTCCCCATCCCGTGGCACTCGGGGTCGCGGCCGGCGTGCGCGTGTATGGCGGCGTTCGCGTCGTCCACGGCCTGACGCAGCCGCCGCGCGAACCGGCCGGGAGCGGGGTCCGCCTCGGGCGCCCACCAGCGGGTCATCGCGCCGTAGATTCCGGCGACCGCCAAGCGGCTGGCGACCGCGCCGGCGGCGGCGCCCCCCATCCCGTCCGCCACCACGGCCAGCACGCCGCGCGGGCCCACGCCGAAGCACGCCGGCTCCGGCGGCGCCCCTGCGTCCGTGCTCACCCGCCACGGCCCCTCCTCCGCCGGCGCGCCCAGGTCGGCGATGAGGAAGGCGTCCTGGTTCTCGGCGCGCCGGCACCCCGCGTCGCTGAGCCCGTACACGGTCACGTGCACCGCACGGTCCACGAGCAGCTCTGGGACGCTCACGGCCGCGATCCCCGGCACTGCTCCAGGAGAATCCGCACACCGTCCGACTCCTTCAGGCGCAGCGAATTCTCCAGCCACCTCACACACCCTTCCCGATCACCCTGTTGGCGCGCCACCTCGCCCGCCACAAAGGCCGCCGTGGCACGCGCGCCCCGCGGCGCTCCGTCCAGACCGTACACGAGCCGCGCGGTATCGCTGCTGGCCCGCAGCACGCGGGTCGAGGAGCTCCCCAAGCGGTCCATCAACCGGTTCGCGGTCGCCTCCGCGTCCGCCGCGGTCAGGCCGGCCCGCGGCGCGGGCGTGCGAGGAGCGGTCGGGGATGGTTCGGTGCGAGTCGTAGGGGGTGGAGCGATTGGCCCGGAGAGCCTGGTGTCGGGCGTGACGCGTGACCGCTCGGACGGAGGAACGTGGACGGGGGGATCGACCCGCGTCGTCGTGGAACCCTTCGGCGCGATGGGGACGGTACCCGTCGGCGCCACGCGGACGGAATTCGGCGCAGCGGCAGGGGCGGAGTCCGCCGCGGAAACCGTCGGCTGCGGCGAAACCGGTGGCGGACGAACCGGCGCCGCGACCTGCGCGGACTCGGGCAGGAAGGCGAACTTTTCCGTGGACGCCGGGTGCGTGGCGAGCTTCACGCCCCACACGCCCGCGACGGCCAGCGACGCCGCGAGCACGCCGCCGGCGACCCGCGCCGGCGTCAGCCAGGGCCGCGCGGGTACCGGGGCGGCGGGGTCCCGCGGGGGCTCGGAGGGGGCGACGACCGTGAGCGGCACGCCGCCGCGCGTGGCCGGCGGCGCCTCCGGGCGCGAAGCCGGGGGCGGGGCGAAGACGCCCGATGCCGAGGCCGACGGTGCGGCGCGCGGCGCCAGGACGGCGGCCACGGTCTCCGCGAAGGCGGCTACGCTCTCGAAGCGGTCTTCCGCGCGGCGCTGCAGCGCGCGGTCCAGCGCCTCCTGCAGCCCAGGAGGCGCGGGGAAGCCGGGGAGCACGTCGTCCAGCCGCAGCGGGTCGCCGGTCAGCCGCTGCACCATCATCTCCTGCGTGTCCGCGGCGCGGAACGGCAGGGCGCCGGCGAGCATGCGGAAGAGCACCAGGGCCAGCGAGTACTCGTCGCTGCGCCCGTCCAGCGTCATCCCCAGCAGCTGCTCGGGGCTCATGTACTCGGGCGTGCCGATCACGAACCCCAGCCGGGTGACGTCGCCCGGCTCGCCGTCGCGCGAGCCCTTGGCGATGTCGAAGTCCACCACCTTCACCGCGTCGGCCCCGCCGCGCCCGGGCGACACCATCACGTTGCCGGGCTTGAGGTCGCGGTGCACGATCCCCGCCTCGTGGGCGGCCTGCAGCGCCCCCGCCACCTGCGCGAAGATGCAGCCCGCGCGCGCGGGCTGCAGCCGGCCCTCCTGCTGCAGCAGCTCCTGCAGCGTCTGCCCCGGCACGTACTCCATCGCCAGGAAGCGCCGCCCGTCGTCGGTGTCGCCGAAGTCGTAGACGGTGCAGACGTTGGGGTGGTGGATGAGGGAGACGTTGCGCACCCCGCGGCCGAAGCGCGCCAGCGCCTCGGCGTCACCCGCCAGCGACTCGCGCAGCACCTTGATGGCGTCGCGCCGGCCGATGCGCAGGTGCTCGCCCAGGTACACCGCGCCCATCGCCCCCTCGCCCAGCTTGCCGACGATGCGGTCGCGCCCGGCGAGCACCGTCCCCACCAGCTCGCCGGGCGCAGGGGGGGCGGAGGGGAGGACGTCGCTCAACGCGCGCACCCGGCCGCGCGCTCGCGCCGCTCCACGAACACCACCTGCCCCTCGTAGCGCCGCAGGCGCACCAGGCTCACCGGGAAGGCGGCCGCCGAGCGGAACCGCTCGCACCCCTGCGTGGTGCGCACCAGCACCGCCAGCACCTCGCGCTCGCGGCCGTCGGCGCCGGGCTCGCGGCGCGTCCCCACGCTGTCCACGGCGATGCGGTCGTTGGGCGTCATCCGCCCCGCGGCCACGGCCACCACCATCTCGCGCCCCCAGTCCACCGACGGCGCCGGCGGCGGCGCGGACTGCCCGGCCGTGGCCTGCCGCCACAGCCGCTCCAGGCCGGCGGCGTCGCGCACCACCAGCCGCACGGAGTCGCGCAGCCCGCCCGCGTCGTCGTCGTACAGCACGGCCGCCCGGGCGACGGGGCTCAGCACGGGCCCGCCCCCGCCGCCGCCACCCCCGCACGCCGCCGCGGCGGCGCAGGCGAGGGCGAGCAGGGGGAGACCGGCGAAACGGCGGGGGGGGATGGAGGGAGACCGGGTCATGGCACGATCCTCTGAACGCACGGGGTGAGCCTGCCGAGGTACGCGGGGTTGAAGACGGGGGCGTCGTCCGCGAAGCGGACCTCCACTACCAGCGGGGACGAGAGCCCGGCGACGCGCCACGACGCCAGCCAGCGGCCCTCGCCGGCCGGCTGCCACGCGGCGCCGCGGAAGAGGCGG
>JBJMPM010000323.1:0-3019 GCA_045803205.1 Longimicrobiaceae bacterium
CGGGCTCGGCTGGCCGGGCGAATGAATTCGCTGCAACAACTGCCCGAAGTCCGCCTTCGCGGACTGTGGCCGCGGCCGCACAGCGCCGGGACAACACCCGCCGTAGCCGCAGGCTGGGCTACAGACCGGGATGGAAAAGAAATCAAGGGAGCGAGTCCGCGAAGGCGGACTTCGGGCCGTTGTTGCCGCGGTTTCAACCGCCCGGCTACCAATCTGAGGGAATCGCTGTGACCGATCTGCTTTTCGCACCGAATTCAGCCGACGAGCTCGCCCACGCCGGCGCCACCGAGGTGACCGTTCCTCGCCTCGGTTTCCTGGGCGTGGGCTGGATCGGCCGGCACCGCATGGAAGCCATCGCCGACGCCGGCCTGGCCGAGATCGCCGCCATCGCCGACAGCTCCACGGAGATGATCGCCGCGGCCCGTAGCGCGGCGCCGTCCGCCCAGATGGCCGCCGGGCTCGACGAGCTGCTGGAGATGGGGCTCGACGGGATCGTGATCGCCACTCCCAGCGCGCTGCACGCCGAGCAGTCGATCCGCGCGCTGGAGCGCGGCGCCGCCGTCTTCTGCCAGAAGCCGCTCGGCCGCACCGGCGACGAGGCGCGCCGCGTGGTCGACGCCGCGCGCGCGGCCGACCGCCTTCTCTCCGTCGACTTCAGCTACCGCTTCACGGAGGGGATGCGGGCGATCCGCGAGCGCATCCGCGCCGGCGAGCTGGGCGAGGTGTTCGCGGTCGACCTCGTCTTCCACAACGCCTACGGGCCCGACAAGGCGTGGTTCTACGACCCCGCCCTCTCCGGCGGCGGGTGCGTGATGGACCTCGGCGTCCACCTGGTGGACCTCGCGCTCTGGACGCTCGGCTGGCCGGCCGTCGAGGAGGTCCGCGGCCGCCTCTACCGCGAGGGCGCGCTCCTTCCTCCATCTCCCGACGCCTGCGAGGACTACGCGACGGCCACGCTGGGGCTGGAGGGGGGGACGGCGGTCGGCCTCACCTGCTCCTGGCGCGTCTCCGCCGGGCAGGACGCGGTGATCGGCGCCGCCTTCTACGGCACCGGCGGCGGGGCGGCGCTGAAGAACGTGGGCGGCTCCTTCTACGACTTCACCGCCGAGCTCTACCACGGCACCGCGCGCGAGACGCTGTCGTCGCCCCCCGACGCCTGGGGCGGGCGCGCGGCGGTGGACTGGGCGCGGCGCCTGGCCGAGGGCGAGCGCTTCGACCCGGAGTGCGAGCGGCTGGTGGAGGTGGCGCGCGTCCTGGACCGCATCTACGGGCGATGAGGATCCTGCTCACCACCGACACCGTCGGCGGGGTGTGGGACTACACCGTCACCCTGGCGCGGCAGCTCGACGCCCTCGGCTGCGAGGTGCTGATCGCCGCGCTCGGCGAGCCGCGCGACGAGCGGCTGGCGCACATTCCCGTGGGCGTGCAGGTCACCTCGCGCACCTATCGCCTGGAGTGGATGGAGGACGCGGCCGCCGACGTGCGCGAGGCGGCGCAGTGGCTGCGCGAGCTCTCGCAGCTCTGGGCGGCGGACGTGGTGCACCTGAACCAGCTCGTCTACGCCGCCTTCGGCTTCCCCGCGCCGGTCGTGACCGTCGCGCACAGCGACGTCCTCTCCTGGTGGACGTACGTCCGCGGCTGCGAGGCACCCGCGGAATGGGCCGAGTACGCCCGCTGGGTGTCCGACGGCCTGCGCACCTCGGACGCGGTCGTGTCGCCCACCGCCTACCACGCGTCCCTGCTCGCCCGGCACTACGGCGTTCACGGCGCGCGGGTGATCCACAACGGCGTGGAGCCTCCCGCGGTGGAGCCGCCGGCGAAGGGCGAGCCGCTGGTGCTCTGCGTCGGCCGCGCGTGGGACGAGGGGAAGGGGGTCGACCTGCTCGACGCGGCGGCGGGGATGCTCGGGCCCGGCTTTCCCCCCATCCACCTGCTCGGTGAGACGGCGGCGCCGCACGGGGGCGAGTTCCGCGCCTCGAAGCTGGCGATGCACGGCCGCGTGGAGCGCGCCGAGGTGGACGGGTGGATGCGGCGCGCGACGATCTACGTCGCGCCCTCGCGCTACGAGCCGTTCGGGCTGGCGCCGCTGGAGGCCGCGCTGAACGGGTGCGCGCTGGTGCTGAGCGACGTCGGCACCTTCCGCGAGTTGTGGGACGGCTGCGCGGAGTTCTTCCCCAGCGGCGACGCCGGCGCGCTGGCGGAGGTGCTCGGCCGGTTGGCGGGCGATCCGCAGCGCGTGGCGACGATGGCACTGCGCGCGCGCGGCCGGGCGCTGCGGCGCTACGGGGCGGACCGGATGGCGGGGGAATACCTCGGGCTCTACCGCGAGATCGCGGCGCGGCCGGAGCAGAAGCGGTCGGTGGCCTGATGCGCTTCGCCTTCTTCATCCACAGCGCCGCCAGCGACTGGAACCACGGCAACGCGCACTTCCTGCGCGGGCTGATGAGCGCGCTGGTGCGCGGCGGCCACTCCGTCGTCTCGTACGAGCCGCGCCGCGCCTGGTCGCTGGAGAACCTGCTGGCCGACCACGGCATTGCGCCCGTGGTCGAGTTCGCGCGCGCCTACCCCGAGCTGGACGTCCGCAGCTACGACCCCGCCTCGCCCGAGCTGGACGACGAGCTGCGCGCCGCCGTTACTGGTGCTGACGTGGTGATGGTGCACGAGTGGAACGCTCCCGCCGTCGCCAATCGCCTTGCCTCGCTCGCACGCGGCTCCGGCGCGCTCGCCGTCTTCCACGACACGCACCACCGCCCGTGGAGCGACCCCGGCGCCATCGCCCGGTTCGACCTGCACTCGTTCGACGGCGTGCTCGCGTTCGGCGAGGTGCTGCGTGAGGTCTACCGTGCGCGCTTCGGGGTGGAGCGCGCGTGGACCTTCCACGAGGCGGCGGACCACGTGCGCTTCCGGCCGCTCGACCGGCCGAAGGAGCAGGACGTGGTGTGGATCGGCAATTGGGGCGACGAGGAGCGGACGCAGGAGCTGCGCGCCTTCTGGCTCGACGCGGCGCGGGCGCTCCCCG
>JBJMPM010000366.1:0-31604 GCA_045803205.1 Longimicrobiaceae bacterium
TGCTCCCTCTCGCTGTCCGAGAGGAGAATCGGGAAGGGGCTACGTCGCGGCATCTCCACCTCCTTTCGGAGAGTGAAGATAACCGGATCAGTAGCTGGGGACAACGCAAATACGTCATCGTAGTTGTGAAGTTACCTACTAAGCGAGCGAATGAAAATTGCCAAGGGATCTCAACACCATGAGACGGATTCTCGAATGCGATGAAAGCCGCTCGGTCGGACGACGACTTGGTAAAGGCTGAACGGCTGCTATTAGATTAGATGCCAGGCATGGCCGTCGTGCAGCAGGAACACCCCCTCCGCAAGTCCCACTCCGTGGTCGTGGAGCAAAGATCGTTACAGGGATAGCTCTGCTGTGCGCGAGCTCTAGACGTCGCTGGTTCTCGTCCGATCCGTCTTTATTGAAACAGAAGCGTAGGCCGCACATGCTGCAGAAGTGGGCTCCACCCGGAATCCTAGCCAGTACGTGTCTGCGTGGCTCCCTCGCGCCCTGTGGGGCGCGCAGGACTGGCACAGTTGCTGGCACAACAAGTGGCACTGGAACGCTCAGGATGTTACAAAAACGCGTCCATAAGCTCGTCTACATCGCGGCCGAAAGGCACCGAGCACATCACCAGGGGGATTCACGAAATAGCGATCTCGACCCCCGCCGTGATCTGGTTCGCAATCGGTGTGTAGATATCAGCCTCAGACGTGAGTGCGCGTACGGAGACAATGAGTGCGTATCGAATGATGCTGTCGCAACGGCCAAGCTGCGGCTTCTCTTTCCACCAGCCGCCGACCGGATGCACCGCGATGGCGTCACGCTGGGACAGCTCGGCACCCGAGGCGCGCCAGAAATCCGAGTGGATTGACCCTGGGTTGCGGATATCCCGGAAGAACCAGCGGTCATCTTCCGTGAGGTTTCCCCCTTCGCGCTCCTCGCTTTCCCACGCTTGACGGTTGATCCTACCCCGGAACTGCTCGTCGGATTCGAGCATGCCCTTCACTTCGAAGCGGAGCGCGTGTGAGGCGTAGCGATGCCGCCGGACCCAGCCTCGTTCACCAGGATTCGGCTCAACGAAGTAGGAGAGCGTGACGCGCATCTCGACAGGCGTGTCGCCCAAGCCCTCCAGCACCGCACGCGGCCAGGGGAAGCGATGCACCTTCATCTGGTTCGTCTTCGCACGGCCGTTCTCAAATATGAACGGCTGAATCTCGTCCTGAACCACCAGCGTCACATCGTTCGCCGCGCTCCAGCGAGCTCGTGCGAGGCTCGGGACACCGTACCCGTATCGCCGCAGCAGGGACGCCTTGTCGCGTTGACTGGGGTAAGCGGGCAGGCGCTCGCGCATTGCCGGGGTCCACTCGGCGGAGTGGATCATCAGCGCCCGCACTGTTTCGGGCCACGTGCCAGGGCGAGCCGTCATCAGCTGCGCCGCCATCCGCGCTGCGAGGCCGGACGCGGCGCTGGTGTCGGAGAACGGCCTGTACAGCCCACGGGTCACGAAATCGTGAGCTGTGGTGAGGAGGCAGAGATCGACGAGGTCCGTTGTTTGGTCGCCGTCGATACCGCAGTTGCCACCCTCGAGCACGATGTCGGGCTTTACGGGCCACTGGCGGGACCATGGAACGGAGGTACGGCTGCGCGGGCAGAGGTCGCCCGCCGGCGCGAGAGGACTGAAGTCCTCGCCACCATCTTCCACGATGTTGACCTTCTCCGTGAAGGCGCCCACCGTCAGCGCGTTCCACGCTTGCGCGGGACTCTCGATCCCACTGGTGTCGTTAACGTCGAGGTACTCACCGGGAACGAGGTCCTCCCGCACGTTGCCCGCGCTCGCGACAATCAGCCGGGGCGTCCCCCCGTCTCCATAGGCGAGCTGATCCAAAGCCGCAGACCATGCACTCGGCCTCCCAGTTGGCGAGTCGTCCGCGTTCGTGACGGGGAGGCAGACGACGCGCTCGCGCTCCGGCGCCTGCACTTCCGCGCGCGCGATGGCCTCCATGGTGATCCATCCGTAGAGATCGGGGTCGTTCTGCTGACCCGCCGGAAGGATCTTGACGGACTCGAGGCAATGCTCGACCACGACAGGCTGATTGCCTCCCAGTACGTCCACCAGGTCGCCATACAGCGCCAGCCCGGCCATGCCGGTTCCGTGTCCGCGCCAGCCGGTATCTGCGGTTCCCCAGGCCGGATTACAGGTGTGAACGTCATCCGGGTGGATGTGGGGTTCCAGCAGCGGGTGCTCCCGTGCCACGCCGGAGTCCAGCAGGCAGACCGCCACGGCGCACGGATCAGCACGCTGGATGCGGTCCAGCAGGTCGCGTCCCCAGTCCGCCTGCTCCCGGGCGCCCATGTCGAGAAACACGCTCGGCTGATCTTTCGCAATGCGGAGCTCCGCGATGGCATCGGTGTTGCGCAGCAGGCGCTCCAGCCTGACCGCACTCGCTAGAGCGAGCACCACCTCTCGTTCGGGGAACACCAGCGCGTGCTCGCGGACGGGAACCTCCATCCGCACGGCCGCTGCCTCGAAGTGCTCGCGCCGCCCACGCCGCAGCCACACCTCCCACCAGATCTCCCGTTCCGTCGGAGGGAACGTCGAGTTCTGATCGGTGAACAGCGAGCGAACCTCCCCGACGCGCGCGGCTTCGAGCCTGGCGACAAGGGCTTCGTGACGAGGGCGGCCTTTTAGCGTCTCGGAGGTGCGGTATTCCTCTACCCGGCTCAGGTAGTACTCGGCGGAGCGCTCGGGGACGAACACCGTGGCAGTAAAGCGATCGCGCCCCTCCTTGGGCGTCCTCCGGCGGACCGCCACCAGCTCAATGCCCCTCTGCCGGTTCTCCAGCTTCTCGAGTGCCTCACGCTCTCCAGGGGTGATGGCGAACTCCAGGTAGAAGCCTGGCACGCCAGCCTCGAGTCCTGTTTCGCGTTGGGCGACGTGGGCGCGGCCTTGGGCGATGGCCTCTGTGAGGTGCCGCTTCAGCGTAGCTGCGTGCCCTTCGCGATCGTCACGTCGCGGGGCTGCTCTTGTACCGCCCGTTGCGGGGGAGGTGAAGGATTCCGGTGTGCCCGGTCGGGGATAGAGGTGGGGAAGATTGCGAGGTAAGTCCGGCATGATGGGTCAGTTATTGAGGTGCTCACCGGCTGGCGCGCCGCCGTTCGGAAAGGGAATCGAGCAGTTCTGCGGTTGAGATCCGCGTATGGCCTTCGAGTACGGCGCTCTTGGCAGCTTCGTCGGCGGCGCGGGCGATCTCCGCCTGACTCAGTGCGGCCGCGGCGTCCGTCACTGCCGACCAATCAAGCGCGGCGGTGTCGAACGTCGCCAGCCGGGCATCTATGATCCGATGGGCAACCTCCGGTTCCGGCAGCGCGTACTCGATCACGTCGTCGAAGCGGCGGAACAGGGCCGGGTCCAGAAGCTCGGAGTGGTTTGTCGCCGCAATGACCAGGCTGGTCGAATCGTCCTGCTCCAAGAACTGCAGGAAGGAGTTGAGCACGCGCCGGATCTCTCCGACATCATTGCTGGAGGAGCGCCGGGCGCCGATCGCGTCGAATTCATCGAAGAGGTAAACGCCGCGCGTGTCCGCCATCGCATCGAAGACGGCTCGAAGCTTGGCGGCCGTCTCTCCCATGAACTTAGTGATGACGCCTTCTAGCAGGATCGTGAAGAGCGGAAGGGCCAACTCTCCGGCAAGTGCCGCGGCGGTCATCGTCTTTCCAGACCCGGGCGGACCAAGAAAAAGCAGCTTGCGCCGGGGGAAAAGGCCGTGGTCGCGTAACCGGTTCTGCTGCTTTTGCTCTCGCAGGACGCGCCGCAGCCGCGACTCTAACTCGCGGGGGAGTACCATTCCGGCCAACCTGACTTCCGGGTACGCGACGGACAGTAGCGCCGCCAACTCGCCCTTGGGCTGAGCGAGAGGGATCGCTCCTGTGCGGCGGACCGCGCTCTTGCGCTCCTTCGCCTGGTCGATAAGAGCCCGGAGCTCTTGGGCAATCTTGCCGTGCCCCTGACGCGCTTCCTGGGCAGCCACCTGCATGGCGACCGACAGGAACTGCGTGTCGTCGCCTTCGATATGGCTCTTCAGGAGCGCGAGTATCTGCCGGGCGGTGCTCATGGTCCAGTACCTTGGGGCACAACAAAAAGGCTACTCTGGCAGGCGTCTTACACCGGAGCAGCTTGTAAGTGGAACCGAGAGGAGGTGGCCGAGGCCAAGATGCGTTGCTCTCGAAATCTACGCAAGTTCGGCGATGGAGCGCCGTCCGGATCGGTGTGTCTGGATGTTGTTGTGCCACCGACTCTCACCGAAGAGGCGTGCGGTTTGTCGTTGCTGATCGGATGACGACCGGATCGGCGTTCGCCCAGAAAACTTTTACGGCCGAGGACCAGCGCGCGGCGAGCCGGACGTCACCGCTGGTACGAGCGAGCGTTGCGCGGAGGAGCATCGCACGAGCTATTGGAGCCGGCCTGCGACAACTCGTCCAAAGCCGTGGCGGCATCACAACCATCCCCTCAAGCGCCCCGTCGAGGATACCCTGCGCGTGAAGGGTGTCACCGAACGCAAGCCGGATCTCCGCCTCGGCAACGGCAAAGTCAATGGAGAGGTCGCTAGGGCGTCGATCGCCGCGAACCGCCTCCGCGCTGTCGAGTACCGCGCGCGCTCCCGTGCGATCGCCAGCCGCAAAGCGTCCTTCCGCCCTTGTTACGTGGTCACCGCCCGGAAGAGTGACGCGGTGGAACGGGGCCGCGGCGGTGAAGCCTACCCGGTGCACCGGGATGAGAAAACGCCTCACGCGCATCCGCCTGTTGCGGCGGAGCCACCCAGGTGAGCAACGCTGTCTCAAACCGCCGCTCTGCCGCCTCACCTTCGTGGTGCATGCCGAGCGCATCGAAGACAAGCGCGTCAAGCGCCGCAACGGTGACCGGTTCCGTCACGTCGGCACGCACCCCGCGCTGTAAAGGCCACGTGTTCAGGGGAGGATTGCCGCGCCAGCTCACGCGCCCGAGCCAGGCGCCCAGTGAGCACGGCGAGCGGTGCAAGCCACTGCGCGTCGTGCGGGCCACGGACGGGCCAGCTGAGCAGCAGCGAATCGGCCACGGACTTGGTTCCGGCCCAGTCGCCGAGTTTCAGGCGGATGCGCGCTTCCGCAATGGCCAAGCGAAGACGCTGGTCATCGTCGCGCGTCAGCCTCCTTGCCAGCCGCACCTCGCTCAGTGCCGAAGGCTGCCCCTGCCGCACGTTACCGGCCGCGCCCTCCGCTCCAGCCCCTGCGCGAACGCTTCGTGAGCATCCGAGCTCGCAGGGAACACGGCCACCCATCCCTGCAGGATTTTCCGGCGGTTGCGGGCGAGCGCCGCAGAACGCGTGGACGGAATGGTGTCCTTTCGCAACGCTGCAATGTTCGCGCGTGGGTGAGGCACATAGACCAAGGTATCGGCGGCCGTGCGCGCCTGCCAACGGTCTTTCCTGACGATGGCGCTCAACAGCGACTGAAACCTGCGGACAAGGTATGCAGCATGAGTGTCTGTGCATCCCGACTCGCTTGTGGGTTGACGAAGCAACCAACGGCTCCCAAGTTGCAGCGTATTGGTGCAGTTTCTGCAGCCCCACACTGCGCGTTCACGCGGCTACGATGCGCATTCCTCCGCGAACCATAGTGATCCCAGTGGCCGAAGGTGAATCGGCGCACCGCAAGGTCCTGCTCGGGTTCGCACCGGCTAGATGCTCAGCGACCTCAGCATTTCGGCACTCGAATCAATTGTAGAGTAGGCACACAACTGCGCTGTCGACCGATTTGTTGTCACCCTGCTGCTCTACGACGCGGAAGAGCACCGCCTCCCTCCAGTAGAAAGATCCCAACCACGCCGTGAGTTCCTGAAAACCTCTCTGATCTGCATAGTTCAGGATCAGGGAACCAGATGGCGGTGAATGGGAGCCGCCGATGGGACGATCAGTTCACTCCCAGAGCGATGAGGTTGCCCGCCGCGACCTTTGAGCCCGCGTCTCTCGCCATCCGGTACCAGCGGATTGCCTCAGCGCGGTCGCGCGGAACGCCCCAGCCATTCTGGTACAGGAGGCCCATGGCGTTCATGGCCTCGGCCGAGCCCTCATCAACCCCCTTCAGGTACCACTTCCTCGCCTCTGCATAATCCCGAGACACACCGATGGCCTCCTGGTAGCTCCGGCCCATGGCGTACATTCCAAGAGGTGATTTTGCCTCCGCGGCCGTACGGTACAGGCACTGTGCCTCGGCCAGGTCTTGAGACACTCCCCGACCCTCTTCGTACAGCCGCCCGGCGTCGACCCGGGCATCCACCAACCCCGCCTGCGCGGCGTTGCGGTACCAGAGCAGCGCACTGTCGTAGTTGCCCTCGTCCCGGTAGAGGCTCGCTAGGTTCCGCATCGCCTCCGGCCAGCCCTTCTTATCCGCGGCCTCATGGTACCAGTGCCGTGCCAAGTAGAGGTTGAGCCGCACCCCCTGGCCGTACTGGTATGCGGTGCCCAAGGCGGTCATGCCGCGCGGATCGCGCTTTCGAGCCGCTGCGCGCAGCCACTGGATCGCCGAATCGGGGTGTGGCCTGGTTCCCTGCCCGCGCAAGAGCACAATCCCGAGAAAGCCCATGGCCTCGGGGTTCCCTGCCTCAGCGGCACGCTTGAAGAGGGGGAGGGCCGCCGCATGGTTCCCAGCCCAGTAGAAGACTTTCGCGGTCGCGAGGTCGGACTGCCCCCCCGAAGATCCGCCGCCCGTGGTGGATGCCGCCGACGGAGCCCTTGGTGGATCCATGACCATGCGAGGCGGCCCACCCCCGCGGCCCCACCCGCAGTCCGGCTGCCCTGCCAGCGATACCGGGGTCGGATCGACGAGGTTTATGATCGCGACCACCGCCGCACCCGTGAGCGCGACCCCGGCGACGGCTTTACCTGCTCGCCGCCGGCTCGGGGGTGACACCAGGACCAGCCGTGCGGGATCCACGCCCTCGCGGACAACCAACTTCGGGCAGTCCTCTTCTCCGGGGTGCGCCATGCCCAGTTCAGCGACCGCCTGTTCGAATGCGGTCTTGACCGAGTGGCCGAATGCGATTGCACTGTAGAACGAGGCACCGAAGGTGATTGCGGCCGCTTCTGAAATCTCGCGCTGCGTGCCGATAGCGCACCCCACCACCTCTGCGATCGTCTTCGCCTGTGAAAGGGACAAGCACGCGTTCAGCACGACCAGGCGTATTCTACCCCGGAAAACCTGGAAGAGCTGCTTGAGCGCCGCCGCGGAAACCGGCTGCGGATCGCCGCCGTGCCCGACCAGGACCAAGCCCTCCTTCCCGCCGTGCCCACTGAAGTGCACCACCTGCGGACTCGTTTCGCGCAGCGCCTGCACCAGGTCTTCCGGGCGCGCGGCAAACCGCCAGTCGAACTCCAGCGCGTCACGGTGCGTAGCCGCGCGCACCCTCCGCTGGATCTCCCGCATGTCCTCGTCCAACTGAAGCGGGGACTGGGAATCGTCCTGAAGAACGGAGATCGGGTCGGCTGCGAAGAAGAGGAGTCTGGCCTTGCTCATGATGGCAATCGAGGACGACGCGTTCCGCGATCGGAGGAACATCCCGCCGCCACCGGAGAGAAGTGGAATCAGGGATCGAACGATCGATCTCGGATGAGGCCGAGGGGAGCGTGGCGGGCGAGGGACCAGCGGATGAGCCGACTGCGGCGGTGGGGCCTTGCGGCGACCTCGAGTTCACTCTGCGAAGACGTTGAGCAACCGCCGAGGCGGAGGAACAGCGCCCGGATCCTCTCGCGCAACGGAGCGGTTCTCCTGGCGCCACCGGGCCCGAGGCGTCCTCCGCTCCCGGCAACAGCCTGCGACGTTGCGCCAGGCCCGCTACCCGCCGTCACCTCCGAGACCGGACGTGATTTCGTGCTCATCTACGTGACCGAGGCCTCGGTGACGGGGCTGGGGAGCGGCGCGAGGTCCACAGCTGGAACTTCCCATCCTGCCACGTGACCCGCCCGATGAAGATCAGCTCCAGAAACAATCCTTTCCAGTAGTGCTTCGCAAATCGCAGCACGGCCAGAACGATCGCGGTCGCGATCAGCCATTTGAACCGGTACAGCACGCCGGCACCCGGCATGCCGATGAAGCCGGCGAGCATGATCATCCATGCGCCCAGGTTCAGCGCGGCCAGCTGAGATTCGAAAATGGACGTGCGCTGGGACATCTCCGGGTGCGTGTGAGTGAGGGAAACACCGGACTCGATGAACGACCTGACGGAAATGATCCGCGCCTGATGCTCCCATGCGGAGAGCTCACGGTCTTCGGGGAGCATCGATGCCGCATGCTGGTGAACGTATCGCTTCTCCTCATCCTTCAGAAATCCGATCGCGAACTGGTCCGCCTTCATCTCGGAGATCGCCCGGAAGCTCTTCCTTTGCCTCGAGAGCGCGAGGCCTACCAGGGAAAGACCCACCACACAGAGGGAGAGCACCAGGAAGGATGAAGCTTCGAATGGCATCACCATGGCCGCGAGCACCAGCGCCACCAGGGGAAGCTTGGCGCCTTTGTGCAGCGCCGACTGTGCCGCGAACTCATCTCCCAAGGTGTGCCCAAGTTCATGGTATAGATAGTACCTATCCTCAACATCGGCGTACTCCGGATCATCCCGCACCAGGATCACGGTTTCCGTGAACGGGATGTTGAACACGCCAAGTCCACCCGGGATCACGCCTGAGTCACCGGTGTCGACACGGAAGACCCTGACGTCCTTGTGGTGGTCGTACGGCAATCCCTGACGGCCAAGGAAATTGATGAGGCTTGACCGGTCGATCCTGGCTTCGTCATCGCCTCTCAGGATCTGGGACCAACGAATTGGAGTGTAGGAGCAATCCTGCAATTGGACGATCATGGAGGCCAATGCATCCCGGGATTTTTTCATCGCCGAGAGGGTCAGCCAGAAACCGATCACGATGTCCCACATCGCCGCGAGCAGAATCAGCTGCACCCCTTGATCGCTCGGCACCCAGAGATAGCTCGCCAGGGCGATGAACAGCGTGGGCCAGATGCACAAAAGCCCCCACAGGTCTTTCGGAATGACGAGGATCCAGACGCTCGCCCAGCTCGCCCTCAGGATAGCGACGATCCGGGAAGCGAGTCTATTTCGGCTCATATGCATTGGGCCCTTTGTCATACTCAGCGGCCAATCGTGAGCCCAGCGAGGAAATCAGCCTCTCGAGGTCGGCCGGCTGTAGCCTGTCCGCCAGTTCCGGGGGAAGCGGCCAGTTGCAGTCGTTCACCACGATGATCTTTCCCCCGTCGTGACCCGGGCTCACCAGGACCCCGTCAAGATGCGTCGACTGGTAGACCTGGATGATCAAACCCGCTTTGCCATTGTACTTCGAATCACGAATAGTCCTCGCGATCGTCAGGCAGTTGCCGAGAATGGTGGCCGCGCTTGCAAGCAAGGTGAGCGGAACTACCCAATCCACCCTGGAGGCGTCTATAGGTACGATGCGGACCTCTCCGCGGCGTCTGACGATATCGTTCAGGTTCGCCCTGCCTACACGTCGACACTGATCAGGGAACGTTTCCACGAGGACGGAACGGATCAGCTCGAGTTCCTGGGCTTCATCTAGCATGAGGATTCTTCCGCCAGAGGTAGGTAGTTCTACCTCAGGCGCGCACCGCCAGAGGCGCCCGTCGGCGTGGCTCAGCGGCGTCCTGGGCGCCGTCCGGCAGTCCGCCGGCCAAGCTTGATCGCGGGCTCGATCGAGAACCGGGGATCGTCGGTGCCGAACATCTGGATTCGTGGCTCCTGTTTACACGGATCCGCCATCACCCGCTTGCGAACCTGCCGGTAAAGCTCACAGAGGCTGCCGTCGAATGCGCCCTGGTTCCAGACGTCGAAAAGCTTCCCGGAGAACAGCCCGTCCTGCGCCAACTGGTCCTCCCTGCAGGCTGAGAGCAGCAGCAGGCTCGCCTGGATCCCGTCGGCATCGCGCGGCGCTCTCATGATGCACGGCGCCGTCGGGCTCGATGCGTCCTCCGCTCCCGGCGGGCTGCGGCGGGGGCGACGAAGGACCCTCGCGGGCCGCCGCCCTGCCGCCATGCTCCCCTGCGCCGCCGAGCGATCCTCCCACCGGCCCATGCCCCCGCCGTAGCAGCTCTCCGACACCACCAGGATGCGCACGCCCGCGTTGAACAGTCTCCAGTAACCCGCGAGCTGGTCGTCGACGAGCATGGAGTCGTAAAGGCACCACGCCTCGTCCCACGGGTCTCTCTCGTCTTGCTTCGCCCCGAAGTCCCGCAGCCGGGTGCCGTGGCCCGAGAACGAGACGAACAGGATGTCTCCGTTCTCGAGCGCGCTCGCGGCGCCGGCCAGCGCATCGTGCACCGCCTGGCGGGTGGCCTCGGGGCCCTGCAGCACCCGCAGCGAGCGGTAGCCCGCCTGGTGGGCGAGTTCCGCCATCCGCCAGGCGGTAGCCTCGCTGTGCTTGAGCGGGTCGCCGGGAGAGCGTTCCCGCGGCTGGTTTACGCCGACGTGGACGGAGACGGCACGGTCCATGGAGCACGCTCCCGTGTTGGAGTCGATCCACCGCCTCCGCGCGGCGGGCGGGAAGCGGGGGCCGGTCAGGGTCCGACGGCCGCTACCAGGCAGGTGACCGGCATCGAGCCCATCCCCGGCGGGATGGCCTCGCACCCACCCGGGAGCTCGGGGCAATCCTCGAGCTTGCCCCAGTACCGTGGCATCCGGATGGGCACGGGATCGCCGAACAGGCCGTAGTACGCGGAGAAGTGCTTCGCGTCTTCGCCGGGAACGGGCATGGGCTGGTGCTCCATCGGCAGCGGGTCGGGGGGGAGGTCCGCCTGCGTCACGTGGAGCACGTCGAGGTTCATTTCGCCGCCCACCGGGAAGAGCGTTCCCAGCGGCTGCGGCACGCCCCCGCCGCCGAGCGGCTCCGCCACCAGGGCGAGCCGGTCTCCGGGAAAGTCCGGGATCTCCCACTCCGCGCGGTGGGCGATCGGCCGGAACTCGCCGGGCCGCCACTCCCAGCACACGCCGGGCGAAACCCGCGTCATCCCTCCCGCGCCCAGCGTAACCCGCGACACCAGCTTCTTCTGCGTGTCGTCGGCCAGGTGGTCGGGGTCCACCGGACGGTTCGTGACCTCGCGCAGGTCCACGATCTGGCTGCACAGCCTCAGCTCCGCCTGGTCGCCGGCCACGGGCGTGAGCGTGTGGCCGGTAAGCTTCGCCAGGGCGGTGACGCCGTTCAGCGCCCCGCCTTCCACCAGGTACCCCGCATCGTAGGCGAGCACCGGGATGTGCCGGTCCGCCATGTCGTGGTGGTGCCCGAACATCCCGGGCATCAGCACGTGCATCCGCCCGCGGGTGCCGCCGCCGGCGGGCTCGGGGACGAACAGGCAGAGCCCCGAGAAGGTGATCCGGAGGGTGAAGGCCATAGAAGCCCCGTCGCTGCAGAAGGTGGTGCTCCGTCCCGGCGCCCCCCTTGGGCGGACCGGCGGGAGCGTCGACGTCTCGACACTGCGTTGCATCAGTCGGGCGGTGCCGCCGCTTTTCCCCCGGGCGGCGCGGGGGCCGTGCCGCCCGGGAGTTCCCGTGTTGTTGCGTGTGGCCCAAACGGATACCTTGAAGCGGTTTCCGGCTTTTTCGGTATGACCCCCACCCTTGGTTCCGGATGCCTGACCGGCTGAACTTCGAGGCCCTCTTCCTGGAGCACCTCGACTACATCGACCGGGCCGCCATCGTAACCTGCACCACGCACAGCGTGTGGGGAGCAGAGGCCGAAGACTTCGCCGCCTGGATCAAGCTCAAGCTGATGGAAGACGACTACGCCGTCTTCCGCAACTTTCGCGGTGAGAGCGGGTTGAGGACGTACCTCGCCACGGTGGTGGTGCGGCAGTTCCACGAGTACTGGCGCGAGCGTCTGGGGCGGTGGCGCCCGTCAGCCATGGCGGAGCGGCTGGGCCAGCCGGCGAAGGATCTGGAGGCGCTGGTGTACCGCGACGGGTACTCCCTGCAAGAGGCAGCCGAAAAGCTGCGCACCGCGGGGCGCACCACCCTCTCCGACGTGGAACTCGCGCGCCTGCTGGATCGCCTCCCCCCGCGCACGCCGCTGCGTCTCGTGGAGGTCGCGTCGGAGCCCGCGCTCGCCGCGGCCGCGGACCCGGCCGCGGCCGACCAGCGGATCACCGCCGCCGAGGCCATGGAACGGCACGGCGAGGTAATCGAGGCACTCGACCGCGCCATGGGCCAACTGGAACCCGAGGAGCAGTTCATCGTGAAGATGCACTTCGCCCACGGGCACACTCTGGCCGACGTGGCCCGCGCGCTGCGAGTGGAGCAGAAGCCGCTGTACCGGCGCGTGGAGCGGCTGCGCAGGCAGCTCCGCGGATACCTGGAGAACAGCGGGGTCCGCAGCGGAGACGTGCGCGACGTGCTCTGGGAGCAGGAGGCATGATGAGCGAGCGGGGATTTTGCCGGCCGGCGTCCGCCCAATGGAATGGGCCCCCCCCCACCGCAGGAGACGACCGGTGAACGAGCCCAGGAACGACGACGAGCGGCTGTCCGCGCTCCTCGACGGTCGGGTGGACGAGCGCCAGCGCCGCGAGCTGCTGGCGCACCTCGCCACGTCCGAAGACGACTACGAGGTGTTCGCCCACACCGCGATCGTCCTCCGCCAGTTGGAGGAGCAGGCGCCCGCCGACGAGCCCGTGCGCATCGACGAGGAGGCGCGTCTCGAAGAGCAGGCACGCGCCGACGAGGACCGGCGCGCCGGCGCCCTTCCCGTACCGCCCAGCACCCGGACGGGCGGGTGGAGAAAGCGGGTGCGGTGGACCGGCGTGGCCGCGGGGGTCGCGGTGCTGGCGCTTGCGGCCGTGTGGGTGGTGCGTAATCGGGCGTCCGCCACGGCCGAACCCGTGCGGCTGGCCGCGCGCTTGGCCGAGTCCGGGCAGGGGCTGCCGGCGGCGTGGCCGGGCCCGGAGCGGTGGGGCGCGGTGCGCGGCGACGACATGGCCACCCCCGCGTCGCCGGAGGAGCAGGCCGCGCTGGCCGCACGCGCCGGAGCCATGTTGGTGGACCTAGCGGTGGTGGCGCGGGCGCGCGACACGGCCGCAACCCGGCGTCTCGCCAACCAGGCGGCGCGACGCCTGGAGCCGAGGAGCGGCCGCGGCACGCCGCTGCTACGGATCGCCGAGCGCCCCGGGGCGCCACCCGACTCGCTGGAGCGGCTACTGGCGCGGGCGACGGATCGGCTCGCGGGTCGCCTGGGAAGGGCCCCCCTGCAGCTGGGTGCCTGGACCGAGGCGGCGCTGCTGGCCGCGAACCGGCGGGACGCCGCGTTCTTCCGCCTTGGAGAGAGCCGCGCAATGCTGAAGCGCGCCGAGCAACTCACCCGACGCGACCCCGCCGCACGCGCGGCCGTGGACGATGTCCGCGCGGCCGGGGCGGTGGCGACGCTGGACTGGACGGCGCTCGCGGCCGCCTTGGGCAAGCTGCAGCGAGAGCTGTCGCGCTGATCGCGCGGGTTCCGGCAGGGTCGGCGGGTGGATTGAGAGGCGTGGACGGCGCCTCACCCAGAGCCGCAGAGCCGCGGCGAGTGCATGGTCCTCTTCCGCGTCTCGGCGTCTCTGGTCATTCCCCGACTCATCGTCAGCCGCCGGCGTAGCGGAACCCCGCCCACGCCGCGGGGGAACGCCGCAGGCGCAACTGCTGGAGCTGCGCCTGCCGCAGCGCCTCGGCGGGGTTGTGGGTGCGAAGGTACTCGCGGTGGAACGCCAGCATCAGTGGCTGGGGGGATCCATCGTCCACGTTCCACACGCTCCCCACCACCCCACCCGCGCCCGCGGCCAGCAGCGCCCCCGACAGTCCCGCGAATCCCCCCGAGCGCCCCTCGCGTGTCCGCAACGTGCGACAGGCGGAGAGCACTACCAGCCGCACGCCGCGGAGCTTCAGCGAGCTTGTTGCTTCGGCGGTGAGCCGGCCCGTCGTGTCGTTGCCGGCCAACACCAGGAACGACCGCTCGGGCCGTGCGTCGTCGAACACCGCGTGGCCCGCGTAGTGGATTACGCCTGCCCGCTGCGCCTGCGCTGTGAACCGGGCACGGGTAGCGGCGGGGCCGGCCAGCAGCAGATCGTCGGGATAGATCGGCTTGAGCGAATTCACCTCCGCGCGCGCGCCACGAAGCGGGTCCAGCGTCGGGTACTGTGCAGGGTCGAAGGTCGGATCGGCCACCAGCAGCGCCCTGTTCGGCCCCGAATGGGCGGGTACCGTGCGACCTGCGTCGGCCAGGCTCGCGGCGAAGCGCAACGAGTGGTCCTCGATCAGGTACCGCCTCCGGCGCACGTCGTGGAGCGCGGCGAAGGGGACGCCCGCGACCTCGCCGTCGGCCAGGATCACCAGCGGGGTTTCCGACCCGCCAAGGCGGTCCTCCACCGGTCGCACGAGCCAGTTGTACAGCCGCTCGAGGTCCGGCTGGGTCGCGGCCGCCCGCGCGGGTGACGCCAGCGCGGCACCCACCCGTTCGACGGCGTGAAGGAACTCGCGCCGGTCTAAGATGAGGCCCTGGACATTCACGTCCTGATCGCGCACGGTCCAGATGAGCAGCGTGTCGCCGATCAGCGCATACTCGAGGGCCACCTGACCCGGCGGCGCAGCGAGCTCGGGGCGCCGGGCGAGAGCTCCCACTTCCGCGGAGGGGACGAAGGAAACCCGCCCCCGCTCCAGCACATGCAGGGCTTCGCTCGTCCGCCCGGCGCGGAGGTGCAGCATCACGAGTTGGTCGAAGCGGTTCCTCGCCTCTTCGATCATCGCTGCCCGCACCGAAGCGTTGGCGTCCCGACGCGACAGTCTCCGGATGCGTACCGTGACGGTGTCCAGGTCGGCCGTGGCACCGGTGACGTCATTGCGCGCCAGCCGCGCATCGGCTCGAAGCATGAGCAGCGGGGGAACCAACGCCGCGCTCTTGACTTTGAAGAAGCTGATCGCGGAGTCCAGCCCTGGGGTGGAACTGGAGTCCATCAGCGGTGCGACCATCGCACGGGTGTACTGCAGCACTGCCAGGAGCCAATCGCGCCCCGACCCCCGCTCGAGTTTCCTGAACAGCTGGACCGCGGCGTCCATGTCCCGCCGCGCCGCGGCGGACTCGCCCGCCATTGTCTGGACGCGGACGCGGCCCAGGAGCGCCTCCAGCGGGATCGCCGGCACGTCGTTGCGCAAAGCGACCGCGACGTCCTCGTTCTGGATGGGCGTGGCGGCGCGTCGCATTCCGTCGATGGTGGCGCGGTTTGCGAGCGTCAGTAGCGGGTTGTGTAGCCAGACGGAGCTGCGGTAGTGTCGCAGCGTCAGCAGGGCCAGGTGCAGGGTTCGGTAGGCCGCCACGGTGTCGCCCTGTCTGTCCGCGGCGTCCCCCTCTTGTGCCAGGACGGCCCCGTGGAACTCGGTTTCTCGAAGCCGCTCGAAGGTGCGTGCCGAGGGCCCGTACTGGCTCCGCGCCTCCGGGTACCGTCCGTCGCGAAGCAGCCGCGTGCCCCACATCCACCGAACACGCGCCGCCATCGCTGGGTGGCGCACCGAATCTACCCGCGACAGAAGGGTACTTAAGATGGAGTCTGCCCGGTTCGGGTCGAGATACACCACTACGCCGCCTCCGAAGGCCGCCGCCCATCCCGAGAGCACGGACGAGGGCGCCCGCGACTCGATCACCCGCGTGAGAGAGTCTTTCGCCGCAGCGTAGTCCTTGACCCGGAAGAGCTCCTGCGCGGCGGTGTATGCCCGGTGCGCCCGCGCCAGCGTCTGCGTGGCCGCGGGATCGGAGGCCGCCGCGCGGATGGCGCGGACGGCGTCGGCCAACGACAGGTCGCCGCCGCGCCGCTCCAGCGCGCTTCCCAGCCGCTCCGCGAGGTCGAGGTGCGCTGCCGCGCCCGCGCTGTCGCGGCCCAGCACGGCGGCGCCCCACTCCCCCAGCTCGTGGTCCCAGCCGAGCAGCCGCGCGTCCTGCGGACGACGGGCGGCGAACGCCTCCACCACCGAGTCGGGCGCGCCGGGCGAAGGCTTCCGGAGCACCGGCTGCGGCTGCTGCAGGGCGCGCTTCCTCTGCCGCGCCTCGTTCGCCCAGCGGGAAGCCGGGTCGATCGCCAGGTACCGGTCCCACGCCTTCGCGGCCTCACCGTCGATCGCCAGCGCCTCGAGCGCCAGCGCGGCGTTGAAGAGCGCGGCCTGGTTCCCCGGCTCGGTTTCCAGCGCCTCGCGGGCGTAGTGGAGCCCTTGGACCAGGTCGCGCGGGTTCTGCGTCCGTTCCGCGCGCACGAGGTGCGCGCCGGAGAGGTCCACCAGCAGCGGCACCGGGCGGCGGGTGAGCCGGAGCGCCCTCAGCAGCCGCGAGATGGCCTCGTCGAGAATCGGCTCCGTCCCGTCGCCCCAGATCACCTCCACCAGCGCCGACGCCTGCAGCGAATCCGGATCGGTGCTCTCCGCGTCCGAGGCGAACGCGTCCACATCGAGCGCCGCGTCTTCATCCTCCCCGCACGTCTCCCGTGAGACAGTTCCGTCTCCCTGCGCCGTAAGCGGCGTGCAGGGCCGGTACTCGGTCGGGATGGACAGCCGCGGGGCGAAGGCGCGCCCGACACGTGCGTTCGCCAGCTCGCGCAACGGATTGGCCCGCGCAACGCCGGGCCGCGAGCGCCCGACTGCCACGGCGCCGAACAGCCCCAGCACGAGGACGAGAGAGATGTGGCGCTTCATTTCGACCATGAGGAGCGAATGAGGGGGCAGGCCAAGCGTGCGATTTCCGCGGGTCGCGATTTGACGGGTGTGCGCCCTGCTGATGATCGGGGAGGTCCATCGACGACTGGGTCGATAACGAGAGATGCGGAAGGTGCGTCAACGGAGGGAGAGGCACAAGCCTGTCGTATTTTGATCGGTGTCCTGTTTTGATCGGCCGTTGCGGTTGATGCGACACCGGCACAGAAAGACCTCACACGGAGTCAACGGAGTCAACGGAGGACTGATCAGCACTCCGTTGACTCCGTCGACTCCGTGTGAGGCCATTCTGTTGAACTGGAATGCACACCCAATTCGACGAAACGGTATGATATGAGTCGGGGCTGCGCCTTCAGTGGAGAGTGTGGGAAAGGATTGGTTCTCCGAGCTCCCTACCCGCGTACCACGGCCGACGGGTCACCGTAAACCGTGTACGCGAGCCAGGCGGGATCACCGGGCTCCCGGATGGCGAGGCGCGCGGCACGAACGGCCGCACCGAGCGACCGCCCCGCGCGCAGCTCCCGGTAGAACACCCGGGCGAAGCCACAGGCAGCCACGTCGGAGACCGACCAGTACGCGCCGATGAACCCGCCGGCCCCCGCGGCCAGGTAGCGTTTGGCCCACCCCCCCACGCCCGCCAGCGTGAACGCCCCCCGGGCTCCCTGGCAGGAGTTGAGGAACACGAGGGGCTGCGCCTTTCCCAGGTTCTTGAGCACGCCGCTGATGTCCTCGGGCCGCAGCTCGTCCGACTCCTCCAGGAAGATCGCCGAGCGGTCCGGGTCCGGATTCAGCGTCGCTCCGTGGCCGCCGAAGTGGAACGCGTCGAAGGTTCCCTTGCCGAGCGCGCTGCGAACGTCCCGGTAGCGTGCGGGAACGTCGTGGACCTCCAGGGCGTCGTCCGCGAGCGAACGGAGGAATTCCCGCTCCTCCCCGACGCCGTCGAGGCCGGTGTCGCGCGGCATGATCAGCGCCATGTGGTTCAGCGTCAACCGCGGACGGCGGGCGATTCCCGGTATCCAGCGGGTGATCTCGAACGCGTCGCAAAAGAACGGGCCCTCTTCCACCCCTCCCTCGCCCACGCCGGTCAGGCGGCACAGCTCCCACGGGATCCACGCTTCGTCAGAGTAGACGTGGATGGAGGCGATCCGGTGGCGGAGCTCCCAGAGGAGAGCCTGGAGTGCGTCGGGAAAGATCGACTCGAAGAGCCTTGCCCCCTTCCCCTCGAGCCTCTGCCGCACGCTCTCGCCCGTTTCCTCTTCCCCCTCGCCGAGCGCCTCGATGTCTTCGAAGAAGAGGCGGAAGTACTCCACGGGCTCCATCCGCAGGGGAACCGGCCCAAACTCCTTCAGGTTGAGCCCGAGCCCCGGATCCCGCGCCGTGACCCGGATGCTCAGCACCGGAAAGCCTTCCTTCCTTTCCTCCAGGATCAGCAGCGACAGGTCGGCGGCGGGGGGCGCGGGGGCGCCGCCCAGGCCGCTCGTCCCGCTGATCGGCCGCGCGGGCGCGGCACGTCCCCGCCCGGGCGCGGGACGGACCACCGGCCGCAGCGTGAGCGTTCCCAGGCAGGCGCCTTCGTGAAAGGCGTACACCCGCACCTGCCCCGGCCCGGGAGCCAGCGCGCGCAGCCGGAACTCGGCGCGGGCCCTGGAGCCGTCGGCGGGGACGACCAGGGTTCCGGCCCCGCTCCCCTGCAGCACGAACCCCTCCCTGGCCTGGACCACCACGTCCAGCTCGGACCCGGCGGGGAGCTCCACCCGCAGCGGGGACTCCTCCACCCCGACCACCCCGAACGCTCCGACCTCTACCCCGAGGACGGCGGTCTTGCCGGTGGGGACCTCACCGGGCATCGCCGCCCTGACGTGCTGGACCGAGGCGCATTCGCCATGGGAACGCACCGTCCCCTGCGTGGAGACCCGGGCGCGTGCCGCGTGTCGCGCGGCGAGAACGCCCGAGAGCATCCCGTCCTCGAACACCAGGCACCGGTCCGTACTGGCGCCGGCGTCGGGCCCGATACAGACCGGTGCCAGGCGCATGCCGCGCAGCAGTGCGGTGTCGGCGAGACGCGCGGACCCGTCGGCGCCGGAGACCCGCCCCTCGAAGTCCCTCGCCGCGAGCAGGTAGTGCTCCGGCGGCTCGCCGAGGGTGACCACGAGGTAGCGGGGACCGGTTTCGCGCAGCAGCCCGCGCGTCTCCTCGACCGAGCGGAGGGCGCCGACCAGGAGAAAGCTCTGGGAGATGGATGAACGGGTTCGCATGATGAACCAACGCTGTGGATTGGAGGATGGAGAGGCTACCTCGACGCACGATGCGGGGCGACGCACGGGAGGGCGGTCAGAGCGAGCCCGTTGCGGGGGGGACCGGACCGTGTCCTCGCCTGATCAGAGCCGCAGCGAGGCCCTGAACTCCCTCAGCTCGGGGGTGCGCCTGAACTCGCCGGAGTTGACCCGGTGGACGACCACCTCGTGCAGCTTTCCCTGGTGAGTGCGTGAGAGCTGCTCGACCAGGGTGCGGACGGGTCCGGCCAGCTCGGGGAGCGGCAGGGCCTCCTCGACCCATTCCAGCAGGTGCTCCTCCAGCCGTTCGCGGAAATGCCGGCGCACCAGCGCCTCCGCTGCCCACGGCCACTTCACGCTCTCGTACAGGTCGCCGAGAAAGCGGACGGCCTGGTGCACGTCTTCTTCCCCGTTCGCCAGCGCGCGGACGAACTGGCCGCAGGCCACCGGGGGCATGCCCTCGCCCCGCGGAAACTCGGTGCGGTCTTCGCGCAGCTGGTTGGCGATGCCGCGCTCGTTCATGAACATCAGCGCCACCAGCACCCCCGTGCTCGCGCCTCCCCTCGCGATCCAGTCGCGCATCTCCCGCAGCACCGGCGCGACTCCGTGCGTTCCGCAGAGCGAGGCGAGGGCGAACTGCACGCCCAGGAAGGTGCCGGCGCGCTGGGCGTAGATCCGGTCCACCAGGTCGCGCAGCACCTCCTCGACGGCCCGCGCCGCGGCCTCGTCGCTCCCGCCCGCCGCCCGCTTGATGTCGTCCTGGATGCGCGTGACCAGCCGCGACATCCGCGCGGCATCCTCGATCATCGGCACCAGGTGGGCGCGGACGATCGCGTAGAGCTCGCGCATCGCCAGCGGGAAGTCGTAGTAGCCCACCCACGAGTACACGCCGATCGCGGCATCCAGCCGGTCCTTGCCGCGCCCGGCGATGCCGCCCGTGTGCATCGACCTGAGGTGCTGCAGGCACCGCGCGCGGAAACGGGGCTCGTCGCTCCCCAGCACTCCCTCGTACATCGCGCCGATCAGGCCCCGGTGCCGCCCGCGGGCCAGGCTCGCCCAGCGCTCCGCCATGGGCACCACCACGCGCTCGTAGTCGATCTCGCCGATCCGGCCGATGATCTGCGCGGCCAACACGCTCATGCTGGACCCGTCCTGGTCCGGCCGCTCGGCGAGCTCGCGCAGCCGGGGGATGATGGCGGTGAGCACCCGGCGGTGCCGGGTGAGCAGGTTCCGCCAGAGGCCCTGCGTGGGGCGGCCGTCGCAGAAGCGGATCACGTCGGCGAGGGTGATGGGGTCCTTCTCCACCCGCGCGCGGCTGCGCGTCAGCAGCGAATCGTCGGAAAGCTCCAGCCTCACCTCGCTGGGCTCCGCGTCTTCCTCGCCGTCGCGCCCGCCCGCGAGCTGCAGGTCGCGCCGCAGCCAGCGGCGCAGGTGGCGGCGCAGCCGGTCGAAGTCCACCCAGGGAACGCCGCAGGCGTCGGGGGTGCACTGCGCCAGCGCCAGGGTGAAGCCGAACGACCACCCGTCGAAGTCCTCGTCGAGGTCGTGGAGGAGGCGCTTCCGGGCATCCTCGAAGAGCGCGAATACCTCGTCGAGCCCCAGCGACGGCTGGCTGAGCCCCACGAAGAAGTCGACGAAGTCCGCCAGCTGCGGAGCGAATGCGAACCGCTTCACCAGCTGCTCACGGAAGCCTCGCAGCGCCTCCAGCGCTTCCGCCGCTCCGCCCCGCTCCTGGAGGGTGCCCAGGTATCGGTCGAGCCGCCGGCCCAGCACCTCGGGGGAGTGCGGAGCCAGCTCGCGGTGCACGCCGCGAAGCGCGGGCACGCCGCGGAACTGCTCGGTCTCGCCGGGAGTGGCGGTGAACACCAGGTAGGCGTTGCGCGCGCGCAGCCAGTCGGCGAGCTGCGTCCACCCCGCCTGGTCGGTCGTCGCGAACGCATCGGCCAGGTCGAGGTTCCCGCGCGACAGGGCGTAGCGGAAGATGACCACCTGGTCCTTCAGCTGGGGGTGCTTCACCGGGAACTGGCGGACGTCCATGCGCACGTGCCGATGCACCGAGTCGAAGAGGAGCGGGGGCTGCGTGCACCCGCCGCGCTTCCGCAGCTGCTGGGCGAGGTGGGTCGCCGCCGTCACCTTGCGCGCCCCGGCCTCTGCGCTCAGCAGCATCACCCGGTGCTGCTCCAGGTGCCGCAGCAGCGCGTCGGCCTCGGCCTCCATCCCCTCGAAGTGCTCCACCGCCCACTGCTCCTCGATTTCGGTCGCTACGCGGCCGTCGGTGAAGGTGAACTGGCGCACGACGGTGCGCCGCTGCTCCACCATCATCTGGTAGAAGTCGCCCTGGTAGACCGTGTTCGAGAGCGACAGGTCGCGGCCGACCTGCGTCCCGGTGACGGCATTCCCCTGGTCGCTGCCGTCCGCCCCGGCGGTGTCGGGCGCCGGGTCACCGGCGAGGGGGTCGGGATCGCCTGCCGCGCCCCCTGTAGGGTCCGGCGAAGGCGAGGCGGGAGTGGCGGCAGGCTCTGCGGGTGCGGATTCTTCCAGTGACATGGCGCGGGCTCCGTGGGGTGCGGGTTGGACCGGGGGTAAAGCGGCTGCTCAGGCCGCAACCGTGATGGCGCACGCCGCCGTTCAGGGATACAGCCAGGCGCGCAGATGGCGTGGATCGGCGAGGTTCTGCAGCGCCTCGAGCCGGCCCGCGGGAAGGTGTGTGGCCTTGTCGATCTCGACCCGTGCCTTCGCGGCGAAGCCGGCCTGTTCGCTGGTGACGTGGAGGGAATCGTCCGCGACCATCGCGGCGACCAGGTGGAGCAGGGCGGCGCGCGCACGGCGGCACGGGCCGTCGGGACCGAGCTCGTAGGTGAGCGAGACCAGTTCCGACAGCACCCCGGGGAGCCCGCCGTTGCCGGCCGTGAGCGCCGGATGCGCATGGCCGTTCCCGGAGGCGATCGCGGGCTGCCATGCCTGCTGGCCGGTCTCGAACATGGCGGAACCTACCGCACCTCCACCCATGCCGGCGTGAACGTCACGCAGGCCATCCATGTCGGTCGTCCCGCGGATGATCGCGCCGATCTTCTCAATCGTTTCATGGGTAACGGTGTCGTGAAGCTCATCCCGTGCCGCACTGGCGCGCGGGAACTGCCCTGTGAGCTCCAGCGAGGCGATCGCAAGCCCGAAGTCGCGCGCGAAGGTCCTCAACTCGGCAATCGCGCGGGAGGCCACACGCTCCCCGGCCGCCTGGAACGAGGGCCACACCTCGGACCAGGGGAGCTCGGCCACCTCTCTGGTAACCACCTCGGCGATCCGCTTCCGCACCAGGCCGAGCGGGTCGCTTTGGCGGGCCGCCACCAGCGCTTGCGGGTCCCCCACGCGGTACCACATGCTGAATTGCAGCTCGAACGCGTGCGGCCGCTCCGCCATCTCCACGTGTTCCGTAAAGGTCAGCGCGCGCTTAGACGCATCGACCGCGTACCCGAAGAAGGGGCTGGGCCTGCCGAGCAGGACATCGATCGGATTCCGCGTGGGCGGATCGGCACCGGGCTCGAGCACGGAGTGGAACTTCCCGCCCGACTGCCCCCTACGCTCCAGCACCACCACCATGTGCCCCTCGAGCGGCTCGGCCTCGTGCTCGTGAATCAGGTTCTCGTCGACAGTCAGGTTGCTCATCGAAATTTCCTCATGGGATGGGATGGACGCGCGGCTGCTATCCCAGCTTGTTGCTCATCGTGAGCGAACCGTTGAACTTCGATTCGCTCGCACGGTTAGTCTGCGATACTGGAACTGCCCCCGTACCGGCGGCTTCGTTAAGCATCTCCGCGGAGTCCGCTTCCACGCCATCGGCGATGTTCACCTGCTTGCTACGCTCAGCAGCGTCGCCGGGTGCTTCCAGCGGCCAGGCTTCGGCCCCGGGACGCACCAGCAGCTCGGGAACGGGGTGGTCTTCACCGAAGCGTTCCCTCACGAAGGCGCACGCTTCCTCGAACGCGAGCGGAAGGGTGCGGCCGAAGGCGAGGGCCGCGTAGAAGGCACCCGAGAAATCGATGGCGGCGCCGTCGTCGAGGGTCCCCTCCATCGCCACGGTGTAGTCGACCACCGCGCTCAGCGCCCTGGCCACGTGGAGCGTGTTGCACGCGTTCAGGACCACCGCGCGAACGTCGCGGAAGGTGGTGAACAGCCTGACCAGCGCATCCGCGCCCACCGTCTCTCCCCCGTCGAGGATGATGCCCTCCCTGCTGCCGTGGCCCGCGAAGTGGACGACGTGCGGATGAAGCTGCGCGAGCGCGGGGTGCAGGTCGTCCGGCCGAACAGCCAGTTTCG
The DNA here is from genome assembly GCA_045803205.1 of Longimicrobiaceae bacterium. Classification (GTDB taxonomy): domain Bacteria; phylum Gemmatimonadota; class Gemmatimonadetes; order Longimicrobiales; family Longimicrobiaceae; genus Longimicrobium. The sequence continues at coordinate 23,329 of JBJMPM010000366.1, forward strand.
TCTCGAGCTCCAGCCCGCTCGCCGCGCGGCCCATGCGGATCGCTTCGAGCGCTTCGCGGATCTCGCGGTCGAGCCGCAGCCCCGCCGTGCCGTCATCGTTGTCAGCGGCCAGCAGCAACACCTTGATGGTGCCAGGCATGATGATCCCGGGGTGAAAGGGGGCGGTCGTAACGGGCCTCGTCCCCTGGTGGGGGGTGCCCACGTGAACGCTTGCCCCACCTTGGTCGGATCGAACTCCGGAATTTCGCACCCGCGCACCCGGTGATATCACCTCGTCTCAGCGCTTCGATCAGATCACGTCCTCTAAACCGTATCCCTCGCACGGAGTCGACGGAGAACCACTCCGCTGACTCCGTCGACCGCTGTGCGAGCCGGGGAGCCAGGACGATCCTCGGCAACGTGGAGCCGCCGGCCCGCATCCAGCCCGACCTCCACGGTTCGTGACGCACCGTGAGACGACGGCCGTCGCCGAGCCGTCGCTTCGCACCGCCCGGTTCCGTTCATCCGCGCAGTGAAAACGGCTGCCACGACGTGAGATCGCGTCGTGGCAGCCGTTATCTGCCTGCGGGTAGCTCCTCCGGGCCTCTCTCCACGCCCTCGGAGCGGGAGCGGGAGCCGCGAAAAGGCGGAGGCACGCCCGACAGTACGAAGTAGAGGGACCGAAGCGGCGCTCGCCGCACACCACGGACGACGGAGACATGCCGGGGCCGACCCACTACGACACGCTGCAGGTCGCCCGTGCAGCGACCGGCTCCGAGATCCGCGCCGCCTACCGCACGCTGGTGCGGCGATACCATCCGGACCTTCAGCAGGGGAGCGAGGCCGCGCTCCGCGCGGTGATCGAGGCCTATTCCATCCTCTCCGATCCGGAGCGCCGCGGCCGCTACGACCGGGAGCTGGCGGCGGGCACGGCGGCGGCTCCCCGGTCCACCCCCCAACCAACCCCAGGAGGAGACATGCCCGAACGAGCGCGCACCATGGACGTGGGGATCGTACCGGCCACCCAGACCTTCAGCCAGCTCGGTGTCCTGGTTCTGGACGGAAGCGGATCGATGTTCGGCGAGGCGCAGGGGAAGATCACCAAGGCGCAGGCAGTGAACGTGGCCGTGCGCGAGATGCTCACCCGCTTCAGGCGCTCGCGCCACAGGCGGAACTTCTCCTTCGCCGTGGTCGCCTTCGACGAGCAGGCGAGCGTGCACACGCCGGCCACGCCCGCCGAGCAGATCAGCGACGGCGCCGACTACGACCCGACGAACCAGCACGGCGGCGGCACCGACATCGCCGGGGGGCTGCGCGAGGCGCAGAGGATCGCCGAAGAGTTCCTGCGCACCGCACCCGAGGACATCTCGTCCAGCGTGGTCGTCGTGGTGATGTCCGACGGGATGGACGGCAACCCCACGGGCACCCTGCGCCTGGCCGAGGAGATCAAGCGCAACCCGGCGATCACGATCTGCACCACGTACTTCGCCGAGGTGGGAGACGTGGACCAGGGCGCGCAGGACCACCTGCGCGCCCTGGCCACCCATCCCGCCACGGGCTTCCAGACCATCTACGACGCGGAGACCCTCCGCAAGTTCTTCATCGCTTCCGTCTCGACCGGAACCAACCTCGCGATCACATGAGCCAGGACCCTCTCCCCGCCCGCGAGACGCTGGTCTGCGCCGCCACGGTGACGCCCCGGGAAGACTCTGAGCGCAACGAGGACGCATTCATGCCCGTCTGCGCGCCGCGCGCCGGGGTGTATGGCGTGGCCGTGGCCGACGGGCTGGGGAGCTATTCGCGGGCGGGGCGGGCCGCGCGGTACGCGGCCCGCGAAGCGGCGGCGTGGCTGCGCGACGAGACGGAGCACTTCGGCCGCGGCACCCTCACCCGGCTCTTCGCCCAGGTGCACACGGGGCTGCGGTCGCACGCACGCGACGCGGCCGGCGGCGGCGACCCGGAGGCTCAGGCATTCGGAACCACGCTCCTGGTCGGGCTGGACGCGGGCGCGGAGCTGGTGGCGGCCTATGCCGGGAACGGCGCCATCTGGCACATCCGCGGGAATCTCGACGGCTTCGCGTCCGCCGCCGGGCTGCCGTGGAACGCGGTGAACCTCCTGAACCCGCACAGCGTGCCCCGCGACGGGCGGGAGGTCTTGTACAACATCCTGGACGCGGCAGAGGCGACTCCGCCGCTGCCCACAGAGGTGTCGGTGCGCAAGGACCCGCGCTTCGGCGACATCCTCGTACTCTGCACCGACGGGATCTACTCCGCCGACCAGTTGACCCACGGCACCGACGCGAGCGGCGGCGCCTGGGTCAGCGCCGAGGCCACCATGGTGGCGTTCCACCAGGCCCTGCGCGAGCTCTTCGCCGGGTGGGACGGCGAGGGCGAGCCGCCGCTGGAGGCCACGCTCCGCGCCTACCTGGGCGCCCTGCGGAGCCGCGGGATGCTGGAAGACGACGCGACCGTGGGAGTGATCGTGACGGCCGACGCGCTGCGCTACCAGCGCAGCCTGGCGGCGGCGCGCGCGGCCCTCGCCGCCGCGGGCGCGGCATCCGGCTCCACGCCCGCGAGGAGCGGCGATCCCCCCGCCGCGTACGAGCGGGACGGCGTGCCCGCCGGTCCGGCCTGGCGCGAGGCCGGCGAGCCCGTGGACGCCGCGGAAGCGGTGGACTCCGTGGGTGCCGGTGGGAACGCCGCCGCCGCGGCAACCGCCGCAGCCGGGGAGGAGGGCGCGGGATGCACACCATCACCGGCATCACCAGTCTGAGCTCGGGCTTTACGCCCGAGTACCTGAACGTGCGAACCCTCGAGCTCGAGGGCCCCGTGTTCGACGGCGGCGCGTTCGGCGACGTCTACGATCTGGTGGCGGTGAACGGTGCGCCGCCGCCCACTTCGCAGATCGTGAAGGTGCTGCGGGACAACGGGTTCGACAGCGCGCGGCAGGGCTTCGAGACGATCGAGAAGCTGCAGCGGAAGATCCTCGACGACACCCTGGGCCGGAAGGCGGCGGGGAAGCCGCCGATTCAGAGGCTTCCCGCACTGCGCGCCCTCCCGCAGTTCAGCTTCCGCGGGCAGATGGGCCGCGATCCGGTGTTCGGCTATTCGGCCGACCGCCTGGATACGGCGGGATACCTTCCGCTCTCCCACATCCTCGACCCGGAAGAGGATCCCGAGCCGCGCGAGCGATACGTATCGGAGCTCACCCTCGAAGACCGGATGCTCCTGGCGTACGAGTTGGCGGAGGGAGTCGAGGCGCTCCAGCGGCTCTCGTACATTCACGCGGACATCAACCCGCCCAACCTGTTCGTGAACATCGCCGAGTGCCACGTCGCCCTGATCGACTTCGACAGCGGCGCGGTGACCGACGCCCCCGGCGAGACGCCCACAACGTTCGGGAAGAAGATGGATGGTGAATGGGTCGCGCCCGAAATCATGGACCAGATCCTGACCCACCGGGGCGGGCCCATCGTGGTGCGCGTCGACCGCTTCACCGACGACTGGGCGGTGACCGTGGGCATCCACTACCTGCTCTTCCTCTGCGGGCCGTTCTTCGGGCTGCAGCGCTCCACCCCCAGAAACATCCGCGACTACGTCACCCGGTTCGGGTGGCCGGCCTTCGACGCCGCGGACCCGCTCTTCATGCCGGAGGTGGAGGAGAACCACGAGAGCTACATGGAGATGCTTGGAGACCTCCCCGCCCCGGTGCTCGCGCGGATGTCCGGCGCGCTCAACAGCGGCGCGGCCGACCCGAGGAAGCGCGCCCTCCCCTACCAGTGGATGGCCGACCTCGGGACCGTGCAGGAGGCGCTCGAGATCATCCTCTTCCAGGTGGAGCCGGAGACGGCGCTGGAGGGCCGCCCGGTGCGGCTCACCTGGCGCGTGGCGGGGGCGCGCTGGGTGAGCATCGACAACGGGATCGGCGAGGTGGACGAGACCGGGACCTGCGAGGTCGTCACTGCCGGGAGCGGCTCGTACACGCTCACGGCCCGGGCGCGCGCGGGCGCCACGCTGAGCGAGACGGCATCCGTGCGGGTGGTGCCGTTCCCGGTGATCCGCTCGCTCTCCGTTCCCGCCCCCGAGCTGTCGCACACCGTGGTCATCCGCGGCATGCGCGTCCCGGCGCCCACGGTTGCGCTCGCCGCACCGGCGATCCGCGTGGGCGCGCCCACGATCCGTGTTCCGCTAAGCCTGGATCTCTCGGTGCGCTTCGCGGGAGCGAATGCCCCGCGGGCCACGGCCATCCCCTCCACACCGCCGGGTCCCGGGCCCGCGCGGGCGCCGACCAGGTGGATCCCCCGCCTCGGCGACGTGCTGGACCACCTTAGCGATCGCATGAAAGCCGAGATCACCGCGAGGTTCGGAGCGATGCCATGAAGCCGTTCTTCCTCTTCTGCTCGGGAGCCGACCGGGCGGCGCTGCAGGAGTCGCCCGGGGACGAGGCCAGGTACCTGGGGATCGGGGCCAGCGTCCTGCTGACGGCGATCCTCGCCGGGATTTCAGGCGGGTATGCGCTCTCCACCGTGTTCCCCGCCCCGGCGGCGGCCGCGCTCGCCGTGCTGTGGAGCGTGGTGATCTTCAACCTGGACCGCACGCTCCTCTCGGGCGTGCGCCGGCAGAAGCACTTCGCGCTCGACCTGCTGTACGCGGCGCCGCGGATCGCGGTCGCCATCCTCCTGGCGGTGGTCATTGCGCGCCCGCTGGTGCTGAAGCTCTTCGAGCGGGAGATCCAGGCCCGGCTGGCGCGGATGCAGGTCGATGGCGCGGGACGCGACGCCGAACGGATCCGCGCCGTCGATGCCGGGCGGCTGAGCGAGCTGCGCGCGGCGAACGACCGGCTGAACCGTGAGGTGGAGGCGAAGCGCACGGAGTACCACCAGCGGACCGCAGCGTGGATCGGGGAGCGGGAGGGCACGGCCGGCACCGGCGTCCCCGGGGCGGGCGCGGTGCTCCGGGAGAAGGACGTGGCCCGGAGGGAAGCCGAGCGCCAGCTGAGGGAGGTGGAGGCCCGCAACCTTCCGCTGGTCGAGCACAACGACCGCGAGATCGGGCGTCTCCTGGCCGAGCAGGACCGCAGGATCGCGCAGTTGGACGCCCTGCGCGCCGGGGAGACCGGGCTCCTGGCGCGGCTGGAGGCCTTCGCTGCGCTCCAGCGCGACAGCGAGGCCGTGCGCTGGGCCAGCCTTTTCATCACGCTGCTCTTCGTCGCGTTGGAAACGGCTCCCGTGGTACTGAATCTCCTTTCCCCGGCCAGCCGGCTCCGCCCGTACGGCCCGTTGCGAGAGCAGAGCCAGGCGGACTGATCCGGATGCGTCGGCCTCAGCGAGCGTATGACCGTCGGAACTCACCCACGAGGTTCGGAGCGAGCCATGAAGCGTTTTTTCCTGTTCTGCTCGGGCGCCAACACCGGGGTCCTCGCGTCGTGCCCCACCGACGAGTCGAAGTACGTGGGGATCGGCGTCACCATCCTGCTCACGGCCGTCCTCGCCAGCCTTTCCGGCGGGTACGCGCTGTTCACCGTGTTCCAGTCGGTCCCGGCTGCGGCCGCGTTCGGCGTGCTCTGGGGCGTGGTGATCTTCAACCTGGACCGCGTGATCGTCTCGGGGATGCGCAAGCAGAAGCACTTCGTCCTGGACCTGCTGTTCGCGCTGCCGCGGTTCGTGATCTCCTTCTTCCTGGCGGTGGTCATCTCGCGCCCGCTGGAGCTGAGGCTCTTCGACGTGGAAATCCGCGATCGCTGGCAGCAGATGCAGGCCACCGCCAGGAGGGCCGACATCGCGCGGATCCGGGCGGAAGATGAGGAACAACTCGCCGATTTGCGCAGCAGAATCGACGCGTTGAAGAAAGAGGTCAATGACAGGCAGGCAGAAGCCGACCTACGGACCCAGGCCTGGATCGACGAACGGGCCGGCGTCGCAGGCACCGGCATTCCCGGCCCTGGATCGGTCTATCGAGAGAAGGACCTTTTCCGGCAACAGGCCGAGCGGCAACTGCAGGAGGTAAAGGCCCGCAACCTTCCCATGATCGAACGGAACACCCGCCAGATCGAGGGTCTGCTCGCCGAGCAGCAGAGGAGGATCGCGCAGGCGGACTCGGTCCGTGCCAGGGCGAACGGGTTGCTGGCGAAGATGGAAGCCTTCGGCGCGCTCAAGCACGACAGCGGCACCATCCTCTGGGCGAGCCTGTTCATCACGGCGCTCTTCATCTCGCTGGAGACGGCTCCCGTGGTGGTAAAGCTCCTCTCCACCCTCAGCCCGTACCGCCCCTACGACGAGGTGCTGGAGGAGCGCGAGATCGACGTCGTGGAGACTTCGCGGCAGCAGGTCAAGATCCGCAAACACGTGCTGAAGACGGACGCCGAGCGGACGCTCGCCGACGTCGACGGCACGCTCGCCACCGACCTTCACCTGAGCACGGAGAAGAACCAGCTCCGCCAGGAGGCCGAGCTCAAGGCGAACGAGACCCTGATCGAGCGGATCGCCGAGGCCCAGGTGGAGCTCGCGGAGCGGCTGGTCGAGGAGTGGAAGCGCAGGGAGCTGGAGAAGATCGAAAACGATCTCGGCGCGTACGTTCAACCCTGAACCGCATCCCGTCCACAGCTCGAGGCGAGACCATGGAGGAGGCACTGATCCAGTGCGAAGGCTACACCAGCGACGCGTTGATGAAGGCGCTGGCGCCGTACGTCGAGGGAAGTGCCGTGCTCGAGCTGCGCCCACGGCGAGCGCGGGTGCGCTCGCCCCAGGTCGATCCCAACGTCCTCGCGGGAATCATCCAGGCCGGAGCCACGGTCGCGACGGCGTTGATCGCGGGGCTGATCGGATGGAGGCGTTCCGCCGGGCGAACGCCGGCGACGGGTGATCGTACGAACCCGTCGAATCGTCCGATCCGCATCTACGGGGCCGGCGGCGTCATCATCGAGATCCCGCTGGACACCGACGAGGAGACGCTCGCCGTGCTCGTGGAACGGGTTCGGCAGATCGACAGACCCCGCATTCACCTCCTCTGACGTACGGCGCCGCCGCCATTCCGAATGCGAAAACGCCGCGGCCCCGTCACGTCCCGCCCCGTGCGCGACCTGGCTGCCGATCATCGCGAGCGAGCCCTCCTCACGTCATGGAGATGGGCAGAGCTGCCGCTGCTGCACCTGCTTCCCAAAAGGGCCCTGATGCTGGAACGCGCGCATACAAGTCCCACGCCGGCCGTGGACCCGCCCGCCGTGGCTCCGCTCGATGCGGAGGAGATCGAGCGCCGCTACCAAGCGGCAATGGAGGACGTCTCCCTTACCGACCCCGCGTCAATGGAGCATGCGCTCGCGGTGATGGAGGAACTGGCGATCGATCCCGGCTTCCTCGCGGCGGACGCCCAAGCCCGCCTTCCCGTGCTGGCCGACGCCGGCGCGCTGCGGGTGGAGCACTACCGTCTTACCCGCTCCGCGGACGACCCGGACCGCGCACTGTCGCACCTGGCGGACGCGGAGGCGCTGGCGGCGGACGACCCCGCCGCGGAGGCGACGGTGCTCGGAACGCTGGCAGGGCTCTATCGCCTCCAGTTCGAGGAGACGAGTGATCCCGCCCGCTTACGCCTGGCCGTTGAGACCTGGCGGCGGTGCATCGCGCTGCAGGCGGGCGACGAGACGAACCAGGCGCTGGACCAGGTGAACCTGGCCACCGCGCTGCTGGAGCTGTTCACCTGCGACAACGATCCGCGCTATATCGACGACTCGATCGCCCTCCTGCGCCGCATCGACCCTCCAACGCTTCCCCACCGCGGCCGCGCGATGCTCCTGCGCACCCTGGGCGGCGCGCTGGTGGCCCGGTACCGCCTGAACGGCCACGCCACCGACCTGGACGACGGGGTCCGGGCGCTCGAGGCCGCGTACGCACTTCCCGACTTGGCGCCGGACGAGCTCGGCTCCGTGCTGGCCGGCCTCGGCGCCGCTCTGGTGATCCGTGGCGTGCTGCGCGAGAACGACGGCGAGGTGGAGCGGGGCGCTCGCCTGATGGAAGAGGCCTTCGGTCCCAATGCGGAGATCCCGGCCGGGCCCGCGGCCGCGGCCGCGATGAGAGCCGGGATCGAGCGCATGCGGCGGGGCGTCACCACCGAAAGCCTCGGTCGCTCGATGGAGGCCCTCTCCGAGGCGGTGGAACTCGAGTCGGGTAACGGCGCGTGGGTCGCGCAGGTGCTGTCGGACCGGGGCGAGATAATCACCACCCGTTGGCTGATGACCGGGGAAGGGAGCCCGGAAGAGCTGACGGCCGCGATCCGGTCGCTGAAGCAGGCCGGCCGCCAGCGAC
>JBJMPM010000386.1:0-12072 GCA_045803205.1 Longimicrobiaceae bacterium
CCGACGGGTTCAGCGGGATCACCGCCAACCCGCTCCTCGGCCGCGTCGCCGACCGGCTTACGGCGCTGGGCGGCGGGGTGATCCTCACCGAGGTCCCGGAGATGTTCGGCGCCGAGCAGCTGCTGATGGACCGCGCCGCCGACGAGTCCGTCTTCCGCGGCATCGTGGAGATGGTGAACGACTTCAAGGACTACTTCCTCCGCCACGATCAGCCGGTGTACGAGAACCCGTCGCCGGGGAACAAGGCGGGGGGATTGACGACGCTGGAGGAGAAGTCGCTCGGCGCCATCCAGAAGGGCGGTCGCGCGACGGTGACGCGCGTGCTGCGCTACGGCCAGGCGGCGTCGGCCGGCGGCCTCTCGCTGCTGGAGTCGCCGGGGAACGACGGGGTCTCGTCGACGGCGATGGTGGCGAGCGGCGCGACGCTCCTGCTGTTCACCACCGGCCGCGGCACGCCGCTCGGCTTCCCGGTGCCAACGCTCAAGGTCTCCTCGAACACCGCCATCGCGGAGAAGAAGCCGCACTGGATCGACTTCAACGCCGGCGCGCTCCTCGACGGCCGCGCCACCCTGGACTCGCTCGCCGACGAGCTGTTCGCGCTGGTGCTGGAGGTCGCCTCCGGCCGCGTCCGCACCAACAACGAGACGCATGGCTACCGCGAGATCGCGATCTGGAAGGAGGGGGTGACGCTGTGAGGGGGGGCATCGGTGCGCCTCCGCGGCCGCAACCGTCGCCCCGGCGCAGGGGGGAGACGCTGCGGCGTCCGCGGGCAGGGCGAATGAATTCGCTGCAACAACTACACGAAGTCCGCCTGCGCGGACTACCGGCCGCGGTGCTGCCGACGTTCAGCGGCACGCGACGGGATGCATCGCTGCCTCACCAGCCCACCCCCACCGACGTCATCCTGAGGCCGGCCACGGCGGACCTGAGTCCTCGGCGAATCCGGCAGGCCGAAGGATCTATAGCCGCGCCGGCACGTCACTACGCCGCCCGCGCCGGCGCCTCGGCCGCAGTCCGCTCAAACAGGCTAAAAAATTCGCCGCTACACCGGCCCGAAGTCCGCCTTCGCGGACTGCGACCGACGTTCGGCGGCGCGCGACCGGTGGGGTCGCCGCCTCGGCCTCTACAGCACCCCACCCCCTCCGACGTCATCCTGAGGCCGGCCACGGCGAACCTGCGTCCTTACCGCCGTCCGCAGGCCGAAGGATCTATAGCCGCGCCGGCACGTCACTCCGCCGCCCGCGCCGAGACCTCGCCCACAGTCCGCGAAGGCGGACTTCGGGCCGTTGTTGCCGCGAATTCATTCGCCCGGCTGCCCTCGGCTTCGGGAGCGCCCGCATGACGCTCCCGACCCTCGCGCGCGCGCTGCTGCCTTCGCTGCGGGGGCGCGAGGACCTCGTCGTCCCCGCGCCGGAGGTGCTCGACCTCCCCGAGAAGGTGGTGCAGTTCGGTACCGGCGCGCTGCTGCGCGGGCTGATCGAGCCCGCCATCGACGAGGCGAACGAGCGCGGCGAGCTCGGCGGCCGCATCGTGATGGTGGGGCAGACCGGGAGCGGCCGCGACCGCGCCATCAACCGGCAGGACGGCCTCTACACCCTCGTCACGCGCGGCCTGGTCGACGGCGAGCCGCGCACGCAGCGGCGCGTGATCTCCTCCGTCTCCCGCGCGCTCTCCGCCGCGGAGGAGTGGGACGCGGTGCTGGCGCTGGCCCGCCAGCCGGAGCTGCGGATGGTCTTCAGCAACACCACCGAAGCGGGGCTCGCGCTGGACGAGCGCGACCAGCTGGAAGACGCGCCGCCGCGCTCCTTCCCCGGCAAGCTCACGCGCTTCCTCTGGGAGCGCGCGCGGGCGTTCGACTTCTCGGACGCATCGTATCTCTTCGTCTTTCCCACCGAGCTGGTGGAAGAAAACGGCGAGGTCCTGCGCGAGCGGGTGCGCACGCAGGCGCTCCGGTGGAAGCTCGGCGCCCACTTCCTGGAGATGGTGGAGGAGACGAGCTTCCACGGCACGCTGGTGGACCGGATCGTCCCGGGCACCCCTGCCCCGGACGAGCACGCGCACGAGGAAGCGACGCTCGGGTATCGCGACGCGCTGCTCACCGTCGCCGAGCCGTACTCGCTGTTCGTGATCGAGGGGGATACGGGCGCTGCCCTCTCGCTCCCGTTCCAGAACATTCCCGGCAACGGGGTGGACGTGCGGGTGCTGGGCGATGCGGCTCCGTTCCGCGAGCGCAAGCTGCGGCTGCTGAACGGCACCCACACCGCCATGGTCCCCGTCGCCCTCCTCGCCGGCTGCGAGACGGTGCGCGACGCGATGGAAGACGCGCAGGTGGGGCGCTTCATCCGCCGCATCGCGCTGGACGAGATCGCGCCCTTCGTCGAAGCGCCCGACGCGGCGGCGTTCGCGCGCGAGGTGCTGGACCGCTTCGCCAACCCCTTCATCCGCCACGCCGTCTCCGACATCGTGCTGCAGCAGACGATGAAGCTCCGCGTGCGCGTCGTCCCCTCGATCCTCGATTACGCGCGGCAGACGGGTCACGTGCCCGCGTCGCTCGCGTTCGCGTTCGCGGCCTGGCTGCGCTTCGCGCGCGGCGACCTGCAGCGCGCGCGCGAGGCCGCCGGGCGCCCGCTCCCGCGCGACGACCAGGGCGGCCGCGTGCGCGCGCTCTGGAAGGAGGTCGGGAATGACGTCATCACCCTCGCCCGCCGCGCCTGCGCCGACACGGGGCTCTGGGACGCGGACCTCTCCGCCGTCCCCGGCTTCGCGGACGCGGTCGCCTCGTCGCTGGCGCGGGTGATGGAAGTCGGCGCGCGCGCGGCACTCGGCGAGCACCTGGCGCGCGTCGAGGCGCAGGCGTCCACGATGGCCGGGAGCGGCGGATGAGCATGGACGCGGCCGCCGGGATGCGGGAGGAGACCATGCGCCGGCTGGAGGAGCTCGGCGTCATCGCCGTGATCCGCCTGGACGACGCGGAGGCGGCGGTGATGGCCGCCGATGCCATGCACGCCGGCGGCGTCTCGGCAATCGAAGTCACGCTCACCACGCCGGACGCGCTGGACGTGATCCGCGAGCTCTCGACGCGCGAGGGGATGCTGGTGGGTGCGGGCTCGGTGCTGACCGTGGAGGATGCGACGAGCTCGGTCGCCAGCGGCGCGCGGTATCTCGTCTCCCCCGTCGTCCTCCCCGAGCTGGTGGAGATCGGGCACGCGGCGGACATCCCCGTCCTGCTCGGCGCCTTCACCCCCACGGAGATCCTGGCCGCGCACCGCCTCGGCGCCGACGCGGTGAAGGTCTTTCCCTCGGATACGCTGGGGCCGTCGTTCATCCGCGGGGTGCTGGGGCCGATGCCGTTCCTCAAGCTGGTGCCGACCGGCGGCGTGACGCCGGAGAACGTGGGCGAATGGCTCCGCGCCGGCGCCGTTGCGGTCGGGCTGGGCGGCGCGCTGGTCGACCCGAGGCGCGCGGCCGTGGGCGACTTCGCGGCGCTGACGGCGCGCGCGCGGCTGGTGGTCGAGACGGTCGCCGCGGCGCGCGGAGGTGCGCGGTGAGCCGCGTGGTCTGCTTCGGCGAGCTGCTGCTCCGCCTCTCGCCGCCGGAGGACGAGCGGCTCTTCCAGTCTCCGCATCTCCGCACCTGGTTCGGCGGGAGCGAGGCGAACGTCGCCGCCGGCATCGCGCACCTGGGCGGACGCAGCGCCTGCGTCACCCGCCTCCCCGAGAACGCCGTGGGCGACGCGGCGCTGGCGGCGGTGCGCGCGGAGGGCGTCGAAGTCTCCGGCGTGCTGCGCGGAGAGGGGCGGATGGGGATCTACTTCGTGGAGCCCGGCGCCGACCTCCGCCCCATGCGCGTGGTCTATGATCGCGCTGGCTCCGCCTTCTCGGCGATCGATCCCGCGGCGCTGGACTGGCCGGCGCTGCTGGATGGCGCGGCGTGGCTCCACCTCTCCGGCATCACCCCCGCCCTGGGCGACGGCCCCGCGCGCGCAGCCCTCGACGCGGCCCAGGCGGCGCGCGCGGCCGGGGTGAAGGTCAGCGTCGACCTGAACTACCGCCCCGCCCTCTGGCAGGGGCGCGATCCGAAGACGGTGGTCCCCGCGCTCGTACGCGGCTGCGACCTGCTGGTCGGCAACCCCGGCGCCGCGGCGGCCATGCTCGGCGTCGACTCCGGCGAGGGCGACCCGCACGACCCGGCCTTCGTGCGCCGCGCGGCGGAGCGGATCGCGGGCGAGCTGGGGTGCGCCGCCGTCGCCATCACCCTGCGCGACGTGGTCTCGGCGAGCGAGCACCGCTGGAGCGCCGCGCTCTGGGACGACGCGGCGCTGCACCAGGCGCGGCGCTGGACGGTGCGCGTGGTGGACCGCGTGGGCGGCGGCGACGCCTTCGCCGCGGGGCTCATCCACGCGCTGCAGGACGGGAGGGAGCCGGCGGCGGCGCTGGAGTTCGCCACCGCCGCGGGTGCCCTCAAGCTCACCATCCCCGGCGACTTCAACCGCGTCTCCGCGGCCGAGGTCGACCGGCTCCTGGAATCCCCCACCGCCTGAGGCAGCATGGCGACCCATCCCACGCAGGCCGACGAGATCCCGGGCACCACCTCCGTCGCCGCGGACCCGACGCTCGCCTCCAGCGCGGGCGCGTCGGCCGTCGCCGGGGGCGTGGCGGCGGTGGAGGGCGCGCCGCCGCGCTTCGGCTACCGCTGGACCATCTGCGCGCTCCTCTTCGCCGCGACCACCATCAACTACATCGACCGCCAGGTGCTGGGGATCCTGGCGCCCACGCTGCAGCGCGAGCTGGGGTGGGGCGAGGCGCAGTACGGCGACATCGTCTCCTGGTTCTCCTTCGCCTACGCCTTCGGCTTCCTGGGGATGGGGCGGCTGCTGGACCGCATCGGCGTGCGGAAGGGGTTCGCGGCGGCGATCGTGGCGTGGAGCCTGGCCGCCATGTCGCACGCGCTGGCGTCGACCGCCGCGGGGTTCTCGTACGCCCGCGCCGCGCTGGGGCTGGGCGAGAGCGGGAACTTCCCGGGCGCCATCAAGGCCACCGCCGAGTGGTTCCCCCGCCGCGAGCGCGCGCTGGCCACGGGGATCTTCAACGCCGGGAGCAACGTGGGCGCCATCGCGGCACCGATGCTGGTGCCGTGGATCACGCTGATGTGGGGGTGGCGCGTGGCCTTCGTGGCCACCGGCGCGCTGGGCTTCATCTGGCTGGCCTTCTGGCTGGCGCTCTACCGGCGCCCGGAGGAGCGCGCCTCGCCCGCCGAGCTGGCGTACATCCGCAGCGACCCGGCCGAGCGCACCGAGGCGGTGCCCTGGCTGCAGCTCCTCCGCCACCGCCAGACCTGGGCGTTCTTCCTGGCCAAGGGGCTCACCGACCCCATCTGGTGGTTCTACCTCTACTGGCTGCCGAAATTCCTCGACGCCAACTGGGGGGTGAAGCTGGCCGGCGTGGCCGCGCCGCTGATCGTGATCTACCTGGTGGCCGACGTGGGGTCGGTGGGCGGGGGATGGCTCTCCAGCGCGCTGATCAAGCGCGGGTGGACGGTGAACCGCGCGCGGAAGACGGCGCTGCTGATCGCCGCGCTGCTGATCGTGCCCACGATGTTCGCGCCGCACGCGAAGAGCATGTGGGTGGCGGTGGCCATCGTGAGCGTGGCCGCGGCGGCGCACCAGTGGTGGAGCTGCAACCTGTTCACGACGGCGAGCGACATGTTCCCGCGCCGCGCGGTGGCCTCGGTGGTCGGGATCGGCGGGTTCGCGGGGGCGATGGGGGGCGTGCTCTTCCAGCGCGCCACCGGGCGCATCCTCGAGGCCACGGGGAACAACTACGGGATCATCTTCATGATCTGCGGCCTGGCCTACGTGACCGCCTGGACGTTGATGCACCTGATCGTGCCGCGGCTGCAGCCTGCGCAGCTGGGGGACTGAAAGTGCCTAGTGCCTAGTGCCTAGTGCCTAGTGCCTAGTGCCTAGTGCCTAGTGTTAAGTGCCAAGTGCTGAGGGGTTGGTGGCGACGCCCCGGCCCCGGGCCGTTGATGTCCGCGAAGGCGGACAGCGTGCCGTTGTAGCGGCGAGTTTACTCGCATCGTCCCCACGGAGCCCGAGTCACCCGATGCGCTTCGCCCGCGGTCTCCCGCTCCTCCTGCTGCCGCTGCTCGCGGGCGCGGCGCCGCAGCAGCGGCCGGTGACGGTGTGGCTGGCGGGGGATTCGACCATGGCGGAGAAGCTCCCGGAGAAGCGGCCGGAGACCGGCTGGGGAGAGATGCTGCAGCGCTTCTTCGACCCGGCGCGGGTGCGCGTCGCCAACCACGCACGCAACGGCCGCAGCACCCGCACCTTCCTCTCCGAGAGGCGCTGGCAGGCGATCGTCGACAGCGTGCGGCCGGGCGACTACGTGCTCATCCAGTTCGGCCACAACGACGAGTCGGTGGAGAAGACCGACCGCTACACCCCGCCCGCCGACTACCGCGCCAACCTCGCGCGCATGGTGGCCGACGTGCGCGCGAAGGGCGGCACCCCGGTACTGATGACGCCGGTGATGCGCCGCCGCTTCGACCCGCGGGGACGCTTCTACGACACCCACGGCGCGTACCCGGAGCTGGTGCGCGCGGTGGCGCGGGAGCAGCGGGTGGCGCTCGTCGACATGCACCGCGCCAGCGAACGCGTTCTGCGGCGCTACGGGACGGAAGGGTCGAAGCGCCTCTTCCTGCACCTGGCGCCGGGAGAGAGCCCCAACTATCCGCAGGGGCTGCGCGACGACACGCACTTCTCTCCGCTCGGCGCCGACCTGGTGTCGCGCCTGGCGGTGGACGGCATCCGGCGCGCGCGGCTGGAGCTGCGCGGGGAACTGCAGGACGGCCGCTGAGGCTCTCCGTTCCTCCGCGCCTGGGTGAGCGTCGATCTGTCTGTTGCGCGTTCTGAAAGGCCGCACTACATTCGGGAGCGATTAGTTCCCACTGGGAACAAAACACGGAGAATCCGGCCCGGGAGTGGGCCCTCTCCGTCCCCGATCGGTCCGTCCCGCGCGTGTAGAAGGCAGGCGTCGCACCCTGCTTTTGTTCGGTTTCGCTTCAAATCGTCGGTTTCCGGCAACCCGTCGGCCTGCCCGGCCGGCCGTCCCACCCCCAAGCAGGGAAACTTCCTTCCGGAGAATCAGGATGAGATGGACGAGACACCTGGTCTGCCTGCTCGCGCTGGTGCTGGCGCCCGCCGCGGCGCTCGCGCAGGGCACCGGCCGGATCACCGGGACGGTCATTGAGGCCGGGGGCCAGCGCCCGCTGGCCGGCGCCAGCGTGAGCGTCGCCGGCACCGGCCTGCGCGCCGTGACCCGCACCGACGGCACCTACGCGCTCGCCGGCGTTCCCGCGGGCACGCACACGGTGAACGTGAGCGTGCTCGGCCACGCCCCGGCGAGCCGCGCCGTCACCGTGGCGGCGGGCGGCACCGCCACCGCCGACTTCACCCTCGCCACCTCGGCCGTCGGCCTCTCGGAGGTGGTGGCGGTCGGCTACGGGACGCTGCGCCGGCGCGACGTGACCGGCTCGGTGTCCTCCGTCAACACCGAGGCGCTGCGCACCACGCCGGTGGCCTCGCTGGACCAGGTGCTGCAGGGCGCCGCGGCCGGCGTGCAGGTCACGGCCGCCAGCGCCACGCCGGGCGGCGGCATCTCCATCCGCGTGCGCGGCACCTCGTCGATCACCGGCAACAGCGAGCCGCTGTACGTGATCGACGGCTTCCCGGTGGAGAACGACCCCGAGGCCGCGTCACCGGGCGACGGCGGGCGCGCGACGGCGTCGGTGCCGCCCAACCCGCTGGCCGTGCTCAACCCGAACGACATCGAGAGCATCGAGATCCTGAAGGACGCCTCGGCCACCGCCATCTACGGCTCCCGCGGCGCCAACGGCGTGGTGATCATCACCACCAAGCGCGGCCGGGCCGGGCGCCCGCAGGTCTCCATCGACAGCTACACGGGGATGCAGAACGTCATCCGCCGCGTGGACCTGCTGAACGCGCACGAGCTGGCGCTGGCGATGAACGAGGTGGCCACGAGCGGCGGCGGCGCCGCGCCCTTCTCGCAGGCCGCGCTCGACACCATCGGCGCGGGGACCGACTGGCAGGACGCCATCTTCCGCACCGCGCCCATCCGGAGCCTGCAGGCCACCGTCTCCGGCGGGAGCGCGGGGACCAGCTACACCCGCTACGCCGTCTCGGGCGGCGTGTTCGACCAGCACGGGGTGGTGATCGGCACGCAGTTCAAGCGCTACTCGCTGCGCGCCAACCTGGAGCAGGGGATCGGGGCGCGCTTCAAGTTCGGCACCAACCTGGCCGCCAGCCGGGTGAGCACCTCGTTCGTGCCCACCGACGGCGAGAGCAACCGGCGCGCGGGCGCCGTCGGCGCCGCGCTGCAGGCCTACCCCTTCCTCCCGGTGCGCTTCGCCAACGGCGTCTACCCCTACCAGGGGCGCGACCTGGCCGCGGTGGGGATCCCCTCCACCAACGCCGCCGAGCTGGTGAACCCCGTCTCGCTCGCCGCCGAGGTGCAGGACGACGAGGGCGACACGCGGCTGCTGGGGAACGCCTACACCAGCTACGAGCTCCTCCCCGGGCTCACCGCGCGCGTCTCGCTGGGCGCCGACTACGCCAACCGCTTCCGCAACACCTACTACCCGCGCACCACCCGCACCGGGCTCGAGGCGCCCAACGGGCAGGCGATCCGCGGCACCGCCAACGTGCTCTCGGTGCTGAACGAGAACACCCTCACCTACGACCACGACGTCGGCTCGTTCAGCCACCTGAACGCGGTGGGCGGCTTCACCTGGCAGACGAACGTCACCGAGCGCACCAGCGTGACCGGCGCCGACTTCGTGACCGACGTCAACGGCTTCAACGACATCTCCTCGGCCCGCGTGCCGGGGACGCCGCGCAGCAGCAAGGACAAGTGGGCGCTGGAGAGCTTCCTCTTCCGTGCGAACTACTCCATCCTCGACCGCTACCTGCTCACCTTCACCGGGCGCTCCGACGGGTCGTCGCGCTTCGGCCGGGGGAACAAGTGGGCCTTCTTCCCCTCCGTCGCCGCCGGCTGGCACCTGTCGGAGGAGCGCTTCCTGCGCGACGTGGAGGCGGTCGACAACCTCAAGCTGCGCGCCTCGTACGGCTCGGCGGGGAACCCGTCCATCCGCCCCTACCAGTCGCTCGCGCGGCTGATCGGCACCGGCTACTCCTTCGGCGGCAACCCGGTCACCGGCTACTTCCCCGTGGGCGTGGCCAACGACGAGCTCACCTGGGAGAGCACCCGGCAGCTCGACCTGGGCTTCGACCTGGGGCTCTTCTCCCGCGCCTCGCTGACCTTCGACTGGTACCACAAGGACACCGAGAACCTGCTGCTCACCGTGGACCTCCCCTCGGAGTCCGGCTTCGCGCGGGCGCTGGTGAACGCGGGGAGCGTGGAGAACAAGGGGATCGAGCTGGCGCTGAACGTGGAGATGCTGCGCGCGCAGGCGGGCTCGCGGCGGGTGGGGTGGCGCTCGGGGCTCACCTTCGCGCGCAACCGCAACCGGGTGACGGACCTGGGCGGCGACAACGAGATCACCTCGAGCACCATCAGCGACGACTTCAAGCTCCCCGGCACGGTGGTCCGCGTGGGGCAGCCGGTGGGGGTGTTCATCGGCTACCAGACCGGCGGCATCGTGCGCGACAGCGCGCAGGCGCTGCAGCTGGCGGGGATCGTGAACCGCGCCACCGGCAACGCCTACCGCCCGGGCGACGTGATCCTGGTGGACCAGGACGGCAACGACACCATCGACGTGCGCGACCGCACCATCATCGGCGACCCCAACCCGAACTTCACCCTGGGGTGGCAGAACACGGTCGCCTTCCGCGGCTTCGAGCTCTCGGGGCTGCTGCAGGGGGCGTTCGGCAACGAGATCCTGAACCTCAACCGCTGGCGCCTGACCGGGGGCGACGCGGCCACCAACCTGCTGCGCGAGCGCTACGAGCAGCGGTGGACCCCGCAGAACCCCGACGCGAAGTTCCCGCGGCTGGGGGTGAACACGGTGGGCGCGGGGACCACGGACTACAACGACCTGATCCTGGAGGACGGGAGCTATCTGCGGCTGAAGACCGTCTCGCTCTCCTGGGCGCTCCCCGCCCGCTGGCTGCAGTCGCGCGGGGTGACCATGGCGCGCCTGTACCTCTCCGGGAGCAACGTGCTCACCTGGACCGACTACAGGGGCTTCGACCCCGAGGTGAGCAGCTTCGGCACGGGGAACCTGAACCGGGGGATCGACATCGGCGCCTACCCGGCGGCGCGCTCCTGGGTCTTCGGCATCAACTTCACCTACTGACGCACCCCACGGGAGGCGACGAACCATGAGACATCGCACGCGGGCCCTGGCGCTCCTGGCGGCGGCGGGCCTCGCCGCGGCGGGGTGCAAGGACGACTTCCTGACCGAGGTCCCCTACTCCTTCGTGGCGCCGGAGAACCTCTACACCGGGGCCGACGGGGCGCTGGCCGCGCTCTCGGGCGCCTACGCCGCCTTCCAGGCGCGCGTCCCGGAGCTCGGCGTCAGCGACGTGGACTACTACGGCCGGCAGTACTGGATGCTGGTGGAGTACCCCACCGAGACGGTGACGCTGCGCCTGGGCGCCACCAACGAGCGGACCATGCCCGACATCTTCCAGGTCAACTCGTCGCACAACTACATCAACGGGGCGTGGCGCGCCGCCTTCCACGCGGTGAACCGCGCCAACTCGGTGATCGACAACGTGCCGGGGATCCAGAACATGGACGCGGCGCTGCGCGACCGGATCGTGGCCGAGGCGAAGTTCCTGCGCGCCTACCACTACTTCAACCTGGTGCGGCTCTTCGGCGGGGTGCCGCTCTACCTGCACGAGACGCGCTCGCTGGACTCGATCCAGAAGCCGCGCGCCAGCCAGGCCGAGGTGTACCAGGCCATCATCCAGGACCTGACCGACGCGGCCGGGGTGCTCCCCACCAGCTACACCGGCAGCAACGTGGGGCGGGCGACCAGCGGCGCCGCGCGGGCGCTGCTGGCCAAGGTGTACCTGCAGTACGGCGCGGTGGGCGGCGGCGGGTCGCAGGCCTTCGTGCAGGCCGAGGCCGCGGCGCGGGCGGTGGTGCAGAGCGGCCGCTACTCGCTGCTGGCGAACTACGCGAGCGTGTTCGACCAGGCCAACGAGAACAACGCCGAGGTGATCTTCGACATCCAGAACGTCCGCACCCCGGGGGCGGGCGGGTACATGTGCGACCAGTTCGCGGCCCGGCCGGTGCCCAACCAGGGCGACTTCCCCTACTGCGACAGCCAGAACCCGTCGTTCGGGCCGGAGTGGCCGTTCTTCTACAGCTACAACCCGGCGGACACGCGCAAGGCGGGGACGTGGCTGCTCTCCTACACCAAGAAGAGCGGTGCCACCGTCACCTGGGACAGCACGGCCACCGCGTCCACGGCGTACGGCCACTTCGCGCCGGTGCCGAACAAGTACATGGACAAGACCCCCGGCGCGCAGGACGGGGCCGAGGAGCCCAACTTCATCCTGGTGCGCTACGCCGACGTGCTGCTCTCGCTGGCCGAGGCGATCAACGAGAACGCGGGCCCCACGGCCGAGGCGTACGGGCTGGTGAACCAGGTGCGCGCGCGCGCCAAGGTGCCCAACCTCACGCCGGGGCTGGCGAAGCAGGCGTTCAAGGACTCGCTCTTCCTGGAGCGGCGCTTCGAGTTCGCCATGGAGGGCCACGGGCACTTCGACTCGCAGCGCAACTGGACCTGGGCGAAGCAGCGGATCATGCAGTGGGCGACCGCCGCGGGGCGCGCCTTCTGGAACCGCCCGCGCCCGTCCGGCTGCAGCAGCTGCATCGCGCGCGACAGCAGCGTCCCCAAGGTGAACCTGGTGCTGGACGACCACTTCCTCTTCTACCCGATCCCGCAGGCGGCCCGGGACGTGAACCCGCTGCTCGACCAGAACCCGGGGTACTGAAGACCGTCTCAGTACCAGCTCGCCGAGGACAGTTCCGGTTCCAGTCTCTGACAGAAGGCCTCACACGGAGTCAACGGAGTGAACGG
>JBJMPM010000434.1:0-2529 GCA_045803205.1 Longimicrobiaceae bacterium
CGGATGAGGCAAGGGCGTGCGAGGATACGGTTTCCGATCAGGACCTTAGCTCGACTTTGGCCATCAGGCTGCGTGGCAGAGCGCGTAGGCGAGCGCGTTCTGCAGCGCTGGTCGGGGTTTCGCGGCCTCGCCCGTGCGCCGGGACATCAGCAAACCCTGCTCGCGCCAGAGGCGGCGGCGGACGGCGGCGAGGGCGTCGCTGAACGTCGGGTGCCGCTTGCGGTACCAAGCACTGCTCGCCGCGGCTCGCCGTTCTTCGGGGGTGAGCCGCGCCGCCAGCAAGGTGACGACGGAGAACAGCCCGAGTAAACAGGGCGTGGTGCGCTCGATCGCCCGGTCCGACCACTGGCGCTGCGTTTCGACGCCGAGGTGGTCGCGCACCTCGCGGAACGTGACCTCCATCCGCCAGCGCTGCACGAACCAGCGGACGATCTGGAGGGGCTCCGCGGTTTGGTCGGTGCAGAGCAGGGCCTGCGGGTCGAACCGCCGGTGCGGATCGCGCAGCAGCACCCAGCGGATCGGCACGATCGGCAGGCCGCCGTGGCGCCAAACGGCAGTGCCCGAAGCCAACTCCACGACGCGGTCCGCCTCGCCGTACCAGCCCGGCACGGCCACGCGCCGCCAAGCCGTTCCCCGGTTGGCCAGCACCTCGGACAGGTTCGGCAGGCGCGCGCCCTTGGTCCTGGGGCGGCCGTTGGTGCCGGGCAGCCGGAGCGGCGCCGGGGCGTAGAGGGCGGCGTCGAGGCGCAGGCGGGTGACGCAGACGACGCCGTGGCGGCGCAGATTCGCCAGCAGTTCCAAGGCGGCGAGGCCGCTGTCGCCGACCAGCACCAGTTCGCGGCCCGGCAGCCAACGGCTCGCCTGCAGCGCCAACTGCCGGGCCCAGTCGGTCAGCTTCTTGTGCCGCCTGCCGTGCTCGCGGCAGCACCGCTCGGAGGGCGCCAGGGCGGTCAGGAACGGCAGGGCCCAGGTCCGCTTGGCCCAAGGGATCGGGACCAGCAGCATCAAACCGATCCAGCGCAGGCCGGAAGCCTTGACGAAGTGGCCGTGGCTGGAGCGCACCGGGTCGCGGTAGATCCCCTTGGCGCCGATGCGCCTGCCCCGGCGCCGCTCGATCGTGTCGTCGACACCCAGCACCACGGGACCGGTCGGCGCGAAGGCGTCGATCAGCAGCCCGAGCAGCACGCGGGACGCGGCCCGCGAACTCCAGGCGGCGCGGGTGAGCACGCGGTGGTAGTTCACGAAGCGCCGCTCCCGCGCGAGCCCGCTGATGCGCAGGAGGCTGCTCACCGTCCGCTTGCCGGGCGCCAGGATCGCGCCGACCAGCAGCACCTCCGCCCGCCGCCAACCCCGCTGGGAAAACAACGGCGCGAACGTCAGGAGGGCCGCGGCGAAGCGGGGTGGCAGGCGCGGCATGGCGGCGTCTCTTGCCGGGGACGCACCAGCCTAGCCGGTCACACCGCTCCGCCGCCCGGGGCCGGACGAATGGCCAAAGTCGAGCTAAGAGCCTGTTTGAGTGCGCCGCTGCGCCGGATCCCATCTGATCCCTGGTGAAAGCAATGATCCGCCTGGCGGGGCGGGGTGAGGTCAGATGTGGACCAAGGCGCATCGGGCGCGGCATGACGCGCGCCTGAAGGAGGTCGTGTCGCTGCACGCCGTTGGCGAGGTGGCGCGGTGGCTGGAGCGGGTGGACCCGCCGCGCAGTGCGAGGGCGACGCCCTATGCGGCGGTCGTGCGCGGGCTGGCCTGGCACCTGCGGGTGGGCGGGGCCTGGCGGGCGCTGCCCTTCGGCCTGGTCCATTGGCGCACGGCCTACGGCTGGCTCCGGCGCTGGCTGGGGTTGGGCCTGCTCGAGGCCCTGCTGCGCCAGGTCGCTGGGCTGCGCCGCCGTGCCGCGGGCCGCAAGCCCGAGCCTCGCCTGGCCGTCATCGACACCCAGTCCGTCGCGTGCATCCCCGTGCGCGGCCCCCGCGGCTATGACGCGGCGAAAAAAGTGCTCGGGCGCAAGCGCGTGGCCCTGGTGGACGCGGACGGCACCTGGCTCGCCGTGGCCATTGTGCCCGCGAACGTGCAGGACCGGGACTGCCTGGACGCGCTGACGCCGGGCAAGCAGGCCTGGCCGAGCCTGCGCGAGGCGGTGCTGGACGGCGCCTTCGTCGCCGAGCGCTGCGAGGCGTGGTGCAACCTCCACGGCATGCGCCGCCGCGTGGTCGAGCGCGATCCCGCCCAGAAGGGCTTCGTCGTGCTCGAACGCCGCTGGGTGGTGGAGCGCAGCTTCGGCTGGCTCGTGCACTGGGGCGGGCTGCTCCGGGATCGCGCGGGCCGCCTGGACGTCTCCACCGCGCGCGTCGCG
Organism: Longimicrobiaceae bacterium; assembly: GCA_045803205.1. Taxonomy (GTDB): domain Bacteria; phylum Gemmatimonadota; class Gemmatimonadetes; order Longimicrobiales; family Longimicrobiaceae; genus Longimicrobium. The sequence continues at coordinate 2,354 of JBJMPM010000434.1, forward strand.
CTCGCCGCCGTCCTGTCCGGCGTCGAGGCCCTGATCAACCCCATGCCGATCCAAGACGCGGCAAGCTGAGCCCACTCAAACAGGCTCTAAGCTCGACTTTGGCCATTCGTCCGGCCCCGGGCGGCGGAGCGGTGTGACCGGCTAGGCTGGTGCGTCCCCGGCAAGAGACGCCGCCA
>JBJMPM010000447.1:0-7984 GCA_045803205.1 Longimicrobiaceae bacterium
AGTGCGGGAGTGCGGGAGTGCGTGGGTCGGCGCGCGGTCCCAGCGCACTCCCGCACTTCCGCGCTTTTCAGCGCCGGGAGACCCAGGTGCGCATGCAGTGGCGGCAGAGGCGGTAGCGCAGGTGCAGCACGTTCAGCAGGAAGCGCAGCCCCCACGGGCGCTTCACCCGCATGGTCTCGCCGCCGCACACCGGGCAGGCCAGGCGCGCGTTCAGGATCATTCCCCGCAGCCGCAGCATGGACATCGTTCCGACATCGGATGGACGATGGACGGCGCGCCTAAATATGCCTCCCTCCGCCCGCGTCCACCTAGAGACATTTCCCGCTTCTCTCTTGGTTTCTCCGTGCCTCCGCGAGAGAACTTTCCGCCGGTCTCCGCACCGATCCGGACGTGGCGGTGGAAACGGATGGGGATGGTACGCCTCTTGACCGGGTGCGCCCGGTGAAACGCCAGCGGAGGGAGGGGATGGAGCAGAGGTGGCCCGACGTGCTGTGGGTGGTCCGGCACGGCGAGAGCGCGGGGAACGTGGCCGCCGCCGCCGCGCGCGAAGCGGGGCTGCCGATGATCGAGATCGCCACGCGCGACGTGGACGTGCCGCTGAGCGCCCGCGGCGAGGAGCAGGCGGCGGCGCTCGGCCGCTGGTTCGCCTCGCTGCCGCCCGACGAGCGCCCCACGGTGGTGCTCACCTCGCCCTACGTTCGCGCCATGCGCACCGCCGAGCTGGTGCGCCAGGCCGGCGGCACGGACGACCCCGACGAGGAGCTGGTGGTGGACGAGCGGCTGCGCGAGCGCGAGTTCGGCGTGCTCGACCGGCTGACCATGGTGGGGGTGCAGCAGCGCTTCCCCGATCAGTACGAGCAGCGCCGCCTGCTGGGGAAGTTCTACCACCGCCCCCCCGGCGGCGAGAGCTGGTGCGACGTGGTGCTGCGGCTCAGGAGCGCGCTCGACACCATCAACCTGCACTACCCGCGCGAGCGCGTGCTGATCGTCTGCCACGAGGTGGTGGTGCTCTGCCTGCGCTACCTGATGGAGTGCATGACCGAGGAGCAGATCCTGACCATCTCCGAGGCGCACGACGTGGCCAACTGCGGCGTCACCTCCTACGTCTTCAACCGCCACGCGGGGCGGCGGGGGAAGATGGAGCTGCGCCTGTTCAACTTCGTGGCCCCGCTGGTGGAGGCCGGCGCCGCCGTCACCACGCAGGTCGACGTGCCGGCGGGCGCCAAGTGACGGCTCGATCCCGCGCGCCCGCGCTCACCCCGGCGCGGATGCGCGCGCTCCCCCTCCCGCGCCCGGACGAGGGGGGCGACAAGGAGGAGCGCGGGCGCGTGCTGGTGGCTGGCGGCGAGCGGGAGAACCCGGGCGCACTCCTCCTGGCGGGCACGGCGGCGCTCCGCGCGGGCGCCGGAAAGCTGCGCCTGGCCGCCCCCGCCTCCATCGCCGTCCCCCTGGGCGTCGCCCTCCCCGAGGCGCGCGTCTTCGCCCTCGCCGAGACGAAGGGGGGCGCCGTCTCCCCCCGCGCCGCAAAGGAGCTGGCGGAGCTCGCGGGCGAGGTCGACGCCTTCCTGCTGGGGCCGGGGATGATCGACCCGGAGAGCGCGACGCCGCTCACCCGCGGCGTGCTGGAGCGGGTCGAGGGCCCGGCGGTGGTGCTGGACGCGGGGTGCTTCACCTGCCTGGCCGAGGGGCGCGATGCGCTGCACCGCCTCGAAGGACGTGCGGTGATCACCCCGCACGCGGGGGAGATGGCGCGCATCCTGGGGATGGAGGAGGACGAGGTCTCGGCGGACCCGCTGGCGGTCGCCCGGCGCGCGGCGGACGAGCTGGGGGCGGTGGTCGCGCTGAAGGGGGCCGTCACCTTCGTGGCCGCGCCCGGCGGCGAGGCGTATCGCTACGAGCGCGGCCGCGTGGGCCTCGCCACCTCCGGCTCCGGCGACGCGCTGGCGGGGATCGTCGCGGGGCTGCTGGCGCGCGGCGCGGACCCGCTGCGGGCGGCGGCGTGGGCGGTCTGGCTCCACGGCGAGGCCGGCAACGCGCTCACCGGCCGCGTCGGCCGCGTCGGCTTCCTCGCCCGCGAGCTGCTGGACGAGATCCCGGCGATCATGGACGGGGTGGGGTAGGGCTTCCGCCAAGTTCGATGCAGGCCCTCGGGGAGGACTTATGGGAACGACCTGGTGTTCTCCCCTACTCCCGCGTGAGACCACCATGTTCGATCGAAGTTCCTGTCACCGTCGGATACGTGGGGTGGGCCCCACCTGAAGCCGACACGCCCCTCGGACTGTGCGTTCGAGGGGCGTGTGGAGACCGGGCGGCGAGTCAGTACCCTACCAGGCCAACTCCTGGTGCCGGACACCGGTTACGGCTTCCACCTTGCCGTCGTTGCGTACGGTGTCCAGGTGCGAGGCGGGCATCACCGCTTCGAAAGCGGTGGGGCTTACACGAGCACGGACCCGGACCCCGCTGGGAACGTAGTGCGGCTGGCTGACCTGCACGATCGCGGTCAGGTACCCCTGCACATCGGCGCTCCTCCGCGCCTCTGCTGCCGCCACCCCGGTGGCGGGCACCAGGTCTTTCGGATCCCAGGACATCGCACCCTCCTGTCGCTCTCTCGTCGGACAAGGATCTCCGCGCCTGCTCAGTCGCCAGTCCTGCACGACCTGCGCCGTCCCTACACCGTGGGCGCGGATCCATCCGGTACCGGCTGATCTTCTCCCGCAGCCAGCCCCGGTATGTGGATGCGGCGGCCGCCTTCATCGTCGTCGGCACCCACCGTACCGGAGGCGAGCCGGGCCAGTTCACCGAATGCCTGGCGCACAGAGAACCTGCCGAGGCCGTACTGCGCATTCCACCCCGTGGCCCCGGGAGGGTTCCGCCGGACACTCTTCGACAAGATAGCACGAATGTTGGCAGACGAAAGGCTGGTACCCGTGCGGGCCGCCTCTGCCAGCAGCAGCGCAAGCGCGCCCGCCACTGCCGGCGCGGCCATGCTCGTGCCCGACTTCGCCACCAGCGCACCCGACGTTCGCGACCGCGCCGCCAGCACCTGGTGCCCCGGCGCGGAGATCTCCGGCTTTTCGCGTCCATCCACGGTGGGGCCCGCGCTCGAGAACCAGGACACGGGGTGTGCGGGCTTGTGTGCGTCGTACGAGCCCACCACGACCGACTCGCGCCCGCACGAGATCGACCCCAGGGTATGCGACGACGTGCTTTCCTCCAGCCGGGCCTGCTCGATGTCGTCGCGCTCCACCCAGGCATGGAAGTGGCCGTCGGCCACGGACTCGCCGTGCAGGCGCACGGTCCAGGTCCCCGCCGGCGCGCCCGATTCGAGGAAGATCCCGATCTCGTTCGCCCCGTTGTTGGGGTCGTTCAGTCGGTTCGATACCAGGATGGCCACTTCGTTGCTCCCCGGCTTCAGCAGGGTCGCGTTGTCGTCCGGCGCCACGTGGAGCAGGCTGGCTCCCGTCGGGTCCAGGAGTTCTACCGAGAACCGGTCGGGGCCGGGATACCAGACCTCCAACTCGTCATGGAGGTAGTTCCCGGGCGGGATCGTCCAGTGCAGGTCGAACGTGCCGCCCGCTTCCACCCTTCCCTCGGCGTGGATCTGGTCATCGTACGCGTTTCCTGCGGCGATGACCACCACGCGGTTCGGACGGGCCCGCACGATGCCGTCGATGAACTGTTCGACGGGGGTGCTTCCGTCGTGCGGCCCGCCGTTCGTCCCCAGGCTCAGGTTCACGACGCAGGGGCGGTCGCCGGCCTCGTCGAAGATGAACCGGATTGCGTCGAGCAGCTGCACCGAGTGGCCGAAGGAGAGCCCCACAACCTGAGGACCGGAGAGCGGGACGGGCCTTCGGGTCAGGTCCACGAACACGAGCTCCGCCTCCGGGGCGACGCCCGCAATCCCGGTTCCGCTGCCGTTCCCAGCGGCGATGTCCATCACGTGCGTTCCATGCGTGCCCGGTGAACCGCCGAGCCCGTCCGGGGCCGGCCCGTACCCCAACGCGGCGTACGGGTCGGCGATGTGGAGCGCGGCGTTGATCTCCGTCTGCGTGTGCCGGCGCCCGTAGCCGAACGGGCTGTCGGGTGAAACGGGGCCGTCCTGGTCCCAGATACAGCGTAGTCGCGTCCGGCCGTCGGCGTGCCGGAAGTTGGAATGCGCGAAGTCGCACCCGTAGTCGACTATGCCTATCAGGACTCCGCGCCCGCCCTCAGGAAGGGTACCGGACGGCAGGTCCCCGGGCCGGGCCTCCAGCTCCGCCACGGTTTCGCGGAGCAGCGGCCGGATGGGCCGGGCCGCCTTCAGCGAACGCACGAACGGGTGGTCTCGGACCTTCGCGACGCGCGGAACGGGAATGCGGGCGCTGGCGACCCACTCGCGTGCTTCGGAGGGGCTTCCCGCACTGCGATCGTCTTCGTCCCGTGAGATAGGCACCGCCGCACCCGGCCTCACTTCGCTCAGCGCTTCCCAAGCGGCGAGGTCGGTGACGCGTGCGACCACGGCCACCTCGTCGTAGTCGACGTCGCTGGCGGCGATCTCGACCTGCCCCTGGCGCCGCCGGGCCAGCAGGCGCTGCAACCGGGGATCCAGCGCGGTGGGAACGGTGCCGCTGAAGCGCGGTGCGTTCGCGAGGGAGAATCCTTCCGGGTTCGAGCCCTCGACGGGTGAAGGAACAAAGTCCGGGATGGGGATGGATGGGGAGATCTCGGGCTCCGCGGTGCTCATTTCTCCTCCTTATCGAAGTGGCGTTTCGGCTCCGACAGGACCCGTGGCAGCGGCAGGGGGCCAGATTCTGCTAAATTGGAGTTCTGGTGTGGGCGCTACAAGCAGGTGTGCTCCACGAACGGATAGTACCTGATGTAGACGGTCAGCACTGGGTGGATTCTCGTCGACCGATCGCCGGGGCGCGATCGGCTTTCTCGCGCCGCGCCTGGAGCCGCGCCGCCGAGCACAAGGCGCTGCGCCGCGACGTCCTGAGCCGAACTGCCGTCGGCGAGGACGACATCCTTTCCCAAAGAGTGGCGAGGGCGAAACCAGGGACGCCAGGTCCCTGGGCAGCTGCTGCGAACCTCCTTGACTTCTGCGCCTCGGTCGCCGCCTGGTGGGAACTCCCGCGGCTCGTCAGAGAAACCGTTTGGCGACTTTCTCTTTGCATGCGTCATTTCCGAGACGGATATCCGGCACGCAAATCGTATCTCCCGCGCCGCCATGATGCGGATCTCCACCTTCGCCACCTCACTCGCGCTCCTCACCTGCGCCGCGCACGCACAGGCGCAGCCTCGCTCGCTGGCGGAGGCGCGGCGGGCGCGGGTGGACTCGCTGCTGGCGGCGATGACGCTGGAGGAGAAGGTGGGGCAGATGACGCAGCTCACCTTGAGCGTCTTCGCCGCGCGCGGCACGAGCCAGCGCGACAGCGTGCGGCTCGACACCGCGAAGCTGCGCGAGGGGATCGTGCGGCGGCACATCGGCTCCATCCTGAACGTGGACCAGGGCGCGCTCGGCGTGGAGGGATGGCACGCGTTGATCCGCCAGGTCCAGGGGATGGCCGCGCGCGAGACGCGCCTCGGCATCCCCATCCTCTACGGGATCGACTTCGTGCACGGGTCCAACTACCTGCGCGAAGGGACGATCTTCCCGCAGAACCTGGCGCTCGCCGCCACCTTCGACACCGCCCTCGCCCGCCGCGCCGCCGAGATCACCGCCGACGAGGCGTACGCGTCCGGGCTCCCCTGGAACTTCGCGCCGGTGCTGGACGTGGGGCGGCAGCCGCTCTGGCCGCGCTTCTACGAGACCTTCGGCGAGGACCCCTTCCTGGCCGCGGCGATGGGGCGCAGCCAGGTGGTGGGGATGCAGTCCACCGGCCGCGTGGCGGCGACGCTCAAGCACTACCTCGGCTACTCCAACCCGCGCTCGGGGCACGACCGCACCCCCGCGTACATGAGCGTGCGCGAGGTGCGCGAGAGCTACCTCCCGCCCTTCGCCGCCGCCGTCCGCGCCGGCGCGCGCGCGGTGATGGTGAACAGCGGCGACCTGGACGGCGAGCCGCTGCACGCGAGCCGCTACTGGCTCACCGGCGTGCTGCGCGGCGAGCTGGGCTTCGAGGGGGTGGTCGTCAGCGACTGGAGCGACATCATCAACCTGCACACCCGCCACCGCGTGGCGCCGACGCTGAAGGACGCGGTGCGGATGGCGGTGCTGGCCGGGATCGACGTGAGCATGACGCCCACCGACTACCAGTTCGCCGACGACCTGGTGGCGCTGGTGCGCGAGGGCGCCATCCCCGAGAGCCGCATCGACCAGTCGGTGCGGCGCATCCTCACGCTGAAGGCGGAGCTCGGGCTCTTCGACGCGCCCGTCCCCGACGAGCGCGCCGCGCGCCGCGTGGGGAGCGAGGCCTCGGCCGCCGTGTCGCTGCGGGCCGCGCGCGAGGCCATCACCCTGCTGAAGAACGAGGGCGGCGTGCTCCCGCTGCGGAAGGGCGCGCGCATCCTGCTCACCGGCCCGGCGGCGCACTCGCTCACGGCGCTCAACGGGGGATGGACCTACACCTGGCAGGGGATCGATCCGGCGCACTACCCGGCGGGCCCGCGCACCCTGCTGGAGGCGATGCTGAAGCGCGCCCGCGACGTTCGCTACGTCCCCGGCAGCGGCTTCCACGACGATTCGCTCGACGCGGCGGCCGCCGCCCGCGCCGCGCGCGACGCCGACGTGGCGGTGGTGGCCATCGGCGAAGACGCGTACGCGGAGACGCCGGGGAACATCGACGACCTCACCCTCCCCGAGCCGCAGCTCCGGCTGGTGGAGGCGATCGAGGCGACGGGGACGCCGGTGGTGCTGGTGCTGGTCGAGGGCCGCCCGCGCGTGATCTCCCGCGTGGCCGACGCGGCGAAGGCGGTCGTGATGGCGTACACGCCGGGGATGCAGGGCGGCGAGGCGCTGGCGGAGGTGCTCTTCGGCGAGGTGAACCCGAGCGGGAAGCTGCCGTTCACCTATCCGCGCGCGGTGAACCAGCTCGTCCCCTACGACCACGTACGGACGGACGAGCTGGGGCCGACCAACGCCAACGCCTTCAATCCCCTGTTCGAGTTCGGCCGCGGGCTCAGCTACACGACCTTCGCCTACTCCGAGCTGAAGCCCGGCGCCGCGACGCTCCATCCCGGCGGCACCCTCCCCGTCGCCGTCACCGTGCGCAACACGGGGCAGCGGGAGGGGACGGAGACGGTGCTCCTCTTCCTCCGCCAGCGCTTCGCCTCGATCGCGCCCGTGGTGCGGCGCCTGCGCGGCTTCCAGCGCGTCACCCTCCGCCCCGGCGAGGCGCGCACGGTGACCTTCACCCTCTCCGCCAGCGACCTCACCTACGTCGGGCGTGACGGGCGGCCGGTGCTGGAGCCGGGGGTGTTCGACGTGATGGTGGGGGGACTCACCACGAGCTTCACCCTTGCCGGGCCTCTCACGGAGGCACGGGGGAACAGAGAACGGCACTGACTCCGTCACCACCACGTGGAGCCTGCCATGGACATCGGGAGCTGGGCGAAGGATCTATCGCATGGGTCCGAGCGACAGGCGGCCTATCGTTCGGACGTCGAGTACAGATCCTTCGGTCGCCGCCAGAATTCTCTGTGGAACGCAGCTTTGCGCGGCGGCTCCCTCAGAGGGTGTTGCTGAACCCGTTCTTCGGACACCCCTGGGTGTCATCCTGAGGCCCGGCCACGTGGAATCAGCGTTCACTCCGATGGCGGCAGGGCCGTGAGGATCTGATTGCGGCCACGCCGGAGCCGGCTGCGGAAGCTCGCGCGGAAGCCACGGTCTCACATTCACTCGTCGATGCCACGCAGGAAAAGCCGGGCATCGACGAGCGCCGGCGTGGACGCGGCGATCGTGCAGGCTTCCGCGGCGGGCTCCTGCGCATTCCTCGGCCAGATCCTCACGGCCCTGCCGTCTGCAGCGCTGACGCCAGGATCGTGTGGCCGGGCCTCAGGATGACAC
>JBJMPM010000015.1:0-16962 GCA_045803205.1 Longimicrobiaceae bacterium
TCACCGGGAGTCAACGGAGTCAGCGGATAAGAGTTCCGTTGACTCCGTTGACTCCGTGTGAGGCCTTCCGTCAGAGACTGGAACCCAGAACTATTCTCTGCGTGATGCGTTTCAGCGCGGCGCCACGCCCATCCTGCGCTCCAGCTCCTCGACGCGGGTGCGGCTGACGCGGAGCTTGACGCCGCTCTTCAGGCGCACGGCGTAGTCGCCGCCGCCGCCGCGCAGCAGGGTGTCGATGCGGTCCAGGCGCACGATCACCGAGCGGTGGATGCGCAGGAAGCGCGCGGGGTCCAGCCGCTCCTCCAGCGCCTGCATCCGCTCGCGGATCACGTAGCCGCGCTCGGCGGTGTGCAGCTCGGCGTAGGGGCCGCTGGCGGTGACGTACTCGATCTCCTCCACCGGCACCACCCGCACCTGCCCGCGCATCTCCACCGGGATCCGCTCCAGCCAGCCTCCGGCGGCGGGCGGGGCGGGGGAGGGAGCGTGCGGCGCCTGGGCTTCCTCCGCCGCGGCAGGAGCGCGCGCGCCGAGGAGCGCGGCGAGCTGGTTGGTCAGCCGGCCGACCTCGGCCAGCTCCACCATCCGCCGGGCGCGCTCGAAGGCCTGCTCGAAGCGCTCGTCGTCGTACGGCTTCAGGAGATAGTCGACCGCGGCGAGCTCGAAGGCCTGGAGGGCGAACTGGTCGTACGCGGTGCAGAAGACGGTGACGGGCATGTGGTCCGCGCCGACGTCGCGCACCACTTCGACGCCGGTCTTCCCCGGCATCTGCACGTCCAGGAAGACGAGGTCGGGGCGGAGGGCGCGGATCGCGCCGACCGCCTCGTCGCCGTCGGATGCCATCCCCACCACCTCGGCGCGGGGCTGGGCGCGCACCAGGTCCTCCAGCCGCGCGCGGGCGAGCGGCTCGTCGTCGACGATCAGCACGCGGATCGTCTTCTCCCCGCTCATCCCGCCACCGCCGCCGGCGCCGGCGACGTGGCCGGCAGGTCCGCGGCGCGCGCCGGCTCGGCCGCGCGGAAGGGGAGGCTCACCTCGGCCTCCACCCCGCCGCCCTCCGCCGGGCGCAGCGCCAGCCGGCCCTCGGCGCCGTAGAGCTCCGCCAGCCGCTCGCGCGTGTTGCGCAGGCCGACGCCCTCGCGCGGGGGCGCGTCGCCCTCCATCCCCGGCCCGTTGTCGCGGACGCAGAGCACCACGCGGCCGCCCTCCCGGCGCGCCTCGATCTCGATCCTCCCCACGCCCTTCAGCCGGCCGAGGCCGTGCTTCACCGCGTTCTCCACCAGCGGCTGGAGCACGAGGCTGGGGACGAGCGCGTCCATCGCCTCGTCGTCGACCTTCGTCTCCACCTCCAGGCTCCCCTGGAAGCGGATGCGCATGATCTCCAGGTAGCGGTCGGCGAACTCCAGCTCGCTGCGCAGCGTGACCACCGGCTCGGCGGCGCCCTCCAGCGAGTGGCGCAGCAGCTCGCTCAGGCGGGCGATCATCCGGCGCACGCCGCGCGGGTCGCGCTCCACCAGCGCGGAGACGGCGTTCAGGGTGTTGAAGAGGAAGTGCGGGTCGATCTGGCTGCGCAGCGCCGAGAGCCGCGCCTCGGCGAGCTGCGCCTGGAGGCGCGCGGTCTCGGCCTGCAGGCGCACGGCCTCGTCCTGGCGCGCGCGGTAGCGCAGCGAGTACTCGCGCGCCGCGCCGGCGGCCACCAGCCCGCAGTAGACGATCATCTCCCGCAGGAACCAGAGGTGGGTGAGGGTCCCCACCGGGTTGGTGAACACGTTGTGCCGGCCGGGAAGCCCCAGCAGCGCCGCGCGCGCGCCGTCGAAGACGGTGTCCACCAGGATCGACACGCCCAGCGCCCCGGCGGCGATCAGCGAGCCCTGCGCCACCCGGCGTCCGCCCATCGCGGCCACGCGCCGCACCAGCAGGAACACGAGCGGCGTCACCGCCGCCCACACCAGCGCCTCCACCAGCGCCAGCGCGATCGGCGCCGACGCGGACACCGGCTGCAGCCCCGGCGGGCGCCGCGGGTCCAGCAGCCGGTTGGCCGCGGTGAGCGCCGCCATGAACAGCCAGAACCCGAGGATCGCCAGCAGCTCTCCCCGCGTCAGCCTCCCCGATCGCTTCGCCGTCATCGCATCATCGCTCTCGTCCATCGTGCATCCATGCGTCGCAAGGTGGATGGAATGAGCCGCGATCGGGAGACGCTGCGGCACGAACCGCACCTGCGGCGACTCGAACGGCACCGAGCGGGTCTTACGGCGCCTCTGCGTCTCCGCATGACGCCGGCGCAGCGCCCTCTCCGGCTCGCTCAGGCTCGCCACCTCTCCCGTACCGGGAGAGGTTGAATTCCCAGGCATTTGCGCCACCCGATCCGGCCACGCTTCCCCTGTATCGGCACAACCGCTCGCAGGCCTCACCTCCGCCGCGGCCGCCCCCTCTCCCGGTACGGGAGAGGGTTTGCGCTCTCAGGCGCAGGGAGAGGGCGCCGCGGCTGCCGGTGAGCTCCGGGCCTGGGAAATCCGCCGTCATGGTTCGTGTCGCCACGCGTGCATTTCGGAACACGCCCGTGCAGGTCGTGCGTCGGCCCCTCAACGCCGGGCCGGGGTGCCGGTATCCTCCTCGTGCGTTCCGCGCGCCGCGGAGACGCGTCCGGAGAGAGACCGACGAGGAACCGATGAGAACGATCCGTATCGCCGCCGTCGCGGCCCTGCTGGTGCTCGCCACCGCCGCCTTCTTCCTGGTGCGCGGCAAGGGCGAGGGAGACGCCGCCGCCTTCCGCCTGGGCGAGGTCACTCGCGGCGACCTGAGCTCCGGCGTGAGCGCCACCGGCTCGCTCGGCGCCGTCCGCACGGTGCAGGTGGGCACGCAGGTGTCGGGGCAGGTGTCGGCCATCTACGCCGACTTCAACGACCAGGTGAAGAAGGGGCAGCTCCTGGCCCGCATCGACCCCACGCTCGCCGAGCAGGCGGTGCAGGACGCGCAGGCCGGGCTCGACCGCGCCCGCGCCGGGCTGGCGCAGGCGCGCGACGACTACGCGCGCAACCGCCCGCTCTTCGAGAACAAGGTGATCACCGCCAGCGAGTTCCAGGGCTACGAGTACAAGCTCCGGGTGGCCGAGGCGGACCTGAAGAGCGCGCAGGTGACCATGCAGCGCGCCCGCCGCAACCTGGGCTACACCGAGATCTACGCCCCCATCGACGGGATCGTGGTGGAGCGCAACGTGGACGTGGGGCAGACGGTGGCCGCGTCGTTCAGCGCGCCGCAGCTCTTCCTGATCGCCAACGACCTCTCGAAGATGCAGATCCTGGCGAACGTGGACGAGAGCGACATCGGCGAGATCCACGAGGGGCAGCCGGCCTCCTTCACCGTGCAGTCGTTCGCCGACCGCACCTTCCGCGGCATCGTGAAGCAGGTGCGGCTGCAGAGCAAGACCACCGAGAACGTGGTGAACTACACCGCGGTGGTCGAGGTCGACAACCCCGGCGGGAAGCTCCTCCCGGGGATGACGGCCACCGTCGACTTCGAGACCGGCTCGGCGCGCGCGGCGCTGCTGGTGCCCAACTCGGCGCTCCGCTTCACCCCCTCGGACGACGAGCTGAAGAAGGCCGGCATCGATCCCGATTCGCTGAAGGCGGCGCGCGTCAGCGCCGGCCAGCGGCGCGCGGCGGCCGGCGGCGCGGCGCGGCAGGACGCGGGGCCCTTCGGCGGCGGGAGCACGCTGCGGGCGCAGGGCGGGCAGGCGCGCAGCACCCGCGGCCGCCTCTGGGTGCAGGACGCCGGCGGCAGGCTGCGGATGATCCGCGTGACCACCGGGCTCACCGACGGCAAGAGCACCGTGGTCCAGGGCCAGGAGCTGCGCGAGGGGATGAAGGTGATCGTCGGCTCCGGGCAGACGGCCACGGCGCAGTCCGCCGGGCAGACGACGAACCCCCTCGGCGGCGCGACGCAGCAGCGGCGCGGCCCCGGCGGCTTCTGAGCGGGGGGCGGCAATGAGCGAGAAGAGCGTGATCCGCATCGAGCAGGTGACCAAGGTCTACGGCTCGGGCGAGAACGAGGTGCGCGCGCTGCGCGGGGTGGACCTGACGGTGGAGCCGGGGGAGCTGATCGCGGTGATGGGCTCGTCGGGCTCCGGCAAGTCCACGCTGATGAACATCCTCGGGTGCCTGGACGTGCCCACCGCGGGGAGCTACCTCCTCGACGGCATCCGGGTGGACGGGATGGGGAAGAACGCGCTGGCGGACCTGCGCAACCAGAAGCTGGGCTTCGTCTTCCAGGGCTTCAACCTGCTCTCGCGCACCAGCGCGCTGGAGAACGTGGAGCTCCCCCTCCTCTACGACCGCCGCGGGCGGTGGAAGGACACGAAGGCGATGGCGGCCGCGGCGCTGGAGCGCGTCGGCCTGGGCAGGCGGCTGGACCACCACCCGAGCGAGCTCAGCGGCGGGCAGCAGCAGCGCGTGGCCATCGCCCGCGCGCTGGTGACGCGGCCCACGCTCCTCCTGGCCGACGAGCCCACGGGGAACCTGGACTCGCGCACCACCCGCGAGGTGATGGCGCTCTTCCAGGAGCTGAACGAGCAGGGGATCACCATCGTGCTGGTGACCCACGAGCCCGAGGTGGCCGAGTACGCGAAGCGGATCGTGGAGGTGCGCGACGGGCGCATCCGCCGCGACCACCCGGTGGAGGGGCGCAGGAGCGCCGCCGCCGACCTGCTGGAGGAAGACACCGAGGCGCTGGCGGAGGCCGCATGAAGAAGCAGACGCTGGTGCGCATCGCCGGCCAGAGCATCGTCAAGAACAAGATGCGCACCCTCCTCACCATGCTGGGGATCGTGATCGGCGTGGGGGCGGTGATCGTGATGGTAGCGGTGGGGCACGGCGCCCAGAGCACCATCGAGCAGCAGATCGGCAACCTGGGGACGAACCTGATCATGGTCACCGCCGGCTCCGGCCAGCAGGGGGGCGTGAGCCAGGGCGCCCAGACCTTCAACCGCCTGACGGTGGACGATGCCGAGAAGCTCTCGCGCGAGGCCACCCTGGTGGCCGGCGTGTCGCCGGTGATCAACTCGCGCGGGCAGGTGATCGGCGGCGAGGGGAACTGGCGCACCTCGATCCAGGGCGTCTCCACCGGCTACCCGGTGATCCGCGGCTGGGAGACCAGCTCGGGCGACTTCTTCAGCGACGCCGACCTGAACGCCAAGCGCAAGGTGGTGCTGCTGGGGGCGACGGTGGCCGCCAACCTCTTCCCCGGGCAGGACCCGGTGGGGCAGCAGGTGCAGGTGAGGAGCGTGCCGATGACGGTGGTCGGGGTGATGGCGCCCAAGGGGCAGACGGCCAGCGGCAACGACATGGACGACGTGGTGCTGCTGCCGTACACCACCATGCAGGCGCGCCTCTCGGGGGGGATGTTCATCGGGCAGATCCTGGCGAGCACCGCCGACGCGGGCGAGATCCCGGCGGCGCAGGAGGAGATCCGCGCGCTGATGCGCGAGAGCCACCGCCAGGGCGACGGCGAGCCCGACGACTTCACCATCCGCAACCAGAACGAGCTGGCGGCGGCCGCCACCGGCACCACGCAGGTGATGAGCTGGCTGCTGGCCGCGATCGCCTCGGTGTCGCTGGTGGTGGGGGGGATCGGGATCATGAACATCATGCTGGTGTCGGTGACCGAGCGCACGCGCGAGATCGGCATCCGCATGGCCATCGGCGCGCGCGGCGGCGACGTGCTGCTGCAGTTCCTGGTGGAGAGCGTGGTGATGAGCCTGCTGGGCGGGGTGATCGGGCTGGCGGTGGGCTACGGCGGCGCGGCGCTGCTGGGGCGGCTGACCGGGTGGAGCACGTCGACGCCCCCGGCGGCGGTGATGATCGCGGTGGGGTTCTCGGCGGCGGTGGGCGTGTTCTTCGGGTTCTACCCGGCGCGCAAGGCGGCCGCGCTCAACCCCATCGAGGCGCTGCGCTACGAGTGATGTCCAGAAAGCACCTGGCTCACTCATGACGTCATCCTGAGGCCGGCCACGCCGCGGCAGGTCCTTCGAAAGACCTTGCAGGCCGAAGGATCTATAACCGCGGCAGCACGTGAGTCGGCGAGTCGCCCCGCGGCCGGACCGCGATGAAGTGCAAACGGTGCTCATCCGCGGCTGAAGTGCGTGGGCCGGCTATGGATCCTTCGGCCTGCGGATCATCTCGCGAGGGATGATGCAGTGAGACCGGCCTCAGGATGACGTCTTTTGGTGAGTGGTGGATACACCAGCTGACTCCCGATCTGGAACGGGTTCCGCCCGCGCATCGCGGACGGCTGACGATAGAAGAAAGGCAGGCGGAGATGTTCGATCGAAATGGAACCCTGCGGTGGGCGCGGGTGGCGGCGGTGGCGGCGTTCGCCGCGGCGGGGGCGGCCACGGGGGCGGCGGCGCAGGCGGGCACGCCCGCGGCCGCGTCGCAGCCGGCGGCCGCGTCCCAGGCGGCGCCGCGCACCATCACCTTCGGCGAGGCGGTCTCCATCGCCCTGCGGCAGAACGGGACGCTGCGGCAGGCGGTGAACGCCGCGGCGCTCGACACGGTGAGCGTGCGCCAGCAGAAGATGCAGTTCCTTCCCAGCGTGCAGCTCAGCACCAGCACCTCGCAGAGCCTGTCGCCCTTCGCCCGCACCACGGCGGGGTCGAGCACGGTGGGGAACGTCACCAGCACGGCGGTGAACGCGGGGGTGAGCACCAGCCTGGTGCTCTTCAACGGCGGCGCCAACCGGGCGCAGCTCGCGCAGGCGCGGCTCGCCCAGCAGGCCGGCGGGCAGACGGTGGAGCGCACCCGGCAGTCGGTGGTGTTCACCGTGGTCAGCAACTACCTGGCGCTCACCGGGGGCCAGGAGCAGCTCCGCGTGCGCCGCGAGACGCTGGCGAGCGAGGAGGCGCTGCTCGGGCAGATCGCCGCCTTCGTGCAGGCGGGGCGCCGCCCCATCGCCGACCAGTACCAGCAGCAGGCGGCGGTGGCCGCGGCGCGGCTCGCGCTGGTGCAGGCGCAGAACGCGGTGGAGCTGGCCAAGGTCGACCTGATCCAGACGCTGCAGCTCGACCCGCGCGGCACCTACGACTTCCAGGCGCCCCCCGCGGGCGCGGCTACGGCGCCGGCGGGCTCGCTCGACGCGCTCCTCGACCGGGCGCTGCAGGGGCGCGCGGACCTGGCGGCGCGGCAGAGCGAGCTGGCGGCCACCGCGCAGGGGGTGCGCGCGGCCCAGGCCGCGCGCCTGCCCACGGTGTCGGTGAGCGCCGGCTACGACGCCAACCTGAACAGCAGCAACGCGCTGGGCGTGTTCGACCAGTTCGCGCAGCGGCAGGGTGGGTCGGTGGCGATCGGGGTGTCGCTCCCGCTCTTCGACCGCGGCGCCACCTCGGCCGAGACGCAGCGGGCGAAGATCGCGCAGGACAACGCGCGCATCGCCCTGCAGAACCAGCAGCAGCAGGTGGCGCTGGAGGTGCGGCGCGCCTGGCTGGAGTGGCAGGCCGCGCAGCAGGCCCTCGTGGCGGCGCAGGCGCAGCTCGCCGCGGCCGAGCAGTCGCTCGAGGCCACGCGGCAGCGCTACCAGGCCGGCGTGGGGACGCTGGTGGAGCTCACGCAGGCGCGCTCCACCCTGGCCCAGGCGCAGAGCCAGCTCGTGGCCGCGCGCTACGACCTGGTCTTCCAGCGCACGCTGGTGGACTACTACGTGGGGACGCTGGACCCCGATGCCGTCTCGATCGGCTGAGCCACGAGGGCTCGCACCGGGGCACGGAGCAGCGGAGACTCTCCGCTGCTCCGTGTCTCCGTGCGAGCCATGCTGTATCCATCCGCGACACCATACACCTCCCGTTTTCGCATAAATCGTTGCGGCACAAGGATTTTTGAGAGGCACGCGGCGTGACTCCCGATACGCGGGCAAATCGTCCTCCACCCACCGGGAGCGGCGCGGTCCGGCCGTGTACTCTCAACCGGAGGTGGCACATGCGACCCGTCCGCATCACGCTCGCCCTGCTTCCCGTGCTGCTCCTCGTCGCCGCGTGCGACAGCGGCACGGACTCCAACGCGACGGTTCGGCTCCGCGACGACTGCGATCCGGCGACCTTCAACGCCGCGCTGGGCGCCGGCACCTGCGCGCACAGCAGCGGCAGCACGGGGATGACGCTGTCGCAGTTCAACGCCGAGCTCACGGCCAATCACACGGTGGCGGCGTGGAACATCACGCCGGCCACGCTCTCGGTGAGCGAGGGGGCCACCTTCACGATCGCGAACACCGGCGGCGAGACGCACACCTACACCGAGGTCGACGAGTTCGGGGGCGGCGTGGTGCCGGCGCTCAACGCGGCGTCGGGGAACACCACGGTGGCGCCCGAGTGCCAGGACGGCTCGGAGTTCGCGGCCTCCACCATCCACTCCGGGATGTCGATGGAGCATACCTTCGACGAGGAGGGGACGGAGAAGTACCAGTGCTGCATCCACCCCTGGATGCGCCAGACGGTCACGGTCCGCTAGGGCGCTGACGCGCGAGGGCGCGGAGGAAAGAGAGGGCGCAGGGGCTCGCCTCGGCGCTCTCTCGGTTCCTCTGCGTTCTCGCGCAGCCTTGCTGTGCCGTGGCCGGGGCGGCATGTTGGCGCCCCATGAAACCCTTCCTGATCGGGATCGCCGGGGGCACGGGCTCGGGGAAGACCTCGGTGGCGCGGCGGATCTACGAGTCGCTGCACGTCGAATCCGCCGCCTTCCTGGACTACGACGCCTACTACAAGGAGCTGGGGCACCTCTCCCTCGAGGAGCGCCAGCGCATCAACTTCGACCATCCCGACTCGCTCGACGTCGAGCTCTTCATCGACCACCTGCGGAAGCTGATCGCGGGGGAGCCGGTGGAGAAGCCGGTCTACGACTTCACCCGCCACACCCGTGCGCCAGAGACGGTGCGGGTGGAGCCGCGCGACGTGGTGCTGGTGGACGGCATCCTCCTCTTCGCCGACTCCACGCTGCGGGAGATGTTCGACCTGAAGATCTTCGTCGACACCGAGGCCGACGTGCGCTTCATCCGCCGGCTGCGGCGCGACATCGAGGAGCGCGGCCGCAGCCTCGACTCCATCATCGACCAGTACCTGAAGACGGTGCGGCCGATGCACTTCGAGTTCGTGGAGCCCACCAAGCGCTACGCCGACGTCATCCTCCCCCGCGGCGGCCAGAACACCGCCGGCATCGAGGTGATCGCCGCGCGCATCCGCGAGCGGCTGGCCGAGAAGGCCCGGCGCGAGGCGGTCCCGGCATAACGGCATCTCACGCGGCACCTGCGATCCCTTTCGACAGGGAGATCCTCCCCATGAGCGGAAAGTACCAGGACCTTCGCTACAACGAGGTGTCGTTCAAGGCCGCGCACAACTCGTATCAGCGCGACGAGACGCTGGTGGAGCAGATCGCCTGGCACCCGAACGACCCGTCCGACGCCGGGTGCCGGGCGGTGGAGCTCGACATCTCGCAGTCCGACAACGGGCTGGAGTGGTCGGTCGGGCACGACGCGGGTTACGAGACGAACTACCGCCAGCTCTCGCAGTTCCTGGCCGAGCTGCGCGCATGGGGGATGAACCACCCCGGCCACGACGTGATCACGGTGTACCTGGACCTGAAGCACGTGGCCACCGACTCCTTCCCCGACCAGCTGGACCAGTACATCCGCGACTACCTGAGCGACTGCCGCCAGACGCCGGTCTACACGCCGGGCGAGCTGATGCGCGACGCGCCGAGCGTGCCGGACGGAGCGCAGAAGTACGGCTGGCCCACCCTGGGCGAGCTGTGCGACCGGTTCATCATCTGCGTGACCGGCAACGCGGGCGACAAGGCCACGTACGCCGCCACGGACCCGAAAAACCGCCTCTGCTTCGCCGACAAGGATCAGGACGCGGACGAGGCGCCCTCGTCCGACGACCGCGTGTTCTTCAACTACCACCTCTATTCGGACGACAAGAACGAGTGGTGCCCGGTGTTCAAGGACGCGGCCGGCCGGCGCGACGCCATCATTCGCGGCTACGTGCTGAACGGCGAAGAGCTGTGGAGCAACGCCCTGGACTGCGGCTGCCACGCGCTGGCCACGGACAAGATCAAGCACTACGGCTGGGCGAAGGTGGGCACCGAGCCGTTCGTCCGGCTGAAACCGCTCGTCTGAACGTCGACAAAACACCGGATCACGCGGAGACGCAGAGGCACGGAGAGAACCACTCTCCGTGCCTCCGTGTGTCTCTGCCTGACGCGTTTTTCTCAGCCTGGGAGCACGCACGACTCGTCGCGGCGCACGGTCGTCGGCCCGCCGCCGCTCGCATCGACGATGAGCTGGAGGATCGGGCGGATGACGGGGAGCCGCATCGCCATGGCCGGGACCGCGAGGGCCAGGTTGACGTGCTCCAGCGCCCGCGCCAGGGCCGCCACGCCCTCCTCCTCCGCGCCGCCGTCCGCGGGGACGAAGGTGATCCGCGTGAGGTCGCGCATCGGATGCGCCTCCGCGGGGACGACGGCGAGGCCCACGGGGCGCAGCGCCTCGACCATCCTCCCGATCTCCGAGCACTTGCCGCACTCGGCGGAGACGTAGAGCACGTCGGGCGCTCCGCCCTCCAGCGACGGATGCCAGGGGCGCCAGCGCGGGAGCCACGCCCGCACCCCGCGCCGGTACGCCGCCCACGGCTCGCCGAAGCGCCGGCGCATGTCCTCCCCCTCGTCCCACCCCGCGATCCCCGCCGAGTACACGACCGCCATCATCCCGATCGCGATGGTCCACGGCCGACCTGTCGCCGCGCCCCACACGGCCAGCACCAGCGCGGCGGTGAGCTGCATGGGGTTGGCGACGTAGGCGTACGGGCCGCTGCGCACCAGCCGCGACGGCGGATCGTAGGGGAGCGGCGTCCCCCCGCCGCGCCTGGCGAACTCGTGCACCGCCGCCACGCCCAGCAGCGCCGGCAGCGCGACGAGCTGCAGCGCCACGCCGAGCGGCACCGGCGCGGCGAAGCGCACCGCCAGCCACGGCGCCTGGCTGTGCACCGCGGCTTCCGTCGCCCACGGGACCGTCCAGAGCACCAGCGTGGCGAAGCAGGCCACCTGCAGCGCCGCGCGGCCGTACAGCCGCCGTCCATCCTCCGTCCACGCCGCCAGCAGCCGCGCGGGGACGAAGGCGACGCCCAGCAGCAGCGCCTCGCCCCAGGGCCATCCGGGCCCGAGCCGCAGCACCGGCTCCAGCCGCGGCATCAGCAGCAGGTCCAGCCAGAGCGCGAGCGCCGCCGCCGTCCACGCGGGGACGCGCGGAAGCGCCAGCACCGGCAGCATCCCCCACGCGACCACCCACCCGATCAGCAGCGCGACCGGCATCGCCGGCCCGGCCTCGAATCGCCACCATCCCATCCGCACCGCGAGCGCGCTCACCGGCGGCACGGCCGCGAACACCCAGGCGGAGGCGAGCAGCATCCCCGTGCGCCGCGGGGCCGCGGGGCGGCGCCAGGCCCAGAGCGCCGCCGCGGCGGCCGTGGGGAGCGCGAAGGCGAGCGACTCGACTGCGTCAGCGGAGATCATCAGATCGAATCCTCCGGAGCATTGGTGCGCCGGGCCGGCTCACGTGCGGACGCGGCGATGGATCCTTCGGCCTGCACAGGAAGGCGTGGGACTACGGTCCGGCGTGACCGGCCTCGGAAGGTGTTGCTGAACCCGTTCTTCGGACACCCCGGGTGTCATCCTGAGGCCCGGCCACGTGGAATCGGCCTTCACGCCGATGGCGGCAGGGCCGTGAGGATCTGATTGCGGCCACGCCGGAGGCGGCTGCGGAAGCTCGCGCGGAAGCCGCGGCCTCCCGTTCACTCGTCGATGCCACGCAGGAAACGCCGGGCATCGACGAGCGCCGGGGCGGACGCGCCCATCGTGCGGGCTTCCGCGACGGGCTCCTGCGCATGCCTCGGCCAGATCCTCACGGCCCTGCCGTCTGCAGCGCCGACGACAGGACCCGTGTGGCCGGGCCTCAGGATGACACCTGTGGTGCGGCGGAATGCGTGCGTTGACAACACCCTCTCAGGATGACGTCTCTGGGGCACGTGCGCCTGTCCGGAGTCACTCGCGCGCGGCGTGGCGAGGGCGTCGACCAGGTAGCCGGCGGCGGCGCCGACGCCGTAGCGCTCCAGCGGAGCGAAGTACCACGCGGGATCGAGACGGCGGCGGTAGCGCAGCGTCCAGCGCACCTCCGTGCCGCCGGGCACCGCGCGCCAGCGCACCTCGGCCGAGCGCCACGACAGCCAGTGCACGACGTACGAATCATCCCCCACCGGCGCGAACAGCACCCGCCCCGGGGCCGACTCGCGCACCTCCATGGCCAGCGTTCCGGGGTGATGGCCGTGGCGCAGCTCCACCGCCCGCCGGTCGCCCACGCGCAGCCCCGCGCCCTCCGTCGCCCCCGGCGTGGGGAAGCCGAGGCGCAGGAAGCGCGGCAGCGGGCGCTCGAAGCGCATCGGCGCGGCCAGCGCGCGCTCCACCTCCGCCGGCGCCGCGGAGACGATGCGCGTCGCGGTCACCTCCGCCTCGCGCGGGAACTCGAAGCGCGGGACCACACCCTCCATGGCGGGGATCGCCATCACCGTGAGCGCGAGCAGGGGCGCGTGCGCGAACCCCCGGCGGCCCCAGCGGCGCTCGGCCCGCCGGTCGCTCCAGTCCACGAACACGCCCAGCAGGATCGCCACCAGGTAGATCAGCGGCGACGCCATCAGCAGGCAGACGAACGCCTCGCCGAGCGCCACCCCCGCCAGGAGCAGGGCCAGCGTGGTCGCGCGGATGATCGTCCCGCGCGCGGTGCCGGGGTGCGGCGTCATCCCCACCGCCACGGCGAGCACCGCGGGCACGCCCATGAACACCAGCGACGTGTGCTGCATCCCGATCCCCGTGGCCAGCCGGAAGAGCAGGCTCGCGGCGGCGATCCCCATCACCAGCGCCAGGAGCGCGTTGCGCTGCCTGCGCGGGTCCTGTTTCGTCTCGTCCATCATGGAACCGTCTCCTCCGCGGCGGGCGGAGATAGGGTGGGGGCGGCGGCATCCGGGAGCAGCCCCGCGTCGCGCAGGACGGAGGTGAGCCGGGTGCGGAGCGGCTTCAGGAGCGGGTTGCGGACGAGCTTCATGGCCGAAAGGAAGAGCGCGACCGCCCCGTCCGCCAGGCGGTGGGTGCGCTCCTGCCCGGGAGACTCGTCGTAGAGGAGGTAGAGGAGCAGCCCCATGTGCAGCGCCCAGAGCATCAGCGCCGCGACGGGGAGGAAGTCCGCCGGGAGGCCGGCGCCCCGCAGCGGCTCGGCGAAGGTGGCGATGCTGCGGAGCTGGATGTGCCGGGTTCCCTTGCCCAGGAAGCTGAGCGGGTGGTCCGGGTCGCCGGTGAAGCGCAGGAGCGCGCCGAGCACCTTCCGGTCGTCGCGGACCATGCGGAGCTTGGAGTGCAGCGCGGCGGAGAGCCGGTCGCGCGTGGCGGGGTGGGCCCGCACCGCCGCCTCCACCCGCCGCGCATGCTCGTCCTGGAGCTGGGCGTAGTAGGCCATGACGATGGCCTCCTTGCTGGGGAAGTAGTGGTACGCCGCCCCCAGCGACATCCCCGCCGCCGCCGCCACGTCGCGCATGGTGGTGGCGTCGAGCCCCTTCTCCCGGAAGAGCGCCAGCGCGGCCTCGTGCACCCGCCGCCGCGTCTCCTCGCCCTTCGGCGTCTTCATCGAATTGAACATGTTCAAAACTGTAAGCGCGGCGGGGGTGTCGCGTCAAGACTTTTGTTGAACACGTTCAAAAGGCATTTCACGCAAAGACGCTGAGGAACTGAGAGAGCCCCTGCGTTCTCTCAGTTCCTCTGCGTCTCTGCGTGAAACGTGTTTCTCAGGCTCCAGGCGTGCAGGTGAGGCGGGCGAGGGTGCCGGGCCTGTTCTTCTTCCCGCTCTCGCTGCTCAGGTAGAGCGTGCCCGCGGGCCCCCATCCCACGCCCTCACCCTGTGCTTCTCCAAGTGCGCGCAAGTCCACGCGGATCGGCGTCCCGGGGGTTCCGCGCAGCAGCTCCGCGGTGCGATAGAGGTCGAGCGCGTCGAGCGTGCGGAGGGCGACCCACCGGCCGTCCGGCGAGGCGGACGCCCCGGTGATCCGGTCCCTCCGCCTCCCGGCGATGCCGCCGAGCTCGACGACCCGCTCCAGGCGGACCGTGGCGCCGGCGCGCAGCGGCTGCGGGAAGCGGTAGAGCGCGATCGGCCCCGTCTCGCCCTTGGTCACGATGTAGATGCCGCCGTCCGGGAGCACGAAGAGCGCCTCCGCGTCGTGCGGCCCGTCGGGGTAGGTGGCCTGGAACGCCTCGGCCGGGCGGCTCTCGGCGTCCGTCGGCGCGGGCTCGGGGAGCCGGTACACCGTGACGCTCGCGCGCGACGCCTGGTTGTCGCCGATGTCGCCGAGGTAGAGGCAGCTTCCGCCCGCGCACGGGCCGGCGGCCACGTCCTCCCAGTCCTCCACCGTGGCGCCGGCGACCCGGACCTCGCCCAGGGAGCGGCCGTCGCTCCCGAACGCGTACAGCACGGGCTCGCCCGAGTCGTTGTGGGACCACAGCACCCCGGGCGAGCGGAGGCCCGCGGCGATCCCGCTGGCCTCACTCAGGTGGGCAGGGAGCGCCACGGGGGCTTCCTCCACGCGGCAGGTCGAATCGCCCGCCGCCACCCCGACCGCGGCCGCGGCTCCGCGCCCCTCCTCCGTCGCGGGGGAGGCGGCCCGCGCACCGACGGCGTTGCGCCCGTCTCCGTCCCCGTTCCGCCGCGACACCAGCGCGAAGGCGGCCATGGCGATCACGCCCAGGGCGAGCAGGGCGAGGCCGATGCGGAGCGGCGTGAGCGTGCGGCGTGCCGTCTCCCGCGATGGCGCGTAGGAATCGGTCGTTGCCGCGGCGTCGGCCACGGCCGGGCGCTCGTTCGGCAGATACGCCGCGGCCGCGGAGAGGACCCGCGCGAGCCCCGGATCGGACACCTGTCCGGCCGCGGCCTGGATGCGCACCCACCTGCGCTCGCGCTCGTCCGCTTCCGGCCAGGTGGGGAGCTCGTGCGTCACGCGGAGAAGGTACACCTGCACCAGGGGAGCGTCGTCGCCGCCGTGCCGGTACTCGTCGAAGGGAGTGGAGCCGGGCTCGCCCTCGACCCCCGCTTCCTCGATGGCTTCGCGGCGCGCGGATTCCTCCGGGCCGAGCTCCCGGTCGACCTTTCCCTTCGGAATGATCCACCCCGCGCGGCCGCGGCGCGTGATCAGCAGGACCTCGATGATCCCTTCGCGCACGCGGTACGGAAGCGCCGCGCAGCGTGTCGACGTTTCCGCGGGGAGGCGTTCGTCATTCAACGTTCATCCTTTTGTCGAATCATGCGAGCGTGCCGCGAGGATGCAGCTTCGGTCGGGGCGCGCAAGGAGCGAGCCGCCGACCCGCAAAGGATCTCGCGCAGAGGCGCGGAGACACGGAGAGAACCGCCGTGTCTCTCCGTTCCTCTGCGCGTCTCTGCGTGACCGAACGCTACTGTTCCAGCGATGCGATCTCCTCCTTCACCCGCGCCAGCATCTCCAGCTTGTGCGGCCGGTGCATGAAGGCGCTCTTGAAGCCCATCAGGCTGATGTCCACCAGCTCCTCCCAGGTGAAGCCCTGGTGCCGGTGCGCGCGCCAGTACTCCTCGGTCACCGTGGTGGCGCTCATCAGCCGGTTGTCGGTGTTCAGCGAGAGCACCAGCCCGTAGTCGTAGTACATCCGCAGCGGGTGCGCCTCGAAGCTCTCCACCGCGTGCGTCTGCACGTTGCTGGTCAGGCAGATCTCGATCGGCACCCGCGCGTCGTTCACGAAGCGCATCAGGTCCGGGTCCTCGAAGAGCCGCGTGCCGTGGCCGATGCGGTGCGCGCGGCAGTAGTGCAGCGCCTGGTGGATGCTCTCCGGCCCGTACGCCTCGCCGGCGTGGATGGTGGCCGCCATGTTCTTGTTGATCACGGTGTAGAAGGCGTCCTTGTGCTTCTTGGCCGGGTAGTTGTACTCCGCCCCCGCCAGGTCGAACGCCACCACGCCGCGGTCCTTGTACGCCACCGTGAGGTCCGCCAGGTCGCGCGAGGTGCCGGGGTCCATGTTGCGGATCCCGCAGATGATGATGGCCGTCTCGATCCCGAAGTCCTCCTTCGCCCGCCTGAGCCCCCGGAGCGGCGCGTCGACCGCCTCGGTGAGCGGGAGCCCCTCGCGGGTGTTCAGGATGGGCGAGTAGCGGATCTCGGCGTAGCGCACGTTCTCGTTCGCCAGGTCCTCGGCCAGCTCGTAGGCGATGCGCTCCAGCGCGTCGGCCGTCTGCATCACCGACAGGGTGATCTCGAAGCGCTGCAGGTACTCCACCAGGTTGCGCGCGTCGTTCACGTGCATGTAGTCGCGCAGCGCGTCGGGCTCGTGCGCGGGCATCTTCTTTCCGTACTCGGCCGCCAGCTCCAGCATGGTCTCCGGCCGCAGCGACCCGTCCAGGTGCACGTGCAGCTCGGGCTTCGGCAGGCGGTGCAGCAGCTCTCGTGTGACGTCCATTCTCTCTCCGCTTTGCTCGTTGCGGGACCTCCGGGTACGCGAACGGGTGGCGGCCCGTTGAGGGGCGCCACCCGCGTCGGAGGCCAGTTTACCGACCCGGTGGATGATTCTATCGTCCCACCCCCTCGCGCGCCACCTCGCAGGAGCCGACGGGTTGGAAAGCCGCTGGAACGGCACGACGTCCGCCTTCGCGGACGATGCCGCGGCCCTGGTTCGTCCCCGACCGGCGGCAATGCATCCGCATTCACACGCTCCGTTGCAGGCCTCGCCTCCGCCGCGTCCACCCCCTCTCCCGGTACGGGCTACCCATTAGTCACATGTCGTGACCGTGGGGCGAGGGTGCGAAATGCGAGGACGAAGTCGGCCAAGCGGCGTAGTCCGCGCCAGATCACCTTCACGCCTGGTTCTCCATCCGCCTTGC
>JBJMPM010000043.1:0-3147 GCA_045803205.1 Longimicrobiaceae bacterium
CACGTCGCGCCTGCGCGGGAGGTCGGGGTGCACGTCGAGCACCACCATCGAGCCCCAGACGATGACGAGCTCCACGGGCGTGGCGAAAGCGAACAGCGCTGCCACCTTCCACGGCAGGCCCGCGTAGAGCGCGCTCAGCAGCGTGGAGAGGTAGGCGGGGATGCTGCCCCAGGTGGGGCCCAGCCAGAGTGCGAGCAGCAACGTGACGAGCAGCGGCGGGTAGACGCTCACGCTCACCGTGGCTTCGCCAACCGGCACCGAAAATCTGCTCCAGTCGAAGGCCGCCTCATGGACCGCCAGCCCGACGGCAAAGAGCCCCGTGGCAACCCACCCCATCGCCACGCGCCGCACGCCCGCGTGGCGGCCACTCTCGCGCACGAGCGCGAGGGGCCACCAGGCCGGTCCCTGGTTCTGACCGAGGTGGGCTGGGGTCACGAGCGCTCCATGGTGGGGATTGTCCCACCATAGGCCGAGAGCCGCGGGAGGGCCAACAGAGGGCCCTGTTGGCAGGCGTGGTGTCGCTTGCGGGCAGGAAGCAGCCTGTGTCTCCACGAGCGCCAATCGGTGGTAGGCCCTGCGGCCATGTCCGGCGACTCGCCCATCCCCCCCGGCAGCGGGCCCCTCCTGCGCTTCCCCCCCGAGCTCCCCATCTCCGCGCGGGTGGAGGACATCACCCAGGCCATCCGCGCCCATCAGGTGGTCATCGTCGCGGGAGCCACGGGCTCGGGGAAGACGACGCAGCTGCCGAAGGTCCTGCTCGCCATGGGGCGCGGCCGCCGGCGCCAGATTGGCGTCACCCAGCCTCGGCGCATCGCCGCGACGAGCGTGGCGGCGCGCGTGGCACGCGAGCTCGGCACGGAGCTGGGCACGGACGTCGGCTACCAGATTCGCTTCGAGGACCGCTCGTCCCGGCAGACAGCCGTGAAGTTCATGACCGACGGGGTCCTGCTCGCGCAGATTCACAGCGACCCGCTCCTGAGCCGCTACGACACGGTCGTGCTCGACGAGGCCCACGAGCGCAGCCTCACCATCGACTTCCTGCTCGGGTGGCTCAAGCGCCTCCTCCCCAAGCGCCCCGACCTCAAGGTGGTGGTGAGCTCGGCCACCATCGAGACCGAGCGCTTCTCCCAGTTCTTCGGGGGAGCTCCGGTCATCCAGGTGGAGGGCCGCACCTTCCCGGTGGACGTGCTCTACGAGCCGCCCCCCGAGGACGCCGAGCTCCCCGACGCCGTCGCCGACGCGGTGGCGAACGTGCTCTCGCTCGATCCGGACGGAGACGTGCTCGTGTTCCTCCCCGGCGAGCGGGAGATCCGCGAGACCGAGAGCGCCCTCAACGCGCGCGGGCTCCGCGGCACGGTGGTGCAGCCGCTGTATGCGCGCCTGTCCGCCGCCGAGCAATCGCGCGTCTTCGCCAGCATCCCCGAGCGCCGGGTCATCCTCGCCACCAACGTCGCCGAGACGTCCGTCACCCTCCCGGGCATCGTGTACGTCGTGGACACGGGGGTGGCGCGCCTGTCGCGCTACGACCCGCGCTCGGGCACCACGCGCCTGCACATCGAGCCCATCTCCCAGGCCAGCGCCGACCAGCGCAAGGGGCGCTGCGGCCGCGTGCGCGAGGGCATCTGCGTGCGCCTCTACGACGAGGCGGGCTTCACCTCCCGGCCCGCCTTCACCGACCCCGAAATCAAGCGCACGGGGCTGGCGGGGGTCATCCTGCGGATGAAGTCCCTGGGCCTCGGTGACGTCGAGGACTTCCCCTTCCTCGACCCGCCGCAGCCGAAGGCCATCGCAGAGGGCTGGCGGGTGCTCGAGGAGCTCGGGGCCATCGAGGGCAAGGAGCGCACCCTGACGCCGCTGGGGCAGCAGCTCGCGCGCTTCCCGGTGGACCCCCGCATCGCCCGGATGATCCTCGCCGGTGCCGAGTACGGCTGCCTGGACGAGGTGCTCATCATCGCCGCGGCGCTCAACCTGCAGGACCCGCGAGAGCGGCCCCGGGAGCTCGCGCAGAAGGCGGACGAGCTTCACCGGCGCTTCCGGGACGAGCACTCGGACTTCACGGGGCTGCTCAAGCTGTGGGCCTTCGTTCGCGAGGCGGAAGCGCGGGGCACGTCGCACCTGCGGCGCGTGTGCCGGGACAACTTCCTGTCCTTCCTCAGGGTCCGCGAGTGGCGGGACGTCCAGCGCCAGCTCGAGGAGACCGTGCGCGAGCTGCGCCTGCCGCGGAAGGGCGGAGGCGCCCCGGCCCAGGGAGACGCCCTGCACCAGGCGCTGCTCACCGGGCTCCTGTCCCGCATCGGCCAGTGGAACCCGGAGCAGCGCCACTACACGGGCGCGAAGCAGACGCGCTTCATGCTGCACCCCTCGTCGGCGCTCGCGAGGAAGCCCCCGGCCTGGGTGATGGCCTTCGAGCTCGTGGAGACGTCCCAGCTGTTCGCGCGCACGGCGGCGAAGCTCGACCCGGAGTGGCTCGCCGCGGCGGCCCCTCACCTGCTGAAGCGCAGCTACTCGGACCCGCACTGGTCGGAGAAGTCCGCGCGCGCGGTGGTGAAGGAGAGCGCGACCCTCTACGGGCTCCAGGTCTTCAAGGAGCGGCCCGTGCCCCTCGCCCACACGAACGCTGCCCAGGCCCGGTGGATGTTCCTCGAGCATGCCCTGGTGAGCGGCGAGTACCGCACCAAGGGGGCCTTCCAGGAGAAGAACCGCCAGGTGCTCGAGCGCGTGGCCGCCCTGCGGGACAAGGCCCGGCGCAGCGAGCTGCTCGACGAGGAGGCGGTGCTGGACTTCTTCGACCAGCGCGTCCCCCTGGACGTGACGGATGGCGCGGGCTTCGAGGCCTGGCGCCGCAAGGCCGAGGCGGCCGACCCCGACGTGCTCGTCCTCACGATGGAGGATGCGCTCGCGCACGACCCGGGCCTGTCCCCGGCGCGCTACCCGGACGCCCTCACCCTGCACGGCGCGTCCGTGCCGGTGACGTACACCTTCGACCCCTCGGCCGAGGATGACGGCATCACCCTGAGCGTGCCGCTGCTGCTGCTCGTCCAGCTGGAGCCCGGTGAGCTCGACTGGACCATCCCCGGGTGGCAGCGGGAGAAGCTCACCGCGCTGCTCGAGCAGCTGCCGCGCGCCCAGCGCAAGCTTCTGGGGCCT
>JBJMPM010000086.1:0-14272 GCA_045803205.1 Longimicrobiaceae bacterium
CCCGCATCGATCTCCCCGCAGCGCGGGAAGCCCTCGGTGCTGGCCCGACGCGTCACGTCCCGGGCGAAGATCGTCAACTGATTCGATCAAAGGATGTGGAACACGCCCTGAGTCCCGCGCCTCCGGCAGACGTCCCCTGCGAAAAAATTTCGATACTCAGCGCGAGCGCCGCCTGCAGTCACTCGTCGACGGGATCGGTGCGAGTGTGAGAGACAGGCTGCAACCAAATCGACGAAGAACCACATTTTTTCGCAGGGTCGATTCTGAGAAACGGTATGGTATGAGATTCCTTCTGGTCCAGCCCTTGCACGCAACCCACCTGCACGTTATCCTTTCCGAAATTAACCGGGAACGCTCCACCAGCTTAGAAGATAAAGTGAGCACCGGCGCGAGACTTGACGACATCGACCTGCGGCTGCTGGAGATGCTCCAGGAGCACGGGCGCACCTCGCAGCACGACCTGGCGGTGGCGGTGGGGCTCTCGTCGCCCGCCGTGGGCGAGCGGGTGCGCAAGCTCGAGGAGCGCGGCATCATCCGCCGCTTCACCGCCGTGCTCGACCCCAAGCTGCTGGGGCGCGACGTGAGCGCCTTCATCTTCACCGGCATCGCGGGGTCGCAGTACTACCCCGAGTTCCGGCGGCGCGTGGGCGAGCACCCCGAGGTGCTGGAGTGCCACTCCATCACCGGCCAGGGGTCGCACGTGCTGAAGATCCGCACCGAGAGCACCTCCACCCTCGAGGCGCTGCTGGCCGAGATCCAGAGCTGGCCCGGGGTGCAGTGGACCACCACCAGCATCGTGCTGAGCACCATCAAGGAGACCTTCGCGCTCGCCCTCCAGCCTCGTGCGGGAGAGGGCGGCGCGGCGGGCCAGCAGGCGCCGTGAGCCGTCGACCCGATCGTCCACCCGCAACCCATCAACCGGAAACCGCAATGCCCAAGACCAGCGCACGCTTCGACGCCCTCGCGGCGGCCAAGGGGTGGACCCCCGCCGGCCGCAACGGCGCCGAGTCCGGCGGCACCCCCCCGATGGACATCGAATCGATCTTCGGCGAGAACACCTTCGGGCTCGCGGAGATGCGCGCCCGCCTTCCCAAGCAGGTCTTCAAGGCGCTGCAGCGCACCGTCAACCGCGGCGAGGCGCTGGACCCCGCGGCGGCCGACGCCGTCGCCCTGGCGATGAAGGAGTGGGCGGTGGAGCGCGGCGCCAGCCACTTCACTCACTGGTTCCAGCCGCTCACCGGGAGCACCGCCGAGAAGCACGACTCGTTCATCACCCCCAACGCCGGCGGCGGGGCGATGGCCGAGTTCACCGGCAAGGAGCTGATCCAGGGCGAGCCCGACGCCTCCAGCTTCCCCTCGGGGGGGCTGCGGGCGACCT
Source organism: Longimicrobiaceae bacterium (assembly GCA_045803205.1). Lineage (GTDB taxonomy): Bacteria > Gemmatimonadota > Gemmatimonadetes > Longimicrobiales > Longimicrobiaceae > Longimicrobium. The sequence goes on from JBJMPM010000086.1 coordinate 1,379, forward strand.
TCGAGGCCCGCGGCTACACCGCGTGGGACCCCACCTCCCCGGCCTTCATCGTCGAGACCCCGGCGGGGTGCTACCTCTCCATCCCCACCGCCTTCGCCAGTTGGACCGGCGAGGCGCTCGACACCAAGATCCCGCTCCTGCGCTCCATCGACGCGCTGGACAAGCAGGCGCGGCGGGCGCTGGAGCTCTTCGGGGTGGGCACGGGGCGGGTGATGGCCACGCTGGGGCCCGAGCAGGAGTTCTTCCTGGTCGACCAGGAGTTCTTCTACCGCCGGCCGGACCTGGTGACCACCGGGCGCACCCTCTTCGGCGCCAAGCCGCCGCGCGGGCAGGAGCTCGAGGACCACTACTTCGGGTCGATCCCCGACCGGGTGCTGGCGTTCATGATGGAAGTGGAGCGCGAGCTCTACAAGCTGGGCGTGCCGGTGAAGACGCGGCACAACGAGGTGGCGCCGGGGCAGTTCGAGATGGCGCCCATCTACGAGAACGCCAACCTGGCGGCCGACCACCAGCAGCTCACCATGCTGGCGCTGCGGCGCGTGGCGCGCAGCTACGGGCTCGCCTGCCTGCTGGCCGAGAAGCCCTTCGCCGGGGTGAACGGGAGCGGCAAGCACCTGAACTGGAGCCTCGGCACCGAGAGCGCCAACCTGCTGGAGCCGGGCGACACGCCGCACGACAACATGCAGTTCCTCTTCTTCTGCACGGCGGTGCTGCGCGCGGTCGACAAGCACCAGGACCTGATCCGCGCGTCGGTCGCCTTCGCGGGGAACGACCACCGCCTGGGGGCCAACGAGGCGCCGCCGGCCATCATCTCGGTGTTCCTGGGCGACCAGCTCACCGACGTGTTCGAGCAGATCGAGCAGAAGGGGATGGCCGAGAGCAGCAAGGAGGGCGGGCTGCTGGGGCTGGGCACGCCGTCGCTGCCGCACCTGCCGCAGCACGCGGGCGACCGCAACCGCACCAGCCCCTTCGCCTTCACCGGCAACAAGTTCGAGTTCCGGGCGCTGGGCTCCTCCCAGAGCATCTCCTTCCCGGCCACGGTGCTGAACACCATCATGGCCGAGAGCCTGGACGAGCTGTGCACCCTGCTCGACCAGGAGCTGAAGGGCGGCGCGAGCTTCGAAGACGCGCTCGCCAGGCTGATCGCCACCGAGATCCGGCGGGTGAAGCGGATCGTGTTCAACGGCGACGGCTACAGCGACGAGTGGCAGGAAGAGGCGGCCCGCCGCGGGCTGCTGAACCACAAGACCACCCTCGACGCGCTGGAGACCTTCGACAGCCCCAAGAACGCCGGGCTCTTCGAGAAGTACGGGGTGCTGAGCCACCGCGAGCTGGAGAGCCGCATCGAGGTGGTGTACGACCAGTACTTCAAGACGGTGAACATCGAGGGCGAGACGGCCGCGCACATGGCGAGCACCATGATCCTGCCGGCCGCGGTGCGCTACCTGAACGACCTGCTGGCCGCGGCCGACCGGGGGCGCGCGCTGGAGCTGCCGAGCAGCGGGGTGGTGGAGACCATCCGCCAGGTGAACGGCGTGGTCGACGCGCTGCGCGGCGCGCTGGACGAGCTGGTGCGCCAGAACGAGGAGCTGGGCGGCGACGACGTGAAGAGCAAGGCCTACCACATGCGCGACCACGTCATCCCCGCGATGGCCGCCGTCCGCGCCGCCGTGGACCGCCTGGAGAAGCTGGTGCCGGACGACTACTGGCCGCTCCCCACGTACCGCGACATGCTCTTCATCAAGTAACGGCAGGGCTCTCAGGAGAGCACACGGAGCCGCAGAGACGCTCTCTGCGGCTCCGTGTGCTCTCCTGAGAGAATCCGCTCAGCCTCTCGCCGAGCGCGCCACCTTCCTGCGGACGCGGCTCATCAGCGCCTGCGGGTGCTCGTCGGCGACTTGGAGCAGCGCGAGCGCCATCCCGTCGGGGTCGCGCTTCCCCTGCTCCCAGGCCTTCACTGTTTCGGGGCTGGAGTTGAGCACCTGGGCGAACACGGTCTGTGAAAGTCCCAGCCGCTCGCGGATCTCCTGGATCTCTTCGGCGTCATACGCCCTGGGTGGAACTACGGTCGCATCCCGCGCCGTAGCGACGCGGTGCACGCGCCGAGCGGGTTCCGCCTCTCCCCGCGCGATCGCCAGCGTCTCGTTCAGGCTCTCCAGCAGCAACTCGCCGAAGTTCTGATCGGTGACCTCGATGGCGTCGTCATCCGGCTGCATCATGACTCACCCTCCTTAACCACTTTCTTCGCCGGCCACGTCTCCGCCCAGATCAGCGCCACGACGGTTCGCATCAACTTCTTCTCGGCCGGAGTGAGGTTCCCCTTGACGCTCTTCGCGAAGGCGAGTTGGAAGTACACCGTCTCACGTTCAGCGATGTAGAGGTAGATGACGCGCGCGCTTCCGCTCTTGCCGCGGTTCTCCTGCGCCGCGCGGATCTTCCGGGCTCCACCCGTGTCGCGCATGACTGCTCCCGCTTCCGGATCATTGAGCAGTGTGTTCTCCACTGCCTGCATCTCCTCGTCCGAGAGGATGTTTTTGCGCGAACGATCGAAGAGCTTCGTGTAGACGAACTCCAGGTGCCGCTCTGGCATGGTTGCAGCCCCTATGAAACGTGGTACTCTGTACCACGATGGTCAAGGGGGCCTGAGCGGATCTGAGTTAGGGCGAGGCAGTCTACCCTGTCATTGCACCCAGCGACGCCACCTCGCGGCGCAGGTGCTCGAGATGGGTGGTGAAGACGGCGTCCTCCTCGGGCTCGGCCTTGCCGTCGGCGGCGAGGAGGGCGAGGGCGAGGCCGCTGATCGCGGTCACCGCCTGCTCGGCGTTGCGGGTGCCGCGCGCGCGGTCCATCGCGATCACCGCCTGCAGGAAGGGCGGCGTGGTGGTGAGGAACGCCCCCACCCGCTCGGGGTCGTCGGCGATCGCCACGCCGTCTTCGACCGCGTCGAGCAGCTCGTCGTGCGCCAGGTGCTCGCCGGTGGCGGCGGCGTGGATCTGCGCGAAGAGGTTCAGCTCGCGCGCGTCGACATCGTCGTCGCCGCCCAGGAGCAGCCCCAGCACGCGGATCAGGTGGCGGCCGGCGTCTTCGGCGGCGGTGCCGGGGCCGCTCCAGAAGCCCTCGCTCTGCGCGTTCGCGGCGGCCTGCACCACGAGCCGCGCGAGCTCGTCCGGCTGCAGGTGGATGCTTCGGTTCATCGTCTTCCGTATGATGGGGGATGGGGGGCCCCCAACGTGCCACGCCCCCCGCGCGACCGCAAGCCTCGGCTCGCGATTCAGGTTTCTACGAATTGGCTCTCACAGAGGTCACAGAGGACACGGAGGGGTTCCTCTGTGCCCTCCGTGACCTCTGTGAGAGATTGCTGTTCAGCGATGTTTGCCCGACACCCGTCCCGGAGCATCTGGAAATGGCCGACGACACACCCCTGTTGATGCTTCGCTTCGCCATCAAGCGCGACGGGACGCCGGTGCTGAGCGTCACGCGGCGCGACGGGTCGGTGGCGTGGCAGCGGCAGAAGCACTTCTTCCCCGTGCACGACCTGGGGCACTACGCCATCGAGAGCGTGCTGGGCCTGCGGCAGGCGTTCTGGGGGATGATGGCCGACGGGTGGGACTTCGCCGACTTCGGCACCCCCTGGCCCCGCGGCCCGATGCCGAACCTCGCCGAGGCGCTGCTGGCCGAGGTCGCCGCGGGGTGGATGGACAACTTCGCCCGCGCGGTGGCGGACGACGAGAGCGGCGCCGCGGAGCTGAACGCGCACCTCGCCGCGTACTGCGCGCAGCACGGCGCGCCGCCGCCGCGCACCCTCGCCCCCGACGAGTTCGCGCGCATCCGGGCGATGCGGGACGCCCTCGCGCGGCGCTGGCACGCGCTCGCGCCGGGGGAGGCGATGGAGCTGGAGTTTCCCGCCGGAGACGAAGGGTAGGTCAGCTGCCCGCGGATGGCGGCGTGGCCCCGTTGGCGCGGCGCTTCGAGAGCAGGTGGCCGTAGGGGATGTCGGGGAGGGGGAAGAACTCGTCGGCCATCTCCGCCAGCAGCTCGGGTCGCTCCGCGGCGCCGTCTCGCATCGCCATCCGCCGCACGCGCTTGGAGAGGTCCAGGTTGCGCTCGCCGATCGGGTCCAGGGCGCGGGGGATCGCCGCGCCGCGCCGCTGCAGGTAATCGATCACGTAGTCGAACGAACGCACCACGTACTCGTGCACCGTCTGGTCGGTCAGGTCCCAGCGCGAGAGGGTGACCAGGGTGCCGAAGATGCTCTGCCAGCGGTCGTTGTCCTGGAAGCGGATCAGCCCGCGGAAGATCCGGCGGTTGGTGCGGAAGGAGAAGAGCGTGCCCGAGAGCACCTCGTCGAAGAGCGCGTCGGCCTGCGAATGGTCGTGCTCGGTGACGGAGTGGCGCGCGAGCTTCATGTACTCCTCGCCCACGTGCCGGTCCATCCGCGCCTCCCAGTACGAATGCCCCAGCCCCTTGGTCGACGAGGTGAGCAGGAGCTGCCGGGGGACGTAGAAGTTGTGGGCGATGGTGTCGGCCGCCAAGTGCGTGAGGTACCCGATCCCCACCGCCTTCATCCGGTCGGAAGGGGCCGCCGACTCGATCTCCTCGCCGATGTGCCAGTGGTGGCAGTGGCGCCCCTCGGGGACGTACTTCTTGGCCAGGGAGATGTCGGCCGCCAGCGAGCCGTAGATGAAGTCGTACGGGTAGGCGGCGAGGAGGGTGCGGATGGCCTCGGGGAGAAGGTGCAGCGACTGCAGCACCTGCCAGCTCAGGTAGGCGTGCGTCCCCGGGGCCCAGGCGTACGCGTGGCCCGGGGTGAGCGCCACCAGCAGCAGCGCCACCCCGGCGATCGCCAGCGCCGCGCCCGCCCGCACCTTCATTCCCCGGCGGCGGGCTGGCGGCGGGAGCGCTTGCGGCGCCTGGGCGGCTCCTCCTTCTCCTCCAGCGCCTCCACCAGCTCGTCGCGCGCGTCTTCCACGATGCGCTTCACCTCGTCGCGGAACTCGGACAGCAGCTCGCGCCCGGTGTCGATGGCGTCGTCGGCCAGCTCCGTGGCGGCCGCGCGCCCGCGGCGCACGCCGCGCGCCACCCGCCCGGCGCCGATCTTCTTGCGGTAGTAGGGCTTCAGCTCGCGCAGCAGGCGCTCCTTGGCCGTCTGCGGGCGCCCGCCGCGCAGCAGCAGCGTGGCCCCGATCCCCAGCACGGCGCCCACCGCGAAGGCGGTGAGGAAGTCGGTGGTGTCCTGGCGTGCCATGGAATCTCCCGTGAGACAGTGCCTGGTGCCGAGTGCTGGGTGCTAAGTGCCTAGTGCCTAGTCCCTAGTCCCAAGGAACGGCGATCGGTCAGCGGTCGTCGCCGTGGCCGTCGCGACCCTGCGGGCCGCGGCGGAACTCGACCTCGATCTGGTCCTCGTCCTCTTCGTCGTAATCGTCGTCGTCCAGGCCGTCGTCCTCTTCCTGCTCGACGGAGACCTCGCCCAGGTACTCCAGCTCGCCGGTGCGGAAGCGGCGGAAGGTCTCGGTCCCCGCCCGCACCCCGCGCAGCGCCGCCGCGGAGCCGATGAAGAGCTCCTCGGCCTCTTCCTGCACCACGCCGATGAGGGCGTTGAACTCGCCGACGCGCTGCTCCGCCACCTCCGCGGCGTCCTTCAGCTTCTCCGTGGCCGCGGTCACGCCCGCGGAGAGGCGGTCCACGTCGCCGCGCACCGACTTGCTGACGGAGACGGCGTTCTCGCTCACCAGCGTCACGTTGCGGATGGCGGGGGCCAGGTCCACGCGCAGCTTCTGCCCCTGCTCCTCCACCTTCTTGATCAGCGCCTTCACCTTCATGGCCGCGACGAGCACGCCGATCCCCACCGCCAGCAGCGCGATGGCCAGCACGATCTGCGCGACCGCGGCGAGCGCCTCGATCCACTGCTGCCAGCCGGGCTTCTGCTGCACGTAGATGACCGTGTCGCGCACGGCGCCGGCCTGGAGGAGGAGGATGGTCAAGCGGCGTCTCGGGTCAGGGTGGTAACCGCAGTGCCAAGTCCCTAGTGCCTAGTGCCTAGTGCCTAGTGCCTAGTGCCAGGTGCTGGCTCGGAGCGCGCCCGCGGCTCAGCGCCCTCTCCGGCTCGCCTAGGCTCGCCACCTCTCCCGTCCCGGGAGAGGTTGAATCCCTCAACGCCTGCGCGACTTCCCACCGGCAGCGCCACCGCCGATTTCGCACGTTCTTTCGCAGGCCTCACCACCGCCGCGTCCGCCCCCCTCTCCCGGTACGGGAGAGGGAATTGCGCTCTAAGGCGCAAGGGAGAGGGCGCCGCGGCCGCGTCGAGCTCCCAGATCTCCTGCCGTTCCTAGGCACTAGGCACTAGGCACTAGGCACTAGGCACTAGGCACTAGGCACTAGGCACTAGGCACTTCTGTTCATCACTCGAACAGATCGATCGTCAGCGTCCGCGTGCTGATCTTCGGGACGATGCGCGGGTGCAGCCGCGATGCGCGTCCCAGCGACAGCGCCCGCGCCACCGCGTCCGCGGCCTCCGCGGGGAGCCGGCCGAGCGCCGCTGCGTCGCGCCCGTCGGCCCAGGCGCGGAGCGCCGTGTCGAGCGCCTCGACCCCGCCCGCCAGCGCGGCGATGCGCTGCACCTCCGCCGGAGCGGACCAGCCGCCCGCGAGCTCCGCCACCTCCGAGGCCCACAGGTCGCCGAGCGGGAGGAGCGGCTCCGGCGGAAGCTCGCCGCCCAGCAGCAGCGCCGTCTTGTTCGCCGGGTGCGCGGGGATGGCGTCCGCCGCCAGCCGCGCGCGCATCCGCCGCACCTCGTCGCGCGCGCGCTCCGCATCGCCCGCGGGCGCAAGGTGCAAGAGGGATTCCACCTCGCCGTCGCCCGCGGTGACGCGGACGACGCGCTCCGCGCCCACCGCCGCCGCGAGCAGCCGCGCCGCCAGCTCCGCCTCGGGCCCGCCGTCGTCCAGCAGGGCGATGCGCGCCGCGCCGCGGTCCGCCAGCGCCTGCCTCGCCACCGCGCCCACGATCTCGCCGATGCGCCCCGCGCGGCCCTCCGTCATCCTCCCTCCTCCGCCAGCCGCGCCAGCTCGCGCTGCACCAGCCGCGGGTCGTCGTCCCGCGCGTGCGCGTACGGGCGGCGCGCGCCGGCGACGGAGGAAAGCGAGAGATCGACGGTCAGCCGGTCCTCCGCCAGGTCGTCCGCGCGGGCCACGATCTCGCCGCCGGGCCCGGCCACGAACGAGCCGCCGCCGAAGACGAACGGCCCCTCCACGCCCACGCGGTTGCAGACCACCACGTAGATGCCGTAGGCCACTGCCGCCGCGCGCGCCAGGTGCTCCCACGCCGGCCAGCTCGCGAACCGCCCGCCGCCCTCGCCGCCGGCCCAGCTCCCGCGCCCCACCGCGGCGGCCTGCACGATCACCAGGTGCGCGCCGGCCGTCGCGTGCAGGTACGCCAGCGAGGGGTGCCAGAGGTCCTCGCACACCAGCAGCCCGACGCGCCATCCGCCGCCCGCGTCGTACGCCCGCACCCGGTCGCCGCGCCCGAACCACCGCCCCTCGTCGAACATCCCGTAGGTCGGCAGATAGACCTTGCGGTGGCGATGGAGCACGCGCCCGGCGCGCAGGTGCAGCGCGGCGTTGAAGGGCACCAGGGCCGCGTCGCGCTCGATCGCCCCGACGATCACGTCCGGCCCGGATGCGAGCGCGGGGAGCGGCTCGTCCGAGGCGGGCGTCGCCAGCGCGTGGACGCGGTCGCGCAGGTCGTAGCCGGTGAGCGAGAGCTCCGGCGTCACCACCAGGTGCACCCCGTCGCGCGCGGCGTCCGCCTGCGCGGCGGCGATCCGCGCCAGGTTCGCCTCCACGTCGCCGAACGCGGGGGCGAGCTGCTCCACCCGCAGCCGCAGCCCCTCCGCCGGAAAGCCGCTCATGCCGAATCCGCCACGTTCACTCGTCGATCCCGCGAGAGCGTCATCCCTCCAGCACTCAGCACTCAGCACTCAGCACTAGGCACTAGGCACTAGGCACTAGGCACTAGGCACTAGGCACTAGGCACTAGGCACTTCAGTACCCGACCGCGCGCCGCACCGGCCGGGAAAGTGAAGATGCACACGCGGCGCAAGGTGTCAAGCAAACCCAAGGCGCCGCCTGCGTTCTCGCGCCCTTTTGCGCCCGCCGGGGCGGGGCGCTAGCTTGGCGTCCCCCACCGCTCCGGTGGCGCGGGCGGGGGAGGCGGAGACGCGCACGACTCTTGCGCGTGCCCGCCCGCTCGCCACATCGACGGCCCGGCGCACCAGGGGAAGAGCCCCGGCGCGCCGTGCGTCTTCCACGTTCAGAGTTTCCGGAGAGCCAGTGCCCAAGTTCGTCGCCCGGGGCGGGACCCGCCTGAAGGGTTCCATCCGCCCCGCCGGGAACAAGAACGCGGCCCTGCCCATGCTGGCCGCCACGCTCCTGACCGACGAGGACGTCTTCCTGGAGAACGTCCCCCGGATCAAGGACGTGCTCACCCTGATGGACCTGCTCGAGGCGCTCGGCGCCGAGACCGAGTGGGTGGGCGACAACGAGGTGCGCGTGCGCGCCGCCAACGTCGGCCACCGCCAGCTCGACGCGGCCGCCGCGGCCCGCATCCGCGCCTCCATCCTCCTGGCCGGGCCCATGCTCGCGCGCACCGGGGGGATGAACCTCCCGCCCCCGGGCGGCGACGTGATCGGCCGGCGGCGGGTGGACACGCACTTCCTGGCCTTCCAGAAGCTCGGCGCGCGCTTCGAGCACGACGCGAGCGGCTTCCGCGTGGCCTCCGACGGGCTGCGCGGGGCCGACATGTTCCTCGACGAGCCGAGCGTGACCGGCACCGAGAACGCCGCCATGGCCGCCTCGCTGGCCAGGGGCACCACCCGCATCCGCAACGCCGCCGCCGAGCCGCACGTCCAGGACCTCTGCCACATGCTGGTGGGGATGGGGGCGCGCATCGACGGGATCGGCAGCGGCACCCTCACCATCGAGGGCGCCGACCGGCTGCGCGGCGGGCGCTTCCGCGTGACCAGCGACCACATCGAGGTGGGCTCGTTCATCGGCCTGGCCGCCGTCACCCGCGGCGAGATCACCATCGTCGACGCGGCGGTGCAGCACCTGGACAGCACCCTCATCGGCTTCGAGCGGCTGGGGGTGCGCTGCGAGATCCGCGGCGACGACCTGTTCATCCCCGGCGACCAGGAGATGGAGGTCCACCAGGACATCGGCGGGCACATCCCCAAGGTCGACGACGGGCCGTGGCCCGCCTTCCCGGCGGACTGCACCTCGATCGCGCTGGTGACGGCCACGCAGTGCCGCGGCACCATCCTGATCCACGAGAAGATGTTCGAGTCGCGCATGTTCTTCGCCGACAAGCTGGTGGCGATGGGCGCGCGGCTGGTGCTCTGCGACCCGCACCGGGTGCTGGTGATCGGCCCCAGCAAGCTGCGCGGCGGCACCGTCGAGAGCCCCGACATCCGCGCCGGGATGGCGCTGCTGATCGCCGCGCTGGGGGCCGAGGGCGAGAGCCACATCTACAACATCGCCCAGATCGAGCGCGGCTACGAGCGGGTGGACGAGCGGCTGCGGGCGCTCGGCGCCGACATCCAGCGCGCCGACTCGCGCAGCTGAACGTGGAAACTGCGTCTCACGCGGAGACGTCAGAGCCACGGAGAGGTCCGGTGTCTCTCTCTGCGCGTCTCCGCGTCTCTGCGTGAGGTGGTTTTTTCCGGGCTCGGGTACGTGCATGATACCATTTCTGTTGATTGAATGTGCATTCGACCAACAGAATGGACTCACACGGGGTCAACGGAGTCAGCGGAAAAGCCCGGCAGTCCTCCGTTGACTCCGTTGACTCCGTGTGAGACCCGCCTGTGCTGGTCTCCATGAATGCACAGTCGTTTGTCGGAGGTGGTATGAGACCATTGCGGTTCGTCTTCGAGCGGAGGATGAGGCGATGAGCGAGGAGCAGCGCGCCCGCTCCGGCATCGGCGAGGGGCTGCGGGCGGGGATCGGCATCCTCACCGCCTTCAAGGAGGCGATCGAGGAGACCATCGACGAGGCCGCGGCGCGCAACGACCTGCGCCCCGAGCGCGCGAAGGAGGCGCTCACCGGCGCCCTCTCCCGCGCCCAGGGCGCCTTCGACGAGGTGCGCGACCGGCTCGACGTGGTGCCGCGCCGCGAGTTCGAGGCGCTGCGCGCGGAGCTGGAGGCGCTGCGCCTGCGCGTGGAGCGCCTGGAGGGCGGCGGCCCCCCGCGCCTGCTCGACGCCGGCGCGGGGCCGCCCCCGGTGGGCTCGGGAGCGGGCGGGTGACGGCAGCCGCGCGCGAGGTCGCGGAGGAGCCGGCGGGGGGCGACGTGCCGCTCCGGGTGCACCCGGAGTGGCGCGACGCGTTTCCATGGCTGGCGCAGGGCACCACGGGGCGGGGGAGGGGAGACGAGCCCTTCGACCTGGGCCTCTCCGGCGCGCAGCCGGTGGGGAAGGTGCTGGACCGCTGGCGGGCGCTGCTGGCGGCCACGGGGATGACGACCATCGCCCATTCGCGCCAGGTGCACGGCGCCGAGCTCTGGGTGCACGCAGGGGCCTGCGCGCCGGGCGTGCTGGTGATGGACGGCTTCGACGGCCACCTCGCCGCGCGCCCCGGCCTCCTCCTCACCGTCGGCGTGGCGGACTGCGTCCCCGTCTCGGTGGTGGACCCCGTCCGCCGCGCCGTCGCGCTCCTCCACTCCGGCTGGCGCGGCACCGCGGCGGGAATCACCGGGCGCGGCATCCGCCGCCTCGCCGCGGACGGGTCCGACGTCGCCGCGCTTCACCTGCACTGCGGCCCCGCCATCTGCGGCCGCTGCTACGAGGTGGGCCCCGAGGTGCACGCCGCCATCCACCCCGACCGCGATCCTCCTTCGTCTCGAGCGCCCATCGATGTGCGCGCCGCCATCGCCGGCCGCGCGCTCGCGCTGGGTCTCCGCCCGGAGAACGTCACCGTCTCCGCCCACTGCACCCGCTGCGGCCCGCCCGACTTCTTCTCCCACCGCGGCGGCTCCTCCGCCCGGCAGATGGGCGTCCTCGGGATCCGGCCCTGATCCGGCACCTGTTCAGTTCGCGGGTAAATCCCAAACGGTCGTTTTGCAAAAGATGTGCAAAGAAATATAGTGGCCGCCCATATATTGCTTTCTCCTGGAACATCTGATATTCATTGATGGACGGAAACAGTGATCGCCTGACTTCTTTCGGCCTGGAGTCGCAATCACTTTTCGGCACTCCCACCAAGCCGCCCTTTCAATTTCCCAGGCTTTTCGGCATTGGACCGGGTCCTTTGCACGGAGTCACCACGACTGCTGCAAAGGGCCGAGTGCGGTCCTGGGCTGGAAGCCGAACTGCAGCAACGCTTTACGGATAGTCGTACAGGGTTGTGTTCTTTGGCGCGCGTGAGCGTGGCTCCTCTCCACCGCTCCACCGCGCGTGCTCGCCACGGCCGGTCCTGCATCACACCTTCCCGCACAGCGCCACACCGCGTCGATGGCTCGAACCCTGGAAGCAGCCGCCCCGCCTCCTCTTCACACGCCTTCCCGCAACGGCACCGTCGCGGGGGTCCGGACGTTCCGCCCGGACAAGGTGTTCACGGGTTCCGCGCTGAGCCGGGAGCAGCGCGTCGTGGTGCAGTGCGCGTGCGCGCTCGCGGGGAGCGCGGCGGAGCCGCCGGTGGCGAGCCTGCTGGACGCCGATCCGGATCTCCTGGTGCCGCTCGCGTGGCGGCACGGAATGCTCCCCTACCTGAGCCGGCGCGTGGCCTCGGCCAACGGCGCCGCCGCCCATTCCTCGTTCACCCCGCTGCGCGCGGCGTTCATGGAGAACGCGGTGCGCGCGCTCGACCTCGCCGGCGCGCTCGCCGACGTCACGGGCATCCTCGCCGAAGCCGGGGTGGCGTCGCTCGCCTACAAGGGCCCGGCGCTGGCCATCCAGGCCTACGGCGACGCGTCGCTGCGGGACTACAGCGACCTGGACCTGGTGGTCCGCAAGGAAGACCTCGCCGCGGCCGACGCCGCGCTGGTGCGCGCCGGCTTCCAGGAGCTCTCCGCCTCGCCCGCCGAGCGCGCGGCGCTGCTGCGCGACGGGCACCACCTCCGCTACCGCCGCGACAACGTGCTGGTGGAGGTCCACTGGCGCTTCGGGAAGGCGGTCTTCGGCTTCAACGAGGAGCTCACCGGCCTCTGGGAGCGCGCGGAGACGCTCGACATCCGCGGCCGACGGGTGCAGGCGCTCTCGGTTCGGGACCACCTGCTCGCCCTCGCCATCCACTCCTCGAAGGCGATGTGGTCGTCGCTCGACGCGGTGGTGTGCATGGTGCGCCTCGCCGCGCAGGTGAGGCCCCACGAGTGGCCGGAGGTGGTGGAGCGGGCCCGCGAGTGGCGGTGCGAGGAAGCGCTGCGGGTGAGCCTCCTGCTCGCCGAGCACATGCTCGGGGCGCCCTGCCGGCGCGGGCTGGCCGAGCACCTCCCGGCGACGCCCGGCGTACGGCGCCTGGCCGCGCGGGTGGCGGCGGAGCTCTTCCTGGAGGAGTTCGGCGGCCGGTCGTACGTGCTGGGGCAGCTCGCGCTGCGGCCGCGCTACCGCGACCGGCTGCGGTTCGCCCTGGCCGCGCTGCGCCACGCGGGCGTGCCCGACACGGGGGAGGTGCCGCGCCCGGGCCTGGGGAGCGCGCTCGCGCGGCCGCTGCGGGTGCTGAAGCGGTACCGGGGGTAGGAGGGAGCGGCTACCGGGAAGTACGGTCCGCGTAGCGCTCGGCCAGCTCGCCGACCCGGGCGAGCGCCTCGGGGAGCGATCTCAGCTGCCCGGGGAAGCGCTCGGCGGCCTCGGCCGCGATGGCCGCGACGCTGCGGGAGGCGTCCATCCGGGAGAGGATCCAGGCGT
>JBJMPM010000104.1:0-10069 GCA_045803205.1 Longimicrobiaceae bacterium
CTCACGTGCTGACGCGGTTATAGATCCTTCGGCCTGCAAGTTATTCCGCAGACGATGGTTACAGCATGGACGGCCTCAGGATGACGTCGTTTGTTTGAGGTGCGTTCAACACCAGGTGTTCAGGCGGATTTGGTATGAGACCCGCCGTTCGCCGTTTTCACCGCAGCAGCGGCCCCAGCAGCGAGACGGCGGCGATGATGACCACGATGCCGATCAGGTCCAGGATCAGCCCGTAGCGCACCATGCGCATCAGCGGGATGTAGCCGGAGCCGTAGACGATGGCGTTGCAGGGGGTCGAGACGGGGAGCATGAAGCCCAGGCTCGCCGCCATGGTGGCGCCCAGCGCGGGCGCGAAGGGGTCCATCCCCGACGCGGTGGCGATGGAGATCACCACCGGGACCACCATGTTGGCCGACGCCGTGTTCGAGGTGGTCTCCGAGAGGAGCACCGCCATCAGCACCGAGGCCACCAGCAGCCCGAACTGCCCGTGCAGCGGGAGGAGCGCGGTGAGCCCGCGCCCCACCGCCTCCGCCAGCCCCGTCTGGAACGAGAGCACGCCCAGTGCGAACCCGCCGCCGTAGAGCAGGATCACCCCCCAGTCGATGCGCGCCGCCTCTTCCCACGAGATCGCCCGCTCGCCCGGACGGCCGGGGAGCACGAAGAGGAGCAGCGCCCCCAGCAGCGCCGCCGCGGCCTCGGGGACGCGCGCGCTCATCTCCCGGTAGAGCCCACCCGTCTCCCCGCCGAAGAGCGCCACCAGCCCCGGCGTGATCCAGAGCGCCGCGGTCACGCAGAACGCCGCCGTCACCGACTTCTGCCCCCGGGTCCACGGGCCCAGCGCGGCCCGCTCGCGGCGGATCAGCTCGGCGCCGGCGCCCAGCGTCTTCACCCCCGCGGGCGAGAACGCGTTCAGGTAGAGGTAGAGCGCCGCGAAGAGCACCACCACCACCGGCACGCCGACGGTCATCCACTCGAAGAAGGTGATCTCCTCGCGCACCAGCTCGCGGATGAAGCCGATGCCGATCACGTTCGGCGGCGTGCCCACCGGCGTGGCCAGCCCGCCGATGGAGGCGGCGAACGAGGTCATCAGCATCAGCCCCGTGGCGTACCGCGGGTCGATCGCGGGGCGGCCGCCCTCGCGGGTCCCCATCACCGAGAGGATGGAGAGGCCGATGCCGAACATCATGGCCGTGGTCGCCGTGTTCGACATCCACGCCGAGAGGAGCGCCGTCACCGCGCCGAAGGCCAGGAGCACGCGCGACGGCCGGCCGCCGATGCCGGGGAGCGTCAGCACCGTGAACGCCACCCGCCGGTCGAGGCCGTGCAGGAAGATGGCGCGGGCGATGACGAACGAGCCGATGAAGAGGAAGATCAGCGGGTCCGCGTACGGCGCGAACACCTCCTTCGCCGGCGCGACGCGCAGCACCACGCACGCCGCCGAGCCCAGTAGCGCGGTGGCGGGCATCGGCAGCGCCTCGGTGATCCAGAGGACCACCACCGCGGCCATCACCGCGGCCAGGCGGTGCGCCTCGGGCTTCAGCCCGCCCAGCGGCGCGAGCAGGAGCGCGGCGAACACCAGCGGCGCCAGCACCACGCCCGCGCGGTTGCGTGCCCGCTCGAAGCGTTCCTCGCCGGCGGAGATCGTCTCGGCGGCCTCGGGTACGGATGGGGAGATCACGTGGGGGCGGCCAGGAGGGGTGTGGCGGTCGGGAACTGCGCTGCAATCTCGCTCGGCGGGCGAAAAGCGCCAGCCCTGGAAAACAGAAGGCTTGAGCAAATTCCACTCGTGCCGCCAGTATTCCGCCACCACAAGAACGGTCAATGCCCTTTCTTTTCAGGCATCCCGGCGCCCTTCATTCAATGCTGCCCCGCCGTCCCGATCAACGGACCCGAACGATGCGTACGACCAACGAGATCACAGGCGAGATCGTCGACGTCGCGTACCGCCTCCACAGCCGGCTCGGTCCCGGGCTGCTGGAATCGGTCTACGAAACTGTGCTCGCCGGGTTGCTGCAGGACCGCGGGCTGCACGTGGAGCGGCAGAAGGCGGTCTCGTTCGAGTTCGAAGGGCACGTGTTCGACGATGGCCTGCGGGTGGACCTCTTCGTCGAGCATGCAGTGGTGGTAGAGCTCAAGTCCGTGGAAAAGCTGGCGCCGGTTCACATGAAGCAGGTGCTCACCTACCTGAGGCTGCTTAACCTTCCTGTCGGGCTGCTGATCAACTTCGGCGCCGATCGGCTGAAAGACGGGCTCCAGCGGGTTACGAACTTCGCGGTGCGGAGGATGGAGGAGCGCTCCTGAAGCTTCTACAGAAATATCTCTCACAGAGGCCACAGAGGTCACAGAGGAAGGAGCGCAGTTCCTCTGTGACCTCTGTGGCCTCTGTGAGAGCCTGCCGGTTGCCGTTCTTGACGCCACGGCGGAGGAGGCGCAGGTTGCCCGCTCCCTCCGACCCTGGAAAGAACCATGGCCGACCGGCTCAAAGAGTTCCGCACCTTCCGGGAGCGCATGAACGCGCGCATCCTCGAAGCGGGCAACCTGGAGATCAAGCGCTTCTTCGCCCTCGACAGCCGCTGCTACGAGGCCGGCGCGCTCGACGTCCCCACCAAGGAGCTGCTCGGCCTCGTCGCCTCGATGGTGCTGCGCTGCGACGACTGCATCACCTACCACCTGGTCCGCTGCAAGGAGGTGGGCGTCACCGACGAGCAGCTCCTCGAGGCGTTCAACGTCGGCCTCGTGGTCGGCGGCTCCATCGTCATCCCCCACCTGCGCCGCGCCGTCGACACCCTCGACGAGCTCAACCGCGAAGCACCGGGCGGCGATGCCGCCGCCGCGGTCCCCGAGGTGGCTTCGTGAGCGCCATTCCCCATCCCGAGCTCGAGGCGCTGCGGAGCGAGTTCCCCATCCTCCGCACCCGCACCTACCTCAACTCCTGCTCGCTGGGGGCGCTGTCGAACCGGTCGATGGGGTACCTGGGCGAGTACCAGGCGCTCTGGAACACCCTGGGCGCCAGCGCCTGGTACGAGCTGTGGATGGGCCGCATCGGCGACCTGCTGGACCGCGTCGCCTGGTTCTGGAACGCGCGCAGGAGCGAGGTCGCGCTCTCGCCCAGCGTCTCCGGCGCGCTCTCCTCCATCGCCTCGGGGATCGACTACTCGAAGCGCAACCGCGTCGTCGTCGCCGACCTCGACTTCCCCACCCTGGTCTACCAGTGGCTCGCCCGCCGCGACGTGGAGGTGGTGCGCGTTCCCAGCGACGACGGCATCGGCGTCGACCCCGCGCGCTGGGCGGAGTACGTCGACGAGCGCACGGCGCTGGTCGCCACCAGCCACGTCTTCTACGGCACCGGCTACGTGCAGGAGCTGGCGCCCATCGCGAAGGCCGCGCGCGACGCCGGCGCGCTCTTCCTGGTCGACGGCTACCAGGCCGCCGGGCAGATCCCGGTGGACCCGCGCGCCTTCGACGCCGACGTCTACGTGGCCGGGCCGCTCAAGTGGCTCCTCGGCGGGCCCGGGCTCGCCTACCTCTGGGTGCGCGAGGAAGTGGTGCCGACGCTGAGCCCCACCACCGTCTCCTGGTTCGGCGCCGCGGACCAGTTCTCCTTCCGCGTCGACGCGCTGGAGCTGCGCGAAGACGCCGGGCGCTTCTCCCTCGGCACCCCCGCCGTCCCCACCGTCTACACGGCGCTGGGGGGGATGGAGATGTTCGCCGCCGCCGAGCCGGCGAAGGCGTTCGCCCGCATCCGCGCGCTCACCGAGGACCTCGTCGCCCGCCTCGACGACGCCGGCTTCGAGCTGAAGATCGCGCGCGACCCGGCGCGCCGCTCGGGGATCGTGATGGTGCGCCACGCCGACGCCCCCGGCGCCGTCCGCCGCCTGGCGGACCAGGGGATCATCGTCGACCACCGCGCCGGCTACGTGCGCATCTCCCCCCACTTCTACAACACCGCCGACGAGAACGCCGCCGCCGTGGCCGCGCTCGCCGCGGTTCGACCCCACTAATCTCTCTCTGCGACTCTGCGTCTCTGCGTGAAACGCTTTTCCGTTGCAGAGTGCACGCACCCGTGCAGCGTGCGAATCCGCCCGTCCGCCGACAGCGCCAGATCGCTGGCGAGACGGCGGAATCGGGCGCTTTGTTCCCGATCGGGAACAAAGCGCGTTGCCGAATGGGAACATGGGGATGGATGGACAGATTGGGGAGATTTGAGATAAATTGTTGCCACTGTTCGACTTCCCCACGGATGCGGCAGGGCACGCGCGTTGCCTCAGAAGGCGGTCGACTGCCCGTGCACCTTCCGCACTCAGCAGGTTCTTTCTCTCCTCCAACACAACCGGAGCTAGACCCATGAAGAAGCTCGCCCTGAGCCTCGCCGCGCTCGCGCTGGCCGCCGTTCCCGCCGTCTCGCACGCGCAGGCCTCGGCCACCGTGACCGCGAGCGCCACCGTGCAGGCCAGCCTGACCGCCACCACCACGAACCAGCTCAAGTTCGGCACGCTGGCGATGGGCGCGAGCTCCACGCTCGCCTCGAGCGGCGGCAGCCAGGCCTCGCTCTCCGGGCTCGCCACCGCCGGCCTCGGCCAGGTGCTGGTTGCGCACAACTCGAACGTGAGCGTGACCGCCACGGTGCCCACGGTGCTCACCAACGCGACCAGCGGCAACACGCTGGCCTTCGCGGCCACCTGCGCCACGGCCGCCAGCAGCGGCGGCACCGGCACCGCCGTCGGGAGCTGCGCGACCTTCTCGTTCAACGCCTCGACCCCCGGCACCACGCAGAACACCTACGTGCTGGTCGGCGGCACCGTGACCGGCAGCGCCGCGGCGGGCATCGGCACCTTCACGGGCGACATCGACTTCACCTTCACGGCCTCGAACTGACGGCCGTGGCGGAGCGCACCGGTCTTCCGGCGCTTCGCCGGGGGGCGGGGGCGTGGCTGCTGGCCACGCTCGCCGCCCTCTTCGCCGGTCCGTGCCCTGCATCGGCGCAGGGCACGGTCTCCGTGCTTCCCGTGCAGGGGCTGCGCTTCGGCGTGCTCTCCTCCGGGATCCCCACGGTGATCAGCCCGCTCGACGGGAGCCGCCGCGCCGTCATCGAGCTGGTGGGGAGCGGCCAGGTCTCGGTGACCTTCGAGCTCCCGCCCGCGCTGGTGGACGGGCCCGGCGCGCGCCCGCTCCCGCTGCGCTTCGGCCCCGCGGACGGGCGGGTGACCTTCCCCGGCTCGGGGCGGGTGCTGGTGTTCGACCCGTCGCAGCCGGTGTCCTTCGCCATCCCCCCGGGGAGCGGCGGGGCCACGGTGTACCTGGGCGGCTCGGCCGAGCCCGGCCCGCGGCAGCCCCCCGGCGCGTACACCGCCGGGATCACGGTGACGGTGGTGGTGGCCAACCCGGCCACCTGACGGAGTACTCTCGAGCCCAGGCGTGATGCAGCTCTTCGACCCGACCCGACGCTTCCGCGCGGCCCGCCCGGCCCGCATCGCCGCCGCCGCGCTCGCGCTGGCGGCGGGGCTCGCGCGCCCGGCGCACGCGGTGTCGGTGAGCCCCACGGCGCTCTACATCGACAGCCGCACCCGCACCGGCGTGCTCACCCTCTACAACCCCGGCACCCTCCCCGAGGAGATCACCATCGACTTCTCCTACGGGTACCCGCAGGCCGACAGCGCCGGGAACGTATCCGTGCCGCTCTCGAAGGAGCCCGCCGCGGGCGAGCCCTCGGCGCTGGCGTGGATGCGCGCCTTCCCCCGCCGCCTCCTGCTGCAGCCGGGGCAGCGGCAGGTGGTGCGCGTCCTGGTGGAGCCCCCCGCGGGGCTGGCCGACGGCGAGTACTGGGCGCGGCTGCTGATCTCCTCGCGCGGCGGGCAGCCGCCCATCGAGCAGACGCAGGGCGACGTGCGGCTGCAGCTCAACGTGACCACCACCCTGGTGATGGCCGCCAACTACCGGAAGGGCGACCTGCGCACCGGCGTGAGCGTCACCTCCGCTTCGGCCCGCCGCACCGCCGACGGGGTGCAGCTCCAGGTGGACCTGGCGCGCACCGGCAACGCGGCCTTCCTGGGCCGGATGCGCGCCGAGCTGCTGGATGCGCGCGGCACCGTGCTCACCACCCTGTACGACGACGTGGCCGTCTACCGCGGGATGCGCCGGCGGCTCACCTTCCCGGTGGCGGCCGGCGCGGCGGCGCCCGCGTCGGTGCGCATCCACATCGACACCGAGCGCGAGGACCTTCCCGCCGGCGGGGCCCTTCCCGCCGCACCCGTCGACCAGCGCATCCCCGTCACATGAGGCTGCGCGGCGCGCTCCCGGCCCTGGCTCTCGCGGTGCTGCTCCTGGCGGCGCCGGGGGCGGCCGCGCGCGCGGCGGCGCAGGCCACGCCGCCGCAGTGGAAGGCCACGGTCACCGCCAGCGTGCTGGTGGCCCCGCCGCCCATCCTGCTCACCACCACGCGCGACCTGTACTTCGGCAACGTGAGCCCGGGGCAGGTGGTGAGCGTGCCCGCGCAGCCGGCGTACCCGGTGGGCACCTGGTCCGCCGCGGCGCGCATCGGCAACCTGGCCAAGACGGTGCGCTACGGGGTGACCCTCACCCTCCCCGCGCAGCTCGCCAACGGCACCTCCACCATGGCGGTGAGCTGGAACGGCACCCAGTACGGGTGGCTCTGCGTCTGGAACCAGACCAACGGCACCCCCGGCGTCTGCGGCGTGGCGCAGTCGAACTTCAACCCCTCGCAGTACACCAGCACGCCGATGGTGGTGGACCTGCCCAACAACGTGCCGCAGAACCACGTCTTCGCCTTCGACATCTACATCGGCGGGCAGCTCACCGTCCCCGCGGGCTCGCTGAAGCCCGGCACCTACTCGGCCCCGCTGCGGATCACGGTCGCGGTCCTCAACTAGCGCCATGCCCCGCTCCGTCCGGCGCGCGGGCGCCCTCCTGCCGGTCCTCGCCGCGCTCCTCGCGGCCCCCCTCCACGCCCAGGAAGAAGGCCTCTTCGAGCTGCGGCTGACCGCGCTCGCGGAGAGCCGCACCGTCTCCGTGCTCCTGGACCCGCGCGGCCAGCCGCTGGTGCCGCTGCGCGCCGCGCTCGACTACCTGCAGATCCCCGTCGAGGACCACGGCGACACCCTGGCGCTGCAGTGGCCCCCCGGCGTCTGGAGCACGCGCATCTCCCTCTCCCGCCGCGAGGTCTCCTCCGGCCGCGCCACCTTCACCGTCCCCGCCGCGGAGTGGCTGCGGCGGGAGCGGGAGGTGTACCTCTCCCCCGGCGCGCTGGGCCGCGTCCTCGCCGCCGAGGTGTCGGTGGAGTGGGAGAACGTGAGCATCCTCTTCGCCGGCCGCACCGACTTCCCCGCCGTGCGGCGCGCGCAGGACGCGGCCCGCCGCGAAGGGGGGCTGCGCTCCGGCGGCGGCGCGCTCCTGCAGGCCGCGGAGCCGGACGTCCCCTATCCGGCACGGAACGGGGGATGGACCGCGAGCTGGGGCGTCTCCGGCGACTGGGGCGACACGGGCTTCCAGGGGCGCGCCCGGGCCGCGCTGGGGGCGGCGCTCCTCGGCGGGTCGATCGAGGGCGGCGGTGCCGCGCGCTTCGACGACGTCCAGGGTGCCGGGCTGGTGGATCCCTTCGTCACCTACGAGCGCGGCTTCCCGCGCTCGACGCGCATCCGCCAGCTCCAGCTCGGCGACGTGCTGAGCGACGGGCTCCTCACCCGCCCCTTCTTCGGCGTCGCCGCGAGCAACGAGCCGGTCTACGCCCCCCGCTTCTTCGGCCAGGCGCTGATCCGCCCCGTGGTCCCCGCCGGGTGGGAGTACGAGGTGTACCAGGGCGAGTACCTGGTGGGCGTCTCCACCCCCGGCTCGCGCGACCCCGTGCCCACGCCGGTGGGGTACGGCACCACGCCCGTGCGCGTGCGGATGCTCGGCCCCGCCGGACAGGAGCGCACCGAGGAGCTCGTCTTCCTGGTCCCCGCGGTGCAGGTGCCGGCGGGGGAGTGGCGCTGGTACGCGGGGGCCGGCGCCTGCCGCACCGACGACTGCCGCGCCTACGGCTACGCCGACCTGCGCCGCGGCGTCTCGCGCACCCTCACCCTGGGCGCGGGGGTGGACGAGACGGTGCACCGCGACAGCGCGGCCGAGACGCACCCGTACGGGCTGCTGGTGTGGAACCCGTGGCCGGCGCTCAGCGTGGAGGCGCGCGCCCGCGCCGGCAGCTTCGTGCACCTGGCGCTGCAGCGCTACGACCGCTGGGGGGGATGGCGGGTGGCGGGGGGATGGAAGCGGCAGGAGGGCTTCAGCACCCTGGCCGCGCCGCAGTGGTTCACCGAGGGCGCGTGGACGCTGCGCCTGGGGCTCCCCGGCCGGGGGCAGCTGGTGAGCGTGCAGGCGCGCACCCGCGGCCGCGAGCCGGGGGCGGTAGACGCCTGGCAGACCTCCGCGACCAGCGGCTACGGGCGGGTGCAGGTGACCGCGGCCTTCGAGAGCGGCTTCCAGGCCCGCGACGTGGCCACCCTGCAGGCGCACCTCTTCCTCCCCCGCTACCTATTCCCTTCCCTGCGCGACCTCAACCTGAGCTCGCGGGTGGACTGGACGGCCGCGGGGGTGCAGACGGCGCTGCTGGGCGCCACCTTCCGCCCCGGCGACCGCGCCAACGTCTCCCTCTCCGCCGGGTGGAACGGGGAGACGAAGGAGCCGGAGCTGGCGCTGGCGGTCGTCGCCCGCACCCCCAGCGCCTACCTGCAGGCCAACGGCTTCAGCCAGGGGGCGCGCCGCGGCGCCTTCTTCTCCGCCGGCGGCGGGGTGGCGCTGGGAGCCGGCGGGGTGGAGGCGACGCCCTTCGAGGCGATGGGGCGCGGCGGGGTGGCGGGGCGGGTGTTCCTGGACGAGAACGGGAACGGGGTGATGGACCCCGGCGAGCGCCCGGCGCCCGGTGTGCCCGTGGTGGTGGGCGGCGAGCGCGCGGCGTCGGACTCCAGCGGCGAGTACCGCTCGTGGGGGCTCCTCCCCTACGCCGTGCTGCAGGTGGCGGTCGACACGCTGAACCTGACGGTGACGGACGTGGCGCCGGCGGTGCCGGAGTACCTGCTGCGCCCCACGCCCAACGCCTACACCCGCATCGACCTGCCGCTGCTGCGCACGCGCGAGGCGGCCGGCCGCGTGCGCTGGCGGGGCACGCCGGGGGCGCTGGGGGGGATCACGGTGGAGATCCGCCACGAGGGCGACCGCGAGCCGCGCCGCGCCGTCAC
The DNA here is from genome assembly GCA_045803205.1 of Longimicrobiaceae bacterium. GTDB lineage: Bacteria > Gemmatimonadota > Gemmatimonadetes > Longimicrobiales > Longimicrobiaceae > Longimicrobium. The sequence continues at coordinate 9,231 of JBJMPM010000104.1, forward strand.
CTTCAGCGACGGCGAGTTCTACGTCACCCGTCTCCCGGCCGGCGAGTACACGCTGACCGTCGCCGCCAGCTCCCTCCGTGCGCTGGGCGCGAGCACCGACCCGCCGGCGGTGCGCTTCACCGTCCCGGCCGCGGGCGGGGCGGCGGCGGTGGAGATCCCAGCCATCTACCTGCGCCGACCCTGACAGCGTCTCACGCAGAGACGCAGAGGAACTGAGAGAACGCAGAGCGATCGCTGGTTTCTCTGCGTGCTCTCTGTTTCTCTGCGTTCTTGGGGCGAAGCCCCCAAACGCTGACGTGGCGCCGCGTGAACGGCGCCTCGTGAGGGGCGGTGGGATGTGGAGAGAGATTCCCGGGGGCGGGCGGCGGGCGGTGCTACGGAGCTTCGGGCGCTGAACGGAGAAGAACTACGGTGTGGCGGCGGCCACGTCAGCTTGGCGCCCGGTGGCGGGTTGGTGCTTCGCCATGTCGCAAGCTTCGACCCACTCCGGCGCCGTTTCTAAACCGCCCTTCTGCATCGGTTTGGAAGATGTGGACGGCGGGTGCGGAACCCCTGCTGTTCCGGAATGGGAACACGCCTCGTTCCCGACCGGAAACAGACGTGGCCTCTCCGTGTCGCCGTGCCTCTGTGTGATCCGGAATCAAAGCTTGCGTCGTTGAAGTCCGCGAAGGCGGACTGTGTGCTGTTGTAGCGGCGACGTAACCGTTCAGGCACCCTGCAGGATTGTCGGCGCAGGGGTGCCGGCGCGGAGGGCAGCGATGGAGCGTGCGACGAAATCAAGCGGATGAATCCCTTGTTGCTGACAGGTCGCGCTGATCGAGAGGATACGCTCGGCGTAG
>JBJMPM010000152.1:0-2970 GCA_045803205.1 Longimicrobiaceae bacterium
TCATGGGGCGAAAACGATGGTCGTGGTGAGCGGGCCGACCGGGCCCGCCGGAGTCGTATCCGCGGGCGGCGGAAGCGGGGCCGTCCGGCCCCGTTTCGCTGCGCCCCGGGGGATCACCCCGGGGTGGAATCGTCGTCGAGCAGCGCGCCCAGGCGCGCGAGCTCCTCGGGGTCGAACTGGGCGAGCTGCGCGTAGACGACGTGCTGGGCGAGCGTGGAGAGCACCGGCTTCTCGAAGATGTCGGCGATCCCCACCTCCGCGCCCAGCACCTGCCGCACCCGCGAGATCACGCGGACGGCCAGGAGCGAGTGGCCGCCCAGCTCGAAGAAGTGGTCGTGGCGGCCCACCCGTTCCACGCCCAGCACTTCGGCCCAGATCTCGGCCAGCGCCTGCTCCGTCTCCCCCACCGGCGCCTCGTACCCGCGCGCGGGGAACGCATCGCCCTCGGGCGCGGGAAGCGCCCTGCGGTCGACCTTCCCGTTCGGCGTCAGCGGCAGCGCGTCCAGGCGCACGTACGCCGCCGGCACCATGTATTCGGGGAGGCGTTCCGAGAGATGCGCCCGCAGCGCCTCCGCCGACGCGGCCTCGCCGCCGACCACGTAGGCCACCAGCCGCTTCTCGCCCGGCGCGTCCTCGCGCGCCAGGACGACCGACTCGCGCACCTCCGGGTGCTCCGCCAGCCGCGCCTCGATCTCACCCGGCTCGATGCGGAACCCGCGGATCTTCACCTGGAAGTCGGTCCGCCCCAGGAACTCCACCGACCCGTCCGCCAGCCACCGCACCCGGTCGCCGGTGCGGTAGAGCCGCGCCCCCGGCTGGGCCGAGAAGGGATCGGGGACGAAGCGCTCCGCCGTCAGCCCCGGCCGCCCCAGGTAGTCGCGCGCCACGCTGGCGCCGCCCAGGCACAGCTCCCCGGGGACGCCGACCGGCGCCACCGCTCCCCCGGGCTCCACCACGTAGAGCGCGGCGTTCCCCAGCGGCCGCCCCACCATCTGCCGCGACGCCGCTTCCTCGCCCAGCCGGTGCGCGGCGCAGATGATCGCCGCCTCGGTGGGGCCGTAGAGCACGTGGATCCCGGCCGCCGGGAACGCCGCCCGCATCTCCTCCAGCAGGTCGGGCGCGACCGCGTCGCCGCCCACGAAGGCGTGGCGCAGGGTGCCCAGCACCCCTTCGGGCCTGGCGCGGACCTCCTCCACGATGCGGCGCATCAGCGCCGGCACGGCGTGCAGCGTGGTGCACCCGGCGAGGTCCTCCACCAGCCGCGGCACGTCCGGCACCCGCTCGCGCGGCACCAGCCGCACGGTGCCGCCGCCCAGGAGGGGGAGGAGCGTCTCGAACAGCCAGATGTCGAAGGCGAAGGAGACGAGCGAGGGCACGCGGTCGGCGGCGCCGAGCCCGAACGCGTCGCGCGCCACGGCCAGCGTGGCGCCGAGGCTCGCGTGCGGCACGCGCACGCCCTTGGGACGGCCGGTGGAGCCCGAGGTGTAGATCACGTACGCCAGGTGTCCGGGCTCCAGGCCGTCCCGCGGCGGGTTGCTGGCCGGCCGCTCGTCCCACGCCGCGCCCGGCGCCCCGAGCTCGACCACGGGGAGGGTGGCGCCGGCGAACAGGGGGCGCAGCGCGGGCTCGGTGAGGAGCGCCGCGGGCGCGCCGTCCTCCAGCATGTAGCGCAGCCGCTCTCCGGGATACGCGGGGTCGAGCGGGAGGTACGCCCCACCCGCCTTCAGCACGGCCAGCACCCCCACCACCATCCCGGGGCCCCGCTCCATGCAGATCCCGACCCGCGCCTCCGGTCCCACGCCCAGGGCGCGGAGGTGGTGCGCCAGCCGGTTCGCCCGCGCGTTCAGCTCCGCGTAGCTCAGCGCCTCGTCCTCGAACACCAGCGCGGCCGCGCCGGGCGTGCGCGCCGCCTGCGCCGCGAACTGCTCGTGCACGAACGCTTCGCGCGGGGACTCCGCTCGCCTGTCGTTGAACTCCACCACCACCCGGCGCCGCTCGGCCGCGGAGAGCAGATCCAGCCGGTCGACCGGCTTCGCGTCGCCCGCGGCCAACTCTTCCAGCACGCGGCCCAGGTATCCGACGCAGCGCTCCACCGTCGCCCGCTCGAAGAGCGCGGTGGCGTACGTCACGCTCCCCGCGATCCTCCCGCCCTGCTCCCAGAGCGTCAGCGACAGGTCGACGTGCGCCGTCGCCTGCGGGGCCGGTGCCGGCGCGACCGGTCCCGCGCCCGACCTGTCCGGCGGTTCCGCCGGCCCCATCGGCGCGAGGCCGAGGCCGGGGAGCCCGCCGCCGCCGCCGGAGGCGTTCTGCCAGGTGAACATCGCCTGGAAGAGCGGCGCGTGCGCCAGGCTGCGCGCCGGCTGCACCCGCTCCACCACCTGCTCGAAGGGGATGTCCTGGTGCTGCTGCGCGCCGAGCGCGCGCTCCCTCACCCGCGCCAGCAGCTCCGCCACCGTCGGCGCGTCGGACAGCTCCACGCGCACGGGGAGCATGTTGACGAAGAAGCCGATCAGCCCCTCGATCTCCGCCCGGCCGCGGTTGGCGCTGGGCGTGCCGACCACCACCTCGTCCTCCCCCGAGAGGCGGGAGAGCACCGCCGCCCAGCCGGCCAGGAGCGTCATGTACAGCGTGGTCCCGTGCCGCGCGCCGAGCGCCTTGAGCCCCGCCGTCAGCGCCTCGCCCAGCATCAGGCCCACGGTGGCGCCGGTGAAGTCCTGCCGCGCCGGGCGCGGGCGGTCGGCGGGGAGCTCGAGCAGCTCCGGAGCGCCGGCGAGCGCCTGCGTCCAGTACTCCGCCTGCTCCCGAAGGACCTCGCCCTCGACCCAGCGGCGCTGCCACGCGGCGTAGTCGGCGTACTGCACCGCGAGCGGCGGGAGCGGATCGGGCCGCCCCTCGCGGAAGGCGCCGTAGAGGGCGCCCAGCTCGCGGGTGAGCACGCCCATGCTCCACCCGTCGGAGACGATGTGGTGC
>JBJMPM010000182.1:0-106608 GCA_045803205.1 Longimicrobiaceae bacterium
AAGGCCCCTTCTAGCACGGGACAGTCGCCGGCTGACGTGGGGACGTCTGTCAGTGGTCCGGTGCGCCGGCCCTGGTGTAGAGTGCCGGCCTGACGACCGTGTGTGCTGGGAGCCCTGACGTGATCGATTCTGATGCCGCTCTCGAATACCATCGTGGCGGCCGACCCGGAAAGATCCAGGTCGTGCCGACGAAGCCGACGCTCACCCAACGGGATCTCTCGCTCGCGTATACGCCGGGCGTTGCGCAAGCGGTCCTGGAGATCGCCCGCGACCCACTGACCGCCTTCGAGTACACCGCCCGCGGCAATCTCGTCGCGGTCATCAGCAACGGCAGCGCCATCCTCGGATTGGGCAACCGAGGCCCACTGGCCTCGAAACCGGTCATGGAAGGGAAGGCGCTCCTCTTCAAGCGGTTCGCCGACATCGACGTCTTCGACCTGGAGATCGACGCGAAGACCGTCGACGAGATGGTCGCCTTCTGCCGGATGGTCGCGCCGACGTTCGGCGGGATCAACCTGGAGGACATCGGAGCACCGGCCTGCTTCGAGGTCGAGGAGCGGCTGCGCGCGGAATTGGACATCCCCGTCTTCCACGACGACCAGCACGGCACCGCGGTGATCTCCGGCGCCGCGCTGCTGAACGCGCTCGACGTGGTGGAGAAGGAGATCGGCAGCGTGCGCGTCGTCTTCTCCGGCGCGGGGGCGGCGGCGGTGTCGACGGCCGAGCACTACGTGTCGCTCGGCGTGGCGCGCGAGAACATCTACATGTGCGATCGGCAGGGGGTCATCACCACCGACCGCAGGCCCGAGAACATGGACCCGTACAAGGCGCGTTTCGCGCAGGCCACGCCGATGCGCACCCTGGCCGAGGTGATGGCGGGCGCGGACGTCTTCGTGGGCCTCTCGGTGGGCGGCGCGGTGACGCGGGAGATGGTGGCCTCGATGGCGGAGCGGCCGATCGTCTTCGCCCTGGCCAACCCCGACCCGGAGATCACCCCGGAAGAGGTGGCCGAGGTGCGCGGCGACGCCATCATGGCCACCGGGCGGACGGACTACCCCAACCAGGTGAACAACGTCCTCGGCTTCCCCTTCATCTTCCGCGGCGCGCTGGACGTGCGCGCGCGCGCCATCAACGACGCGATGAAGATGGCGGCCACCCGCGCCCTGGCCGAGCTGGCGCGGCTCGACGTGCCGGAGTCGGTGGAGCACGCCTACGGCGACGCGCGGCTGCGCTTCGGGCGCGACTACCTGATCCCCAAGCCCTTCGACAGCCGCATCATGCTTTGGGTGGCGCCGGCGGTGGCGCAGGCGGCGATGGAGACGGGGGTGGCGCGGCGCCACATCGAGCTCGACGCCTACCGCCACGAGCTGGAGGCGCGGCTGGGGCGCGGGCGCGAGGTGATGCGCGACATCATGCGCCAGGCGCGCGACGACCCGCGCTCCATCGTGTACCCCGAGGGCGAGCACGAGCGCATCATCCGCGCGGCCTCGCTGGTGGCGGGGGAGGGGATCGCGCGCCCCATCCTGGTGGGCCGCCCCGAGCGCATCCGCGACGTGGCGGCGGCGCTGGGGGTGCCGCTGGAGGGCGTGCGCATCGTGGACCGCCTGGCCGACGAGGAGCGGCTGGAGCGCTACGCGCAGACGCTCTACGCGCGCCGCCACCGCAAGGGGATGACGCTGGCCGACGCGCGCGGCGAGGTGCGGCGCGCCATCACCTTCGGGCTGATGATGGTGCGCGAGGGCGAGGCCGACGGGCTGGTGGCGGGCGAGGACCTGCACTACCCGGAGACGATCCGCCCCGCGCTGCAGGCCATCGGCACGGCGCCGGGGGTGCGGCGCGTGGCGGGGCTGTACATGATGGTGCTGGAGCGCGAGATCCTCTTCTTCGCCGACACCACGGTGAACATCGAGCCCGACGCGGAGACGCTGGCCGAGATCGCCACGCTGGCCGCGCAGTTCGTGCGGCGGCTGGGGCTGGAGCCGCGGGTGGCGATGCTCTCCTTCTCCAACTTCGGCTCGGCGCCGCACCCGCGCAGCGAGAAGGTGCGCCGCGCCACCGAGCTGGTGCGCTCGCTCGACCCCACGCTGGAGGTGGACGGCGAGATGCAGGCCGACATCGCGGTGCTCGACGGGCTGCGCCAGGAGCTCTACCCCTTCAGCACCCTGCGCGGCCGTCCCAACGTGCTGATCTTCCCCGACCTCGACGCGGCGAACATCGCCTACAAGCTGATGATGCGCCTGGGCGGGGCCGAGGGCTTCGGGCCGATCCTGCTGGGGATGGCGCACCCGGTGCACGTGCTGCAGCGCGCCAGCGAGGCCGCCGAGATCGCCAACCTCACCGCCGTGGCCGTGGTCGACGCGCAGGAGCATGGCGGTGCGCGGTACCGGGCGCGGTAGGAGAATTGTGTTCAGTCCTCCACTCACCTACTGCCGTTTCACGCAGAGACGCAGAGAAACCGAGAGAGCGCGGAGGCGTGTCTGCGTTCTCTCAGTTCCTCTGCGTCTCTGCGTGAGACGGCCGTTGCTGAGCCGGCGGACTCGATGAGCACGGTCGAGATCCACTACCGGCGCCTTCCGGACCGGGAGCAGGTCTTTCGCCAGATTGTGGTGGAAGACGCGGGGGAGTACGTTGTGACGCTGCTGGAGGCGGCCGAGCTGAAGCGGCCGGTGACGGCGGGGGGGCGCACGGTGCTGGAGCCGGGCGCCCCCGTCGTCTGGATCACCTACCGCGGGCAGTGGCACGACGTCGGCCGCTTCCACCTGGCCGACGGCACCTTCACCGGCGTCTACGCCAACGTCCTCACGCCGGTGGAGATGGACGGCGGCCGGTGGGAGACCACGGACCTCTGCATCGACCTCTGGTCCGGCGCGGACGGCACCCTGGTGGTGCTGGACGAGGACGAGCTGCGCGAGGCGGAGCGCGAGGGATGGGTGGCGCCGGAGACGGCGTCGCGGGCGCGGGAGGAGGCCGCCGCGCTGCTGGAGGCGGCCCGCCGCGGCGACTGGCCCGGGCCCGAGGTGCACGCATGGACGCTGGAGCGGGCGCGCGAGGCGGTCTCGCGCGGCGCGGAGCGGCAACCACCGACCGACCGATGACGAGGATGATGCACGGACCTGCCCGCCGCGCGCGGCTCACCGCTCCCCTGCTGGCGGCGCTGCTGGCGCTCGTCTCGGCCGCGTCGGCGTGCGCGCAGCCGGGGGGCGGCGGCGGCAACGCCGGGAGCGCGAGCGCCGGGGGGCGCGGCGCGCTGCCGCCGCCGGACTCGGTGCTGGCGCGGGCGTCGCGCGGGCGCGAGAAGGGGGCGGGCGCGCGGGTGAGCGTGGTGGAGATCTCGGACTTCCAGTGCCCGTACTGCCGGCAGTTCTTCGAGACCACCTACCGCCGCTTCGACAGCGCCTACGTGAAGACGGGGAAGGTGCAGCTGGTCTACATCAACCTTCCCCTCCCCATGCACAACCAGGCCTACGGCGCGGCCGAGGCGGCGATGTGCGCCGGCGCGCAGGGGAAGTTCTGGGAGATGCACGACCGGCTCTTCGCCACGCAGCGCGAGTGGGGCGGGCAGGCCGACGCGGCGCAGCGCTTCGCGCGCTTCGCGCTGGAGCTCAAGCTGGACCCCGCCGCCTACCGCGACTGCGTGGACAACGACCGCACGGCGCCGCTCATCCTGAACGACGCCATGCAGGCCACCGGCGCGGGGGTGAACGGCACGCCCGCCTTCATCGTGAACCGCAGCCAGATGCTGAACGGGGCCGTGACGTTCGAGCAGCTCTCGGCCGCGGTCGAGGCCGCGCTCGCGGCGCCCGCGGCTCCTCCGGCGCCCGCGGTTCCTCCGGCCCCGTAATCCTCACGCAGAGACGCAGAGAAACCGAGAGGACGCAGAGAACCCACTGCGTCCTCCCGGTTTCTCCGCGTCTCGCGTCAGCCCTCGCCGTCGTTCACCACGTAGGCGCTCACCAGGCGGTCCAGGTCCACGTACAGGTCGCGCGTCACGCCCTCCTCCTCGCGCAGGAAGTCGATGATGCGGTCGTACTCGCCCAGCGCGGCGGCGGGAACGCGCACCGTCTCGGCGTGGAAGGTTCCCTGGTCCGCGAACAGGAGCCGCACCGGCACCGTCGCGCCCGCCTCGCCCGCTTCCGACATCGGCTCCTCCGCTCCGTTCACGAGTCGGCCGCCCGTGCGCGCCGGAGCGCGGGGAGCGACAGCAGGAAGATCAGCGTGATCAGGATCGCCGAGATCACGCAGTACTGGCACCACATGTAGATCACCCGCGCCTCCACGTACGTCAGGTACGAGGAGAAGAGCATGCCGATTCCGGAAATCGCCGTGATCGCCAGCGCGATCCGCCGGTCGGCGGCGAAGCGCGGCTGCACGCCCACCAGCGCCAGCGCCAGCAGCGCCAGGTACGCCCCCAGCCCCAGCACCGACACGGGGATGCCGAAGAGCGCCGCCTGCGGCGAGTTCTGCACCTGCTCGCAGCTCCCCACGCTGCAGGTGAGCCCGCCGATCACCCCGAGCTTGTACATGCTCAGGTAGGCGGCGTCGAACACCCCCAGCAGCGCCAGCACGGCGATGGCCATGCGGCCCAGGGGCGGCGGCGCGTACCCCTCCTGCACCCCGACCACCCCCGTATCTTCCGGGAGCGTGCTCACTGCGCCGGGCTCTGGCCGGTGACCTTGCCGCCGGTATCGCCCGGGGCCGCGGGGGCCGCCGGCGCGCCGCCGAAGGCGCCGGGGGCGATGCGGCGCACCTGCGCCTCGAAGGCGCTGTACGTCTCGGGGAGCGGGTCGATCTTGCGGCCGTTCACGAAGAGCGTGGGCGTGCCCGACACCCCCAGCGACTGGCCGAGCTGCGAGCTCTCCGACACCTCGCGCTGGTACCTGTCGGAGCGCACGCACTGCTCGAACTTGCCGGCGTCCATCCCCGGGATGGTCTTCGCGTACTCGGTGAACTGGGCGGCCGGGTCGGGGTCGAAGGACCACTGCTGCTGGCGGCCGAAGAGGATGCCGTGCAGCTCCCAGAACTTCCCCTGCTCGTTGGCGCAGCGGCCGGCGCGCGCCGCCAGGTAGCTCCACTTGAAGTTGCCGCCCAGCGGGAAGTCGTAGAAGACGTACCGCGCCTTTCCGGTCTCCACCAGGTTCTGGCGGATCAGCGGCTCGATGAAGGTGGCGAACTCCGCGCAGTGCGGGCACTGGAAGTCGGCGAACTCGTAGATCGTGATCGGCGCGTCCGCCCGCCCGATCGAGATCCCCTGCACGCGCTGGAGCTGCTCCGGGGTGAGCGTCACCGGCACGCCCCGGTTGACGGCCTCTCCGGCCTTCGGCCGGAGCTTGGTCGCGAGCAGGCCGATGCCGGCCAGCAGCACCAGGCCGAGGATCACGTAAAAGGGCGTCAGCGACGACCGCCGCGGCGCCGGGGCCGGTCGGGGCACGGATCTCCTCCGGGAAAAAGCGTGTGGGGGCGTTGCGTTTGCGCCGGGTGGCGCGGCCAACATGATAACCGGGCCGCGCCGCGCCGGGCAAGCGCGCCGCGGCGGAAAGCGAACGGGGAACGCCGCTTGCGAACAGCAGGGGACAGGGAACAGGGGACAGGGGACACGGGACAGCTGGCGGGACGGCGCCCGCCCCAGCCCTGCGCGGGAGCGGCTTGCTGTCTCCTGTAACCTGTCCCCGGTAACCTGGGTTTGCTGTCCCCTGTAACCTGCAACCTGTCCCCTGTGTTCCATGGACATTCGGCTGACGCGCGGCCGCAACCAGCGGGTCTGGCTCTGGACCATCGCCATCGTGGGGCTCGGTGCCCTGGCGATCGTGGCGGCCATGCTCTTCGGCGACCCCACGGCGCACGCCCGCGGCCCGGGGGTGGGCGCGGCGGCGAACTTCGGGTCGGACCGGGCGCCGGTGCTGCCGGTGGTGGTCGAGCAGTTCGAGCGGATCGGCGAGCTCACCGACCGCGAGCTGGGGCGGCTGGTGCACCTGACCGGGACGGCGGAGAGCGGCGTGCGGCGGAACGCCGTCTACGTGCGCACCCCGCAGGGGCGGCGCATCCTGGTGCGCTTCGAGCCGACGCCGCCGGAGGGGCGGCTGGGCGGGATCTTCAACGGCGGCGGGGTGGACGTGACCGGCTACGTGGCCAGGATCTCGCGCGCCGAGTTCGACGTCTGGATGGACACGCTGGGGGTGGTGATCCCCCGCCCCAAGCCCGGGGTGAAGTTCGGCGACCTGCCGGACAGCAACTTCATCCGCATCGACTCGCTGTTCATCAAGGACTACTACCTCTCCGTGCGCCCCGAGGGGATCGGCCGCCGCGCCGCCTCCGCCGTACCGCCTCCGGCCGCCGCACCGGCGCCCGTGAGCCCGGCGCCGCCTCCCCCTCCGCCGCCGCCCCCCCCTCCACCGCCGCCGGTTACGGAGGAGCCGGCCGTTCCCGCCGACACCGTGCGGCCGTGAACTGGAGGCCGGACGACTACGACCGCCTGGAGCGGGCGGTCGCGGAGGGGAGCCGGATCGAGCTGGTGCGGCGGGGAACCGAGCTGGTGGTCCTCCCCGAGCGCCTGAAGACGGACTTCGGCGAGGAGGTGCTGGTCGCGCGCCATCCCGTCACCGGCGACCGGCTGGAGGTGCCGCTGGAGGACTTCGACCGCTTCGACGTGATCGGGTGAAGTGCTAAGTGCTAAGTGCCAAGTGCTAAGTGCTAAGTGCCAAGTGCCAAGTGCCAAGTGCCAAGTGCCAAGTGCCAAGTGCCAAGTGCCAAGTGCCAAGTGCCAAGTGCCAAGTGCCAAGTGCCAAGTGCCGGCGCCGTCGCTGAGCCGTGTTCGCGACGATGGTGGAGGAACTCGAGGGCGGCGGCCACGGGAAGTCTGCGCAGGCGGACTGCGTGAGGTTGTAGCGGCGGCTTCAGCCGCATCGTCGCCAACGATGCTGAGTGCTCAAGTGCTGAGTGCCAGGTGCTCCGTTGGCGTGACGCTGCTTTCTCTCTGTGCCTCTGCGAATTCGCGGGCGGCGGCGATGAAGGCCCAGAAGAGGCGGCGGTCGGGGTCGCGCTCGTCGGCGGGCGACTCGGCCTCGCCGCGCTCGGGGTGCCACTGCACGCCGTAGAGCCAGGGGTGCTCCTTCCCCTCCACCCCCTCCACCAGCCCGTCCGAGGCCCACACCACCGCGCGCAGCGAGGGCGCCAGCCGGTCGATCCCCTGGTGGTGGAAGGAGTTGATGAACAGCTCACGCGTGCCCAGGATGGCCTCGATGCCGCTCCCCGCCTGCACGGTGGCGTGGTGCCAGCGGTGGCCGACGGGCGCGCTCTGCTCGTGCAGCAGGCCCCCCGCGCGCTGCGAGGGGAGGTCCTGGTAGAGGGTGCCGCCCAGCGCCACGTTCAGGAGCTGCACCCCGCGGCAGATGGCCAGGATGGGGATGCCGCGCGCCAGCGCCGCCCGGAGCGCCGCCACCTCCACCTGGTCGCGCGCCGTGTTGACGGTGGAGAGCTCCGGGTGCGGCGCCTGCCCGTAGAGCGCGGGGTCCACGTCCTCGCCCCCGGTGAGCACCAGCCCGTGCGCGAGCCCCACCAGCCGCTCGATGGACTCGGCGTCGTGCCCCGGGGTGAGGAGCACGGCGGTGCCCCCCGGCTCCTCCACCGCGGTCACGTACTGCACGTTCAGCCGCACCGCGGGAAGGTTGTGGCTCCCCCCCGGCGCCAGCGTGGTGGTGACGACGATCAGCGGTCGCAACGAGGTCTCCGGTTCCATGGCGCGATTAGAATCCCGAAGCGGTCCGCAGGTTCCAGGCCTTGAAAAAGTGCTGAGTGCCAAGTGCTGAGTGCAGGAATCCCGAAGCGGTCCGCAGGATTCCACGCCTTACAAAAAATGCCAAGTGCCAAGTGCGCCGTTCAGCACCTGGCACTTGGCACTCAGCACTTCTGTTGTTCGTTCAACCCACAGCGGCGACGTTCGAGAGACAGACCCGGTCGCGGCCCGTCTGCTTGGCCTGGTAGAGCGCGGCGTCGGCGGAGGCGATCAGGTCGTCGATGGTGTTCGCCTGCGTGTCGGGCCAGCTCGCGATCCCCGCGCTCAAACTCGCGCGGAAGGCCCGGCCGCCGAAGACGAAGGGGATCTGCGCGAACTCGGTGCGGGCGCGCTCGGCGAAGCGGGTGGCGCCGGTGGGGCCCGTGCCGGGGAGCACCACCACGAACTCGTCGCCGCCGTAGCGCCCGGGGCGGTCGTGGGTGCGCAGCGAGCTCTCCGAGCGCAGCCACGCGCCCAGCGCCTTCAGCACCGCGTCGCCCGCCGGGTGCCCGAAGCCGTCGTTGATCTCCTTGAAGCGGTCCAGGTCCAGCAGCACCACGCTCAGCGGCTCGCCGCGCTCGCGCGCCACCTGCAGCTCGGTGCGCAGGTACTCCTCCAGCGCGCGGCGGGTGGCCACGCCGGTGAGCTGGTCGGTGTTGGCCAGGTCGTGCAGGTGCTGGCGCTGCTGCATCAGCCGCTCGAACACCTGCACCCGCCCGCACGCCTGCACGATGGCCTCCACCACCCGCTCGGCCAGCTCGGCCGCCTCGTCGCCCAGCGGCGGGTCGTCGCCGGCGGCGCGCTCCACGAACAGGCCGGTCACCTCGTCGGTCACCGGAAAGGGGACGACGACCACGGAGCGCAGCTCCGGGTCGCCGTCCTTCGCCCACAGCTCGCGCACCTCGTCGAAGAGGGGCGAGGCCGCCACGTCCAGCACGGCCACGGGGCGGCCGGTCGTCAGCGCCTCGCGGAACTCGGGGTAGCGGGCGAGCTGCAGGCGCAGCCCCTCGGCGAACTCGGGCTCGGACGAGGCGGCCACCCGTGCGCTGTCGGCGCCGCGCTCCACCACCAGCACCGAGCAGCGCGCCACCCCCAGCACCTCGGCGGTGCGCGAGGTCACCAGGTGGAACATCTCGTCGGCGCTCACCACGCGGTTCAGCTCGCGGATCAGGTCGATCGCCTCGAGCCGCACCCGCGCCTGCTCGCGCGCGCGGCGCAGCTCGCGGTTGCGGGTGACGTGCGCGTCGACCCGGGCCAGCAGCTCGTCGAGCCGGAAGGGCTTGGTGAGGAAGTCGACCGCGCCGTCGCGCAGCGCCGACACGGGGAGGGCGCCGTCGTTGGTGGCGGTGATGAGCACCACGGGCACGTCGGCCCAGCGGTCGTCGCGGCGCAGCGCGCGCAGCACGTCGATCCCGCTCATCTCCGGCATCATCACGTCCAGCAGCACCAGGTCCGGCACCCGGGGGTGCTCCTGCATCAGCCGCAGCGCCCCCGCGCCGGTGGCGGCGGTGCGGACCTCGTAGCCGCGCGCCCGGAGCGCGCGGTCCAGCCCCAGCAGGATGGAGGGGTTGTCGTCGGCCACGAACACCGTGGCGGGAGCTTCGCTCATCTGGCTCGCACTGTGGGTATCCCGCGGCTGCGCGCCGGGGCGCGGGGCAGCGGTATGGATCCTGATGCCCGGGGGCAGCGGCGTCTGCATGGAGCGGTGGCGGATGCGGCGGAGCGGCGCGGCCGCGGTCCCTGTCGCCGCGCCAGGTCTGTTCGGAGGGTACCTCTCACAAGGTCGCTCTCTGTCGCCGCGCGAGGATGGCAAATCCCAAGCCATCCCCCCGGCCGCCACAAAGCGCGTGTTCGCTGGAGTTTTCGTCCAACGAACGTTTACGTGTGTGACACCTCCGCCACATGGTGCCGCAGCTTTGTCCCACGCCACGGTCCGTTTTCTGCCACCCCGGAGCGCGGTAGCCCTCGACCCGTGGCCGCATCGACCCTTTTGTCCAGATCCGCTCGTTCGCTCCTCCTGAGACCCCGGCGGGCCCTCGCGGGTGCCGCCGCGCTCCTCGCGCTGGCGGCGGCGGGGTGCGGGCGCGCGGCGCCGGGGTCGCCGTGGAGCGAGCCGCGGCTGGCGCGGATGACGCTGCGCCAGCAGGTGGCGCAGCTGGTGTTCGCGCGCGCCGAGGCGCTGGCGCCCGCGCCGTCGCCCGCGGACTCGGCGCGCGCGCGGCTGCTGCGCTGGGCGCGGAGCGGCGTGGGCGGGGTGGAGCTGATCGGCGGGCCGGCGCGCGCCGTGGCGGCGCTGGTGGACACGCTGCGCGCGGTGCCGCTCCCCCCGCTGGTGGCCGCGCGCGCGGTGCAGGGGCTGGGCGTCGCCTTCCCCGGGGCCACGGCGCTCCCGGCGGTGGAGGGGCTCGCGGTGCTGGGCGACACGGCGCTCGCCCGCTCCGTCGGCGCGATCACGAGCCGCGAGGCGAAGGCGATGGGGATCGACCTGGTCTTCGTCCCCGGCCCGCCGCTCCCCTCTGACACCGCGACGCTCCTTCCCTCCACCGTGGAGCCGCGCGGGAACGCCGCCTACGCCGCGTACGTCGGCGCGCTGGCGGCGGGGGGGCGGCTCCCCGCGGTCACCTTCTTCCGCGCGCCCTACGCCGCCGTGCGCCCCACGCTGGTGGAGTGGGACCGGGCCGCGCTCGCGCCGGTGCAGCTCGACTACCTGCGGGCGGTGGTGCGGGGCGGGGCGGCGGCGGTGGAGCCGGGCTTCTCGGCCGTGCCGGCGCTCACCGGCGACACCGTGCCGCTCCCCTTCTCCGGCGTGGCCGTGCAGGGGCTGCTGCGGCGCGACCTGGGGTTCGCCGGGCTGGTGACGGCGGACGTGTCGCCGCGCAGCCCGCTGGCGCGCGGGTGGGGGGCGGTCCCGGCGGCCATCGCCTCCATCCAGGCGGGGGCGGACGTGGTGATCGGCGTCACCGCGCCGGAGGAGCTGGTCGACTCGCTCACCGCCGCGGTCGAGGCGGGGCGCATCCCCCGATCGTTCGTGGACCGGGCGGTGCGCCGGGTGTTCGCCGCCAAGCGCCGCGCGAACGTGGGCGTGGTGGTCCCCGACAGCCTGCGGCCGGGGCTCGGCACGGCCGCGGCGGACTCGGTGGCGGCGGACGCCTTCCAGCGCACCGTGGTCGCGCTGGGGCCCGCGCCGGCGGTGCAGGGGTGCCGCGGGGTGGTCTTCCTGGCGCGGCCGTGGGCGCGGGTCGACGCGCTCTACGCGGAGCTGGCGCGGCACGTTCCCGGGCTGCTGCGGCTGGGCACCGGGGTCGCGGCCCGCCACGGGCCCGTCTCCGGGCTGAAGGACTTTCCCGGGAACGCGGCGGGGTGCGCGATCGTGGCGGACCTCCCCGACGCCCCGGTGCGCGTGCGGGAGCGGCTGGGCGCGCCGGTGGTGCGCGACACCTCGGCGCGCGCGCGGCGCGACACGGCGGCGTTCCGCGCGGCGACGGCGGCGTTCACGCTCGACACGGCCACGCGCCGCATCGTCTTCGTCGCCCTGGCGGCGGAGCCGGCGCGGCCGCTGCCGGCCGCGCGCACCGTGCTCCTGGCCTGGGGCGACGGGCCCGCGGCGCAGCGCGGCGCCGCCCGCGCCTTCTTCGGGTGGACGCCGCGCCCGCGCGCCGCCTGGCCCCCCGCCCGCACCCTGGTGCCCGGCGACGCGAAGCCGGCGGGGATGAGCGCCGAGGCGCTGGCGAAGATCGACGAGATCGTCGCGCGCGGGCGCGGCGCCGGGGCCTACACCGCCGCCGCGGTCGCCGTCGGGCGGCACGGGAGATTGGTGAAGCTGCGCGGCTACGGCGTGGTGCAGGGCGGGCGGGTGGATCCATCCACCACGCTCTTCGACGTGGCCTCGCTCACCAAGGTGGTGGGGACCACGCCGGCGGTGATGGCGCTCTTCGACGACCGCCGCATCTCGCTGGACGCGCCGGCGGGGCGCTACGTGCCGCAGTTCCGCGGCGGCGGGCGCGGCGACGTGACGGTGTGGAACCTGATGACGCACACCTCCGGCCTCCCCGCCGGCGCGGACCTCTACCACGAGGCGGGGAACCGGGCGAAGGCGCTCTCGCGCGTCTACCGCACCGACCTGGTCGCCGAGCCGGGGAAGGAGGTGCGGTACAGCGACTTCGGGATGATCGTGATGGCCGAGGCGGTGCGGCGCGTGGCGGGGGAGGGGGTGGACACCTTCGCCGCGCGGCGCGTCTTCGTGCCGCTGGGGATGAAGCACACGATGTACGATCCCCCGCTCCTGGCCTGGAACCGCACGGTGCCGAGCGCGATCCAGTCCGAGCGGCCGTACACGCTGCGCGAGGTGGTGCACGACGGGAACGCCTTCCGCCTGGGCGGCGTGGCGGGGCACGCCGGGCTCTTCTCCACCGCGGGCGACCTGGCGGTGCTCGCGCAGACGCTGCTGAACGGGGGCGCGTACGGCGACCGGCGGATCTGGTCCCCGCGCACGGTGCAGGCGTTCACCACCAGGCAGAGCCGCGCGGGGACGCGCGCGATCGGGTGGGACACGCCGGCGCCGCGCAGCTCGGCGGGCGACTACCTCTCCGCGCGGTCCTACGGGCACACGGGGTTCACGGGAACGTCGATCTGGATCGACCCCGAGCGCGACCTCTTCGTCATCCTCCTCACCAACCGGACGTACGATGCGGGGACGCAGGGGCAGATCCTGGAGATTCGCCGCGCGGTGGCCGACGCGGCGGCGCGCGCCATCACCGACGTGGCCATCCGCCCGCGCCCCGGCACCCCGGCGGCGATCCGCGAGGCGGCCGAGGCGCGTGCCCGCGAGCGCGCGAAGCACCGTCCTCGCCCGCGCCCGCGACGTCCGCGCGGGCGGAGGAACTGACAACGGCAGGTTTCACGCAGAGACGCAGAGGAATAGGGAGAACGGATCGACCCACACGATTCGTGGGTGGTGCGGAGGATCACGGCGGCAGGTTCAACTCGCCGCCCGCCGCTGCTTCGCCACATTCTGGCCGGGAAACGGGCCGTCGGCGTCGAGCACCTCATCGGGGACACCGTCCCACATCGGCGCCCAAACCTCCTCCAGTACCCGCTGGAGCTCCGGATCATTCATCTGCACGATGCGCCCGCGCCGTGGCCCCCCTTCTTCGCCGACCAGGAAGTGCGCAAGCAGTTCTTGACGCATGTCGGGCCGCACCATGCTGACCAACCGCTCCAGCGCGTCCGCGTCGAATCCTTCCTGCACCTTTGCGCGGTCCTCGCTGGACAGCCGGTAGGCCACATCGGGTGCGGCGAGACGCAGCGGGCGAGGGGGAACGGCCATCGTGATCCCGTAGGTCGGGCGCTCGCACCTTACCAGCAGCAGGAGCGCTGCCGTGGCGAACAACCTCGAGGTGCTTGTCAGGTTCTACCTCCACGAAGGTTAGCGGATGCAAGAACGGAGATCAAAAGGTTGCATTTTTTCGACGGGGAAAGGCAAGTCACTCTACACGAGTGAAGGAACTCCAGCGCATCCCAGCAACTCCAGCGGCCGACCAGCAGGCGGTCATCGTGGATGGGATCCGTATACTGACCCTGCTTCTTGCACTTGCCCTACAGCGAACCTTTCCAGTCGATGCCATGCGCGACACGACGCCCGGGAGTCCCGTCGGGGTGCCCTTCACGCGAGACGAGTACGTGCGCGCGCAGCTTCAGGTGCGCCCGCGGGAAGAAGCGGAGGCGCTGGCAAGCCGGCTCTACGATGATCCAGCGCTGATCGGGGCGACGCTGATGGATGGGGATCTCCTGTTGCTGGCGTTGCTGTCTGAAGACATCGCCGCACGGGTAGCCGCGTTGCGGCCGTCGCTTCGCACGCAGATCGAGGTGTTCCGCACTGATCGCGAAAAAGTGCTGGAAGGCTGGAGAGCGGCGATCAGGGAGGACTCTCCTTTACTCTGATCCGCAGCGCTGAAAGAAACTGCCTTCTCACGAAGCACCGTCGTCGCCGTGCCTGCGGCGTCCGCGCGGGCGGAGGAACTGACAACAGCGGTCTCACGCAGAGACGCAGAGGCACAGAGAGAACATCACCGAAGAGAAGGCGAAAATCATCTTGCGCGCCGTCCAGACGGTGCGCACTTTCCGTGTCCCGGCCCTTTCTTTCGTACAGCGCCCCCTCACCGCCTGCCGCGCCCCATGAGCCACGCCTCCGCCCGCATCCGCTTTCTTGCCGCGGCCTGGACCGCGCTCGCCGCCGCGCCCGCACTGGCCCAGGCCCAGGCCGGCGACACGCTCCCCACGCCGGCGCCGGTGGACGTGCCGGCGGTGGAGCCGGCGCGCATCGACCTGGCGGGCCAGGCGTGCCAGGGGGTGGCGCGCTACCTGAACGCGCGCAGCGCGAACGGCGCGCGGATCTCGCCGGATGGGCGGCACCTCCTCTTCCTCAGCAGCACCACGGGGCTGCCGCAGCTCTGGGTGGCGCCGGTGACGGAGGGCGCCGTGCCGGCGGCGCCCCGGCAGCTCACCTTCGGCAACCGGGTGCAGTTCGCGGCGTGGAGCCCGGACGGGCGCTGGATCGCCTACGGCACCGACCGCAACGGCAACGAGCGCACGCAGTTCTTCCTGATCTCGCCCGACGGGACGCAGGAGCGGGTGCTTACGCCCGCGGACGAGCGCTTCCGCCTCTTCGGCGGATGGTCGCCGCGCGGGGGGCGCATCGCCTACGCGTCGAACGAGCGCAACGGGCGCGACTTCGACATCTGGACGCTGGACGTGGGCGCCGACGGGCGCCCGGGCGGACAGCCGCGCATGGTGCTGCAGGGCGCGGGGAACTTCGGCATCGAGGCGTGGCGTCCCGACGGCGAGGCGGTGGTGCTGAGCCAGGGGCGCGGCGAGGCCGACAACGACCTCTTCCTGCTGGATTTCCACACCGGCAAGGCCGACACGCTCTTCGCCCCGGCGAAGATGTCGTCGTACGGAGGGATCGAGTGGACGCCGGACGGGCAGGGCTTCTTCCTGGCCACCAACCACGAGCGCGACAAGGCCGGGCTGGCGCACTTCCACCTGCCGGACCACTCGCTGCACTGGATGCGGGAGGGCGCGTGGGACGTGCAGTCGGTGGCGCTCTCGGGCGACGGGCGCTACCTGGCGTGGACGGTGAACGAGGGCGGCTGGTCGCGCCTGTTCGTCCGCGAGCTGGAGCCCGGGCGCGACCTCACGGTGCCGGACCTTCCCGGCGGCGTGGTCACCGGGCTGGAGTGGGCCGACGGCGCGCCGCGCCTGCTGGTCTCCGTCTCCGCGCCGGGGGTGCCCGGCGACGCCTGGGTCTACGACGCGTCGCGCGGGACCACGGTGCGGGCGACGGAGAGCAGCCTGGCGGGGCTCGACCCCGCCTCGTTCGTCGCCCCCGAGGCGGTGGAGATCCGAAGCTTCGACGGCGAGACGATCCACGGGCTGCTCTACCGGCCGCGGCGGACGGGAACGGCCAGGCCGCCGGTGGTGATGATGCTGCACGGCGGCCCAACCGCTCAGGCGCGCCCCTCCTTCGACGGGGTGAAGCAGTACCTCCTGGCGCGCGGGTACGCCATCCTGGACCTGAACTTCCGCGGCTCCACGGGCTACGGCCAGCGCTTCACGCAGCTCGACAACCGGCGGCTGCGCCCCAACGCCGTGCGCGACATGCAGGCCGCGGCCGAGTGGCTGCGCGCGCGCCAGGACGTGGACGGCACGCGGGTGGCGGCGATGGGCGGCAGCTACGGCGGCTACATGGTGCTGGCGGCGGTGGCGCAGCTCCCCGGGCACTTCCGGGCGGGGGTCGACTTCGTCGGCGTGGCGAACTGGATCACGGGGCTGGAGGACGCGAGCCCGCAGCTGAAGAACTCCGACCGCATCGAGTACGGCAACATCGACGATCCGGCCGACCGCGCGTTCTTCCGCCAGATCTCGCCGCTCTCCTACGCCGACCGCATCCGCGCGGCGCTGCTGGTGGTGCACGGCGCCAACGACCCGCGCGTTCCCGTAGGCGAGGCCGACCAGATCGTGCGGATGATGCGCCACAACCGGGGCGACGTGGAGTACCTCCGCTTCCCCGACGAGGGCCACGGCATCGCGAAGCTGCAGAACCGGGTCACCGCCTACCAGCGGATCGCGCGCTTCCTGGACCGCGTGCTCGGGGGCGGCGGCACGGTGTGCAGGAACTGACAACGGCCGTTTCACGCAGAGACGCAGAGGCACAGAGAGAACTTCAACTTCGTTTTTGCTGTTCTCTCCGTTTCCTCTGCGCCTCTGCGTGAAACGTTCTGTAGGAGCCGAAGATAAAGCGAAAATCCATCTTGCGCGCCGTTCCCGCCGCGCGCACCTTTCTGCCCGCGCATCCTTCCCCCAATCTCGAAAGAAATGATCGCCACCACGCAGCGCGAGCGCGTTCTCCCCCGCCTGATCGAGGAGGAGATGCGGGAGTCCTTCCTGGACTACTCGATGAGCGTGATCGTGCAGCGGGCCCTTCCCGACGTGCGCGACGGCCTGAAGCCCGTCCACCGCCGCATCCTCTACGCGATGTACGAGGCCGGGCTCCTCCCCACCCGGCCCTACAAGAAGAGCGCGACGGTGGTCGGCGACGTGCTGGGCAAGTATCACCCGCACGGCGACGCCAGCGTGTACGACAGCCTGGTGCGCATGGCGCAGGACTTCGCGCTGCGCTACCCGCTGGTCGACGGGCAGGGGAACTTCGGCTCCATCGACGGCGACAACGCGGCCGCCTACCGCTACACCGAGGCCCGCCTCTCCCCCCTCGCCCTCGAGCTGCTGGCCGACATCGACCGCGACACGGTCGACTTCGCCCCCAACTACGACGACCGGCTCACCGAGCCGCGCGTCCTTCCCGCGCGCGTCCCCAGCCTGCTGGTGAACGGCTCCAGCGGCATCGCGGTGGGGATGAGCACCAACGTGCCCCCCCACAACCTCTCCGAGGTGGTCGCCGCCGCGCTCCACCTGCTCGACCACCCGGAGTGCACCGTCGAGGAGCTGATGGAGCACCTGCCGGGGCCCGACTTCCCCACCGGGGGGATGATCGTCGGCACGGCGGGGATCCGCGACGCGTACACGAAGGGGCGCGGGCGGGTGGTGATGCGCGCGCGCGTCTACAAGGAGAGCCGCCGCAACGGGCGCGAGCAGCTGGTGGTGACGGAGATCCCGTACGGCACCAACAAGTCGCGCATCCTGGAGCAGGTGGCCGAGCTCACCCGCGCCGGGCGCATGGGCGACGTGAGCGACCTGCGCGACGAGAGCGACCGCGACGGCATCCGCATCGTGCTGGAGCTCAAGCGCGGCGCCGACGCGGTGAAGGTGCTCAACCAGCTCTTCAAGTGGACCGCGCTGCAGAGCACCTTCGGCGTGATCGCGCTCGCCCTCGACAAGGGGGTGCCGCGCGAGCTGGGGCTCAAGGAGATCCTGGAGCGCTGGCGCGAGCACCGCATCGAAGTGGTGGTCCGCCGCTCCCGCTGGGAGGTGGGCCGCGCGCGCGACGAGGCGCACCTGCTGCGTGGGCTGATCGTGGCGATCGGGAAGATCGACCAGGTGGTCTCCATCATCCGCTCCTCCCGCAACCGCGAGAGCGCCGCGCGCAAGCTGGAGAAGGAGCTGAAGCTCGACGAGCGGCAGAGCGACGCCATCCTGGCCATGCGCCTCAGCCGGCTGACGCAGCTCGAGAGCCGGGAGCTGAAGGAGCGGCTGGAGGTGCTCGAGGCGCGCATCCGCGAGCTGGAGGCCATCCTGGCCAGCCCGGAGATGCAGCTCGACCTGATCCGCGGGGAGTTGCGCGAGCTGGGGGAGCGCTACGGCGACCCGCGGCGCACCCGCATCATCGAGAACGAGAAGTCGCTCAAGCTCGAGGACATGCTGGCCGCCGAGCACGTGGTGGTCACCGTGAGCCGCGAGGGGTACGTCCGCCAGATCCCCATGGCCGTCTACCAGCGCAGCATGACGGCGGGGAAGCGGATCGCGCTGGACCGCTACGAGGCCGACTTCATGGAGCGCGCCTTCGTCGCCAGCACCGAGGACACGCTGCTGGTGTTCTCGACCGACGGGAAGGCGTACGGGCTGAGCGTGCGCGACGTTCCCGAGGCGGGGCTCACCTCGCGGGGGAAGGCGCTGGCGCAGCTCGTCGAGCTGGGGAAGCAGGCGTCCGTCGCCTCGGTGTTCGTGGTGAGCGAGTTCCGCGCCGACCGCTTCGTGCTCTTCGCCACGGAGGACGGGACGGTGAAGCGGACGGCGCTCGACCAGTACGCCAACGCGCGCGCCGGCGGCATCGAGGCGATCAAGGTCACGGGGAAGGACGCCGTGGCCGACGTGCGGGTGACGGACGGCGAGGGCGAGGTGGTGCTGGTGGGCCGCGGCGGCCGCGCCATCCGCTTCCCCGAGGCGGAGGTGCCGCTGATGGGGCGCGCCGCGCAGGGGGTGCGCGGCATCAAGCTCAAGGCCGGCGAGCGGGTGGCGGGGATGGCGGTGCCGCGCCGCGAGGGCGGCGAGCTGGTGCTGGTGACGGAGCGCGGCTGGGTGCGCCGCCTCTCGCTCGACGAGCTGCAGCCGCAGGGGCGCGGCGGGCTGGGGACGGTGCTCCTCTCCCCCGCGAAGGACACCGGCGACGTCGCCGCCGCGCGCGAGGTGCACCCGGGCGAGGACCTGATGGCGGTCACCGGCGGCGGGCGCGCGGTGCGGGTGAAGGTGGAGTCGATCGAGAAGACGGGGCGCGCCGGGACGCCGGAGAAGGTGGTGACCCTCACCGGCGGCGAGCGCGTGGCCGAGGTCGCCTACGTGGCCGAGCGCGAGCTTCGCGAGTCCGCGGGGGGCGGCGAGGAGCCGGCGTCGGAAGAGGCGGAGGACGCGCCGGATTCCGGCGAGGAGCTCGACCTGTTCGGCTGACCAGGCTCACCTCGTTTCACGCAGAGACGCAGAGAAACTGAGAGTACGCGGAGAACCCCTCTGCGTTCTCTCGGTTCCTCTGCGCCTCTGCGTGAAACGGCCGTTACCAGGATGTCGGAATGGCATCCGTACGTCCGTCAATCACGATCTCCCACGAGCCGCCCGCTTGATCGACCTCGACGCCCTGATCGCAGGCCTTCCGGCGCGCCCGGATCCGGCCGCGCTGGTGGCCTCGTTCGTCCCGCCGCCGCGCTTCGCGGCCAAGCGCTTCGCCGACTACGCGCCGGACCCGCGCCACCCGTCGCAGGCGCGCGCCGCGGCCCGGCTGCGCGAGGTGGCGGACGAGCTGCGAGACGGCGGGGGATTCGGCCGGCGGCTGCGCGCGCTCTTCGGCGGCGGGAGCGCGGGGGCGGGCGTGTACCTGGACGGCGGCTTCGGGGTGGGGAAGACGCACCTGCTGGCCGCGCTCTGGAACGAGTCGGCGGCGCCGGGGGCGTACCTCAGCTTCGACGAGCTGGTGCACACCATCGGGCTGCTGGGGGTGGAGGGGACGCGCGCGGCCTTCCGCGGGCGCCGGCTGGTGTGCGTGGACGAATGGGAGCTGGACGATCCCGGCAACCTGAAGATGGCGCTCGCCTTCCTGCGCGGCGCGCTGGCGGACGGGGTGCGCGTGGCGACGACGTCGAACACCCTCCCCGACGAGCTGGGGCGGGGGCGGTTCGACCAGAAGAGCTTCACCACGGAGATCGAGGAGCTCGCCGGCGCCTTCCAGGTGCTGGAGATCGAGGGCGAGGACTTCCGCCACCGCCGCTTCCAGGCCGACCCCGGCCGTGCGTACTTCCTGGACGACGCGGCGATGGACGAGGCGCTCGCCCGCGCCGCCCCGCGCGCGCTGGCGGCGGACTTCCCCGCGCTCGCGGCCGCCCTCGGCGAGGTGCACCCCATCCGCTTCGCCGCGCTGGCCGGGGCGGTCGACGAGGTGCTGGTGCGCGGGATGGAGCCCGTGGCCTCGCTCTACGCCGGGCTGCGCTGGGTGCACTTCGTCGACAAGCTGTACGACCGCGCCGTCCCCCTGGCGATGACCTCCACGGTGGCGCTGGGGGAGCTCTTTCCCCCCTCCTTCCTCTCCGGCCCCTACGGGAAGAAGTTCTCCCGCTGCCTCTCCCGCATGGAGGAGATGCTGGGCGAGCGATCGAATCCTTGAACGGTGTCGGCGCGCGTAAAGGATGTCATCCTGAAGGCGCCGCCGCTCCGCGCCCGACTCACGCCAGGTCATGGCGGTGCCTGAAGGATCTATAGCCGCGGCCGCGACATGGCTGGTGGTGTCGCTTCCGCGGTTACAGATCCTTCGGTCGCCGCCAAACTCCTCTGTAAACGCAGGTTCCGGGCGGCGGCTCCCTCAGGATGACATTACGCGTGGGCGGAGTTCTCAAGAGTCTCCAGGGACGTTTGTTCTGCGTCTGTGACGGACTACCGTTCTTCCGGAAAGAAAATTGCGGCGGGAGACGGTGCGCGGGATGCGCAACGATCCCCCCCTCGCCCGGAGGCCGCGATGAACAGGCTGAAGATGAAGCTCGACGAGATCAGCGTGGACACGTTCGAGATCTCGCCGGAGGAGGAGGACGCGCTGGTGCACGGCATCAGGCCGACGTTCGACCCCACGCGGTGCGAGCCGCATTCCTGCGTGCCCACGTTCCCCTGCTGACCGAAACAGCAGGGACAGCAGGGGACAGCAGGGGACAGCAGGGGACAGCAGGGGACAGGGGACAGGGAACAGCCGGCATTTTCTTGCTGTCCCCTGTAACCTGTCCCCTATCTGTCGCTATCCCCTGTAACCTGTCCCCTGTCTGTCACTTTTACGAATCCATTACACGCGCGTCTGGCCCTTCCGCCCGGTTCGCGGGTAACGTTGAATCGAGCCCGTCCGCCGTCACCCGAGTCCACCGGCAGATGATCCGCCTGCGCCGCTCCCCGCACCTGGCACCCGGCACGGCGTTCCTGGCCGGGCTGCTGCTGGCGCTGCTCGGGCTCTCGGCGGTGCTGGCGTACCAGGCGGCCGACGCGGCGCGCTCCGAGGCCCGCTCCACCGACCGGGCGCTGCGCGGCTACGCCTCGTTCGCCACCTGGGAGCTCGCCCGCCGCGCCGACGACGTGCTCCGGCGCCGCCTCGCCGCGCCGCTCCTGGCCGAGGTTCCCCCCGACTCCGCCGCCGACCCGCCGGGGCTGGTGGCGAGGGCGGCCCATGCGCTCCGCTGGTGCCAGTGCCGCACCCCCGTCCGCGGCGCGTTCGGCCTGGTCCTGGCGGACGGCGCGCTCTGGGCCGACGTGGCGGGCGCCCCCTCCGCGCTCGACCTCTGGCTCCGCAACGGCGCACGGGGGTCGGCGCTCGGCCGCATCCTCGCCGCCGCCGCGCCGCCTGCCGACACCACGCTGGTGGAGGCGGTCACGGTCGGCGGCGTCCGCTACGACCTGGCCGCGCGCGTCCGCCGCGAAGGTGCCGACATCGCGGTCGACGGCTTCGTGGTGGCTCCCGCCGACGTCGCCCCCGCCGCGCTGGACGAGGCGTACCGGGCGTCGGCGCTCCTCCCCGGCGCCATCCGCGGGAGCGTGCCGCCGGGTGAGGCGGTGGCGGCCGCGGTGCTCTCGGCGAACGGAACCGTGGTCTGGCGCTCGCAGCGCGCCGAGGCCGCGGCGCGGGACGGCTGGGTGGACGCCAAGGTGGGCGGCGTGCCCGAGCCGCTGGCGCGCGGGACCGTGACCGAGCGGCTGGACGGGCTCCTCGCGGGCCTCACCTCGCGCGTGGCCGTCCGCGCCGACGCCGCGGGCGCCGCGCCGGCGGACGGGCCCAGGTCGCGGCTCCCGCTCCTCCTGGCCGTCTTCGGGCTCACCCTGGGGCTGGTGGCCGTCGCCATCGTGCAGCTCCGCCGGCAGCAGGAGCTGGTGCGGCTGCGCGACGACTTCGTCTCCGGCGTGTCGCACGAGCTGCGCACCCCGCTGGCGCAGATCCGCCTCTTCGCCGACCTGCTGGAGAGCGGCCGGCTGGCCACGGGCGAGCAGCGCACGCGCTCCATCCGCATCATCAACGAAGAGTCGCGCCGGCTCACCTGGCTGGTGGAGAACATCCTGCACTTCTCCCGCTCGCAGCGCGGCGCGGGGCGCATCGCCCCGCAGCCGGCGCAGGCCGCGCCGCTGGTGCGCGAGATCGTGGACGCCTTCGCGCCGCTGGCCCGCGAGCGCGACGCCCGCTTCGAGGTGCTCGCCGACGACGGGGTGGTCGCGCGGATCGACGCCGACGCCTTCCGCCAGGTGCTGCTCAACCTGCTGGACAACGCGGTGAAGTACGGCCCGCCGGGGCAGACGGTGCGCGTGCGGGTGGAGCTGCGCGGGCTGGCGCTGCGCCTCTCGGTCGACGACCAGGGGCCGGGGGTGCCCTGGGAGGAGCGCGGCCGCGTCTGGGAGCCCTACCGCCGCCTGGCGCGCGACGCCGAGGGCGCCACCGGCGGGAGCGGGATCGGGCTCGCGGTGGTGAAGGACCTGGTGGAGCTGCACGGCGGCCGCGTGGGCGTGGTGGAGGCCCCGGGCGGCGGCGCGCGCTTCTGGATCGAGCTCCCCTACGCCATGCACGCGGGCCCCTCCCCCGCCGAGGCCGCCGCGCCGGCGGAGGCGGTGGCGCGGTGAGCCGCATCCTGGTGGTCGAGGACAACGCCAACCTGGCGTTCGGGCTTTCCACCTCCCTGGAGCTGGAGGGGCACCAGGTGGTGGTGGCGCGCGACGGGGCCGCGGGGCTCAGGGCCGCGCGCGAGCACGCCCCCGAGCTGGTGATCCTGGACCTGATGCTCCCGGAGATGGACGGCTACCGGGTGCTGAAGGCGCTGCGCGAGGAGGGGAGCGAGGTGCCGGTGCTCATCCTCACCGCCCGCGGCGCGGAGAGCGACAAGGTGCTCGGCTTCCGGCTGGGGGCGGACGACTACGTGACCAAGCCTTTCGGCCTGCTGGAGCTGCTGGCGCGCGTGGGCGCCCTCCTCCGCCGCGCCGCGCGCCCCGCCGCCGCCGACGCGCCGGAGCCGGGCGTGGTGACCATCGGCGAGCTGGAGGTGAGCCCCGCCCAGCGCGCCGTGCGCCGCCGCGGCGAAGAGGTGCCGCTCACGCCCAAGGAGTTCGACCTGCTGATGGCGCTGGTGCGGCGCAAGGGCACCGTGGCCGGGCGGCTGGAGCTGCTGGCCGAGGTGTGGGGCCACCGCGCGGCGGTGATGACGCGCACCGTCGACATGCACGTGGCCCAGCTCCGCCGCAAGCTCGAGGACGACCCCGCCGACCCCCGCCACATCGTCACCGTCTGGAAGGCCGGTTACCGCATCGCCGTATAGACGGAAACAGAAGGGTCTCACACAGAGGGACCAGAGGGACCGGAGCGGCTTCCTCTGGTCCCTCTGGTTCCTCTGCGTGAGACTTCTTTGAAAACTTCCTTACAACCTTCTTACGAGACGCACACCGCCGCCGCGGCGCGAACGGGTAGCGTTCGGGAGGAATCTCCCCGGACACACCCAGGCGCGGAGGCGGCGGATGGCGTTGCTCACACGAAAGCGGATCTCGGACCTGCAGGCGGAGGCGGGGAGCGGGACGCTCCGGCGCTCGCTGGGGCCCGTCAACCTCACCACCCTGGGCATCGGCTCGGTGATCGGCACCGGGATCTTCGTGCTGACGGGGACCGCGGCCTCGCAGCACGCCGGGCCCGGGCTGGTGGTGTCGATGGTGATCGCGGCGGTGGCCTGCGCCTTCGCGGGGCTCTGCTACGCGGAGCTGGCGTCGATGATTCCCGTGGCGGGGAGCGCGTACACCTATGCCTACGCCACCGCCGGCGAGATCTTCGCCTGGATCATCGGCTGGGACCTGATCCTGGAGTACGCGCTCTCCGCCTCGACGGTCGCCGTGGGGTGGTCCGGCTACTTCGTGAGCTTCCTGGGCGACCTGGGGATCCACCTGCCGCCGCGGCTCACCGCCGCGCCCGAGGCGGTGGTGACGCTCGCGAACGGGGCCACGGCGCACGGCATCTTCAACCTCCCCGCGGCGATGATCGTGCTGCTGGTGGCGGGGCTGCTCGCCATCGGCATCCGCGAGTCGGCCAACACCAACACCGTGCTGGTGGTGATCAAGGTGGTGGTGCTGCTGGTGTTCGTGGCGGCGGGCGCGGCGTACGTGCGGCGCGACCACCTGACGCCCTTCATTCCCCCCAACACCGGCGAGTTCGGCTCCTTCGGGTGGAGCGGGGTGCTGCGCGGCGCGGCGATCATGTTCTTCGCCTACGTGGGCTTCGACGCGGTGTCGACCGCCGCGCAGGAGGCGAAGAAGCCGCAGCGCGACCTGCCGATCGGCATCCTGGGCTCGCTGGCGATCTGCACGGTGATCTACATCCTGGTGGCCACCGTGCTGATCGGCATCGTCCCCTATTCGCGCCTGAACGTGCCCGACCCGCTGGCGGTGGGGATCGATTCGACGGGCCTCACCTGGCTCAGCCCGGTGATCAAGATCAGCGCGCTCTTCGGGCTCTTCAGCACCATGCTGGTGACGCTGCTGGGGCAGACGCGGATCTTCTTCTCCATGAGCCGCGACGGCCTCCTCCCCGCGGCCTTCGGGCGGGTGCACAGCCGCTGGCGCACGCCGCACGTGAGCACGGCGCTCACCGGCATCGCCGTCTCGATCGCGGCCGGGCTGCTGCCGATCAGCGTGCTGAGCCAGCTCGTGAGCATCGGGACGCTGCTGGCTTTCGTGCTGGTGAGCATCGGGGTGATCATCCTGCGGCGCACGCGGCCGGAGCTGGAGCGCCCCTTCCGCACGCCGGGGATGCCGTGGGTGCCGGCCATCGGCGTGCTGGTCTGCGTGGCGCAGATGGCCGCGCTCCCGTGGGAGACCTGGGTGCGGCTCTTCGTCTGGCTGGCGCTGGGGCTGGTGGTGTACTTCCTCTACGGCCGCCGCCGCAGCCGCGCCGCCGACATCGCCGAGGTGGCCGCCCAGCCGCCCGAGAAGCCGATGGTCGCCTGACGGCGGACGCCTCCACCGAATCCGGCAAAAAGTGCGTCGCAGGCACGCGACCGCGACTGATGAAGTCGCCGCTACACCTGCACACAGTCCGGCCTTCACGGACTCCAACGGCGCAAGCTTTATCTCCGGGCCTTGTGTCACACGGTCGTCGACGGAGTCAGCGGAGAAACGACTCCGTTGACTCCGCTGACTTCGTGACATTAACAATGCTGTGCCGCGAGAGTAGCTGCGGGTCACCATCCTGAGTCATGCCACGGCAGCGGTTTGTGTTCTGTGGCATTCTCGCTCCCAGACTCTGCGCCGTCGGGCCGCTCCGGCTCCCGAAGGAAGCAGCGCATGCTCTGGCGTGCCTCGACCCGGGTGCGCACCCGCTCGTCGTGCGGCTCCTGGTAGACTCGCTCGCGGGTGGCTGTCGGTGTGCCCCGTGAGCCGGTTCAGAACCCGCGCGTCCTGCGCGAACTCGGGCGCCAAGTCTGTCGCCTGCCTGCGGAGCCCGTAGAACGGCCGGCCCTGCTGGTGCTCGACGCCCGCGACCCGCTCCACTGCCACGAACATCGAACGGATCGCCCCTGCAGGACAGCGCTGCCTCATCGCGTGCTCCAGGGGCGCCGTACCCCTTTGATTGCACGAACCTCTGCGCGCGGTGGCTCAACGCGCGCGCATCTCCATCACCCTCATCCCGGCCCCCCCTCCCGCCCCCCCCGCCCATGATCGCATCCGCCCCGCAGATCCCCTCCGACACCCGGGCCGCGCACCGCGGGCTTTCCCCCGCCGCCGAGCGCTTTCTGGAGCACCTGCTGGATCACCCCGACCAGGCGGCGCAGCTGGAGGGGTTCGAAAAGGGGCTGCCGGACCGGATGATCCGCTACCCCATCACCTGGCCCACGCTGGTCGACGCGCGACGGGTGGCCGAGATGGAGCGGGCAACGGTGGGCGTGTGCAAGCTCATCAAGGCCATCCCCGCCGTGGTCTTTGGCGGAGACCTGCATGCCATCGCCGCGTTCTACGGCTACGATCCCGACGAGCTGAAGCTCCTGTTCTGGGTGCCCAATCACATGGGCAGCACCGTGGCCCGCTGCGACTTCATCGACACGCCCGGCGGGCTGATGTGCTGCGAGGTGAACCTGGCCTCCAACCTGGGCGGCTGGCACCACGGGTTCTGGCGCGAGCGCTACCTGCGGCACCCCGTCGTCATGGACTTCTGTGCGCGCGAAGGCATCAGCCCGGGCGGCCATGACGTGCTGCTCACCTTCTGCGAGCACATGATCGACGACGCCCTGGACAGCGGCGTGATCAAAGCAGGCGGCGAGCTGAATGTGGTGATGGCCCTGGACGAGCCGCCCACCGAAGGTGCGCGTCGCTACGCCGCCGAAGTGTACGCGGAGCTCCTCCGCCGCATCGGCCGCGGCGTGACCGGCCAGCTGTGGCTGTCCACCGCACTGGCGGAGGAGCTGACGTACCGGGGGCTGGACGTGTACATGGGCGAGCGGCGAGTGCACGTCTTTTACTCGTACGACACCAAGCCCTTCCCCAGGCAGGTGCTGCGGGCGCAGCTGGTGGGCGGGATACGCGTCTACACCGGCGGGCTTACGGGGATGTGGTGCGACAAGCGCAACCTCGCCTTGCTTTCGGAGAACGAGGGGCTGGAGGCGTGGAAGGAGGAGGACCGCGAGCTGATCCGCGACCACATCCCCTGGACGCGCCTGGTCTCCCCCCGCACCACCACCTGGCGCGGGGCCGAGGTGCAGTTCCCCGGCTTTCTGCTGGATCACCGCGACGTCATGGTCCTCAAGCGCGGCATGAGCACCCGCGGCGAGGCCGTGCACATGGGGCGGTACCTGGCGCCGGACGCCTGGGAGGCGCGGGTGCGCGAGGCGGTGGAGGAGGGAGGATGGATCGTGCAGGAGCGGGTGGAATCCAAACCGTACTTCTACCCGCCCCAGCCCGGCGCCGCCCCCGTTCCCCACACCGTCATCTGGGGCCTGTTCTGCACCGGGTCGCGGTACGGCGGCGGCTGCCTGCGCATGCTTCCCCAGGGCGTCGGCGATGACATCGTCAACGGCGCCCGCGGTGCCTGCGAAGGCGCCTTCCTGGAGATCTGATCGCGTATCCGCGGGGACCGTCGCTACCCGCCGGGTTCGCAACAACACGCCTCACGCAGAGAGGATTACGGGGATAAGTCGGGCGGCAGAGTCGGGTATTTTCGTGCGTAGCGTCCGGCAGGCTCTTCCGGAGCATCCTTCATTCACAACAGTTTACCGCACTCTCACCTCCGGTCGCTGACTCCGTGTGAGATCCTTCTGCAGGCTTTCCCTTCAGCCTGAGGTGGCCCTCTGTCTCCGACTTCGTTCCTGCTATTAACAGCCTTGCCTTATCGTAGTGCGGGATTTCGCCTGAGATCCCGTCCCGCCCGTGGAGCGCCAGCGTCTTGTAATCACATGCACGTTTCTGGGTCTATCTGGCGGCTGTAGCAGTTGGTGAACACACACGAGGGGTTGAAATAATCACAGGTGACGCCGCATGATTGGCAGGTCGCCCCACATGACAACTCGCATGTGCCACCGCAGCTTTCATCGCAGGTGCACTGCTGGCCGAACACCGTCCCCCGCTGTTTCTGCACGGGCGTGGTCTCGAACGTGTCCACCTGCAGGTTTTCCAGATGCAGCTTGCGCTTCATGGGACCTTCCTCGTTGGATTTGGACAGAGAAGAAGACGCTTCTATAGCACCACATAAATAGCATGCCTGAAATAACAACGCAATGGCCCAACAGGATCGATCGCTGTGATGGGGTGCAGACATTGCCTCGTGCCCACTACTCCCACCGTCACACCGCTTGGTGGACCGGCGGTAGCACCCCCATCTAGCCGGGCTCCCGGTGAGAAACGACTCCGTTGACTCCGCTGACTCCATGTGAGACCGTTCTTCAGGCTTTCCCTTCAGCCTGAGGTGGCATCCTGTCCCGAACTCCAGTCTCCCGGCGCCGCGCGGCGCTCGTGCTGGTAACGGTGCTCGTCGCGGCCGCGGCGTACGGCGTGGTCACGGCGGCGCGCATGTTCGGCTACCTGCGCCCGCGCGCGGCGGTGGGGTCGCTGCCGCTGGTGGAGGTGCCGGCGGCGCGCGGGTCGGAGGGCGACGTGATGGTGGTGCTGCTGAGCGCGGACGGGGGATGGGCGCGGCTGGACGAGGAGCTGGCGGCGCGGCTGGCGCAGGCGGGGTACCCGGTGGTGGGCTGGAACAGCCTGCGCTACTACATGACCCCGCGCGACCCCGCCGTCGCGGCCGACGACCTGTCGGTGGTGATGCGCACCTACCGGCGGAAGTGGCGGCGCGACCGGGTGCTGCTGGTGGGCTATTCCTTCGGCGCCGACGTGCTCCCGCTGGTGACCGCGCGGCTGGACAGCGCCGACCGTGCGAACCTCGCGGGGATGGTGCTGCTCGGCTTCTGGAAGGACGCGGAGTTCAAGTTCCGGCCGCGCGAGGCGGGCGGCCGCATCCGCCACTACGAGACCCTTCCCGTGGTGCGCGCCCTGGTCGACCTCCCGATCCTCTGCATCGGCGGAGAGCACGACACGCGCTCCGTCTGCGCGCGCATCGGCACCTCGAACGTCACGTCGCGCATCGTCCCCTCCTCCGGCCACGGCCTCGGCGCGCACGCCAACGAGGTCTTCAAGCTGATGCAGCCGCTGCTGCGCGACCTCGAACGATGAATCTCTCACAGGCCGCCGAGCCGTGGGCGCAGCGGATGGTACTCGCGGGTCGGGGCGAGGTGCTCCGGATCGTCTTCCACGGCTCGCGCGCGCGGGGAGAGCCTCACGCGCTGGAGAGCGACTGGGATTTCGTGGTGGTGCTGAACCGCCCCGTCACCGACGTGGAGGCGGAGGAGCAGCGGTTCAGGCGTGCCGCGCTCGACGGCCCGTCGCCCTTTGGCAGCGTGGTGCTGGACGTCTGGCCGGTCGAGTGGAGCGAGTGGGAGACCGCGCGGCAACTCTATGGTCATCCGCTGCGCGCGGCGGATCGGGAAGGGGTCGTGCTGTATGCCGCCGCTGGATGACGCGCTGCGCGAGTGGGTGGCGCGGTGGGTCAGGCTCGCGGAGGGCGACCTCGCCCTGGCGCGCCTGGGCCTGGAGAGCAACGGCTTCGACGTCTTCGAACGGGTCGGCTTCCACGCCCAGCAGGCGGTCGAGAAACTGGTGAAGGCGTTCCTCGCCCGACGCGCGGTCGAGTTTGGCGACGTGCACGACATCGACACCCTCCAGCGGCTAGAGCGGATTGCGCGACGCTCCGGAGCCGACGGGTTGGAAACCCGCCGCTGGAACGGCACGAAGTCCGCCTTCGCGGACTATGCCGCGGCCTTGGCGTGTCCCCGACCGGCGGCGCTGCATCTGCATTCACACGCTCCGGCGCAGGCCTCACCTCCGCTGCGGCCACCTCCCTCTCCCGGCACGGGAGAGGGTTTGCGCTCTCAGGCGCAGGGAGAGGGCGCCGCGGCCGCGGATGCACGACGAACTCCGGACCGGAGAGAAACCGCTCTAGTCGCGCGCGTGGACGGGAGCCTCGCGGCGAAGCTCGATCCGGCCGCCGCGCTGACGCGGTATGCCGTAGGGACGCGCTATCCCGGCCGCTATGCGAGGGTGACGCGCGAGCAGGCGGAGACCGCGGTCCAGATCGCCGACTCGATCCGCGCCGAAATCCTGCCACTGCTGAGACGCTGAGGACCAGAGAGAGCACGCCGCGTCTCTCCGCGCCTCCGCGTCTCTGCGTGAGAATGCGGTTTCAGGCTTCGAGGAACGCCGCGAGCTCGTCGCCGCGGCGCTCGGCGTCCTCCTCGCCGGTCTCCATCAGCCGCTTCACGTAGTCGTCCTGGAACATCAGCAGCGAGAGCACGTCGGGGCTCTTCGTCTCGCGCGTGCCCAGGCCGCGCGTGAGCAGCCGGAAGGCGCGCGGAAGCCGGGGCTCGAACTCGCGCGCGATCCCCGCCAGGTCGCGCGAGGGGCGGAAGGTCATCAGCTCCACCACCCGCATCCCCTCGCGCGCCTCGGGCGGGCAGCGGCGCAGCAGCTCGTTCATCCGCTCCATCCGCATCACGTCCTGGTCCACCACGTCCAGGAAGATGGCGTTCATCAGCACGCCGATCACCTGCGCCGGGGGCGGGTACCCGCGCACCGTGGGGCGGTCGGCCTCGGCCGAGGTGCGGTCGTAGTGGGTGGAGACGGCCAGGATCTTGTGCGCGCCCAGGTGCAGCGCGGGCGAGAGCGGCGCCGTCATCCGGATCCCCCCGTCGCCGTGCCACTGCTCGCCGATCTGCACCGCCGGGAAGAACAGCGGCAGCGCGCCCGACGCCATCACGTGCTCCAGCCGCAGCCGCGTCTCCACCGAGCGGCGCGAGGGGCGCTCCCAGGTCTGCAGGTTGCGCCCCTGCACCCAGATCACCGTCTGCCCCGTGCTGTAGCTGGTGGTGCCCACCGCCACCGCGCGCAGCGTGCCGCGCTCCAGGTTGTAGTCGATCTTCGTCAGCTCGCCGTCCACCGGCGCCAGCGCCTCGGTGAGCAGCTCCCAGAGCGGCGCCGTGTCCACCAGCCCCCGCACCCGCGCCTGGCGCATGCCGCCGCCGGCGAGCTGCAGCCCCCAGCGCCCCATGTTGGCGAGCAGCCCCCGCACGTCCACGCGGAAGATGCGGTCCGGCGTGAGCTCGGCCCAGAGCGCGGCCAGCTCGTCGACCGCCTGCGGGAAGGTTCCGTGCGCCGCCGCCAGGTGCGCCGCGTTGATCGCTCCCGCCGACACGCCGGTGATGATGGGGATGCGCAGCTCCGGCCAGCGCTTCGCGAGGTAGCGCAGGATGCCCACCTGGTACGCGCCGCGCGCCCCGCCGCCGGTGAGCACCAGCGCCAGGTCGCCCCGGTCGGTGGTGCCGCGCGCGGGCGCGCCGTCGATCGGGGGAGATGCGGGATGGTCGGACACGGCCGCGGAGGGATGGGAGGATGGAGGAAGCGCGGCGGGACGGGTTCGGCGCGCAATATCGACGTTCGGGCGGGGCCGGGGAAGGCCCGCGCGCGGCTGCCGCCGACAAGGGGCGAACGGGGGGATCGGCGGCCCGTGGCGCGCGCATCCGGGCGACTGGCACGGAGTGCGCATCATCGCACGTCGCAGGGCGCGTCCTGAACGGCCCCGCTGCTACGCCTCGCGAACGCGGGCACGCGGCCGGGTGCTCACCCGGAGGTCACGATGGCCGAGGTCGAAGTCAACAACGTGAACCCGCCCCCCTCGGGGGGCGACGGCGGAGGCAGCACCGCGATCGTCGGGCTGGTGGCGCTGCTGCTGGTGGCGGCGCTCGTCTGGTTCATCTTCTTCCGCGGCGGCGCGGGCGGGACCACCGAGCACAAGGTCGACGTGGACGTGAACGTGCCCACGGCGCCCAGCGGGGGCTCCGGCGGCAACTCGGGCGGATCGAACCCCTGAAGAAAAGATCGTCTCACGCAGAGACGCGGAGGCACGGAGAGGCTCGGCTGTCCTCTCCGTGTCTCCGCGTCTCTGCGTGAGACGCCTTTGCAGCCGGGCTGTGCCGCGCGTACGTTCCACTCTGGTCCCTCTGATTCCTCCGACCGCACCGTCCCGATGATCCGCACCTCTCTTCGGCGCGCCGCTCCTGCCGTGCTCGTCCTCGCCCTCGCGGCGGCGCCCGCGGGCGCGCAGCCGGCGGCCGGCGGGCTGGCGGTGCAGGTCGCGCCGCGCGCCTACGTGGTCACCGAGCAGGGGCGCAACCTGGTGCTGATCACCGGCGCGCGGGAGTCGATGGTCGCCGGGGTGCAGGAGCCCGCGCTGGTGGCGAAGGCGCGGCGCGCGCTCGAGGCCCTGCACGCGCCGCCGGTGCGCTACGCGGTGCTGATGATGGGCCCCGGCGCGGTGGGCTTCGAGGACGCGGGGTGGGAGAGCGGCGGCGCGCTGACGATGGCGCACGAGGGGCTGCGCTACCGCATCATCCGCGCGCGCCGCGGCGTGGACTCCGTGGCGCTGCGCGCCCGCACGACGCACGCGCCGTCGCTGGGGTTCTCGGAGGTGGTGCAGGTCGCGATGGGGAACGAGGAGGACGCGCACCTGGTGAAGCAGCCCGACGGCGCCACGGGCTCCGACGTGGCGGTGCACTTCGAGCGGGCGGGGGTGCTCTACCTGAGCAGCCTCACCACCGACGGCTACCCGGAGATCGACGCGGAAGAGGGCGGCACGCTCGCGGGACTGATCAAGACCGTGGACGAGTTCGCCACCAACTTCGCCGCCGCGCCGCAGGCCATCGAGCCGATCGTCCCCGCGCGCGGGCCGCTGGCGACGCTCGCGGAACTGCGCGACTTCCGCGACATGCTCACCGCCGTGCGCGACGCCGTCAAGCCGCTGCTCGACGCCGGGAAGACGGCCGACGAGGTGGTCGCCGCGCGCCCGACGGCCCGGTTCGACGCGCGCTGGGGCCGCGGCCCCGTCACCCCCGAGCGCTTCGTGCGCGCCGCGTACGCCGCGCTGGCGAAGGAGCGCGCCGCGGCCGCCGCTCCGGCGCCGTAGCTGGGAGCCGGGCGGATAAAGCCGCGGCGCCGCGGCAACAACGACACGAAGTCCGCCCTCGCGGACTACCGCCTTCCGTGCCGGCGCCGTTCCGGGGTGCGCGACCGGCGCCGCCGCGGCCGAGGCATCCCGACCCCGGCCGAGCCGGAGTCCGTCGCGCGCCTCAAACCCTCAGCGGCACCAGAGCCAGTAGTCCGCGCAGGCGGACTTCGTGTCGTTGTTGCAGCGAATTCATTCGCCCTGCCGGCCAGGCGCGTCTTACCGCTTCTCGTACACCACGCGCCCGCCGACCACCGTCATCACCGGCTCGGCCTTCAGGATGTCGGCCGGGGGGATGGTGAGCAGGTCGGCGGACCAGATCACCAGGTCGGCGAGCATCCCGGGGCGCAGCGTCCCCTTCACCTTCTCCTCCCACTCGCCGAACGCCGGCGCCGCCGTGTAGAGGCGGATCGCCTCCTCGCGGGTGAGGCGCTGCTCCGGCATCCACCCGCCCGGCGGCGTGCCCGGCTCGTCGCGGCTCTGCCGGGTGACGGCGGAGTAGACGCCCTCCACCGGACGGATCGGCTCGACGGGGAAGTCGGTGCCGAAGATCACCGTGGCGCCCGCGTTCAGCAGCGTGCGCCAGACGTACGCGCCCTGCACCGCCCGCTGCCGGCCGATGCGCTGCTCCGCCCAGCGCATGTCGCTGGTGGCGTGCGTGGGCTGCATCGAGGCGATCACCCCGAGCTGCTTGAAGCGGGGGATGTCGGCCGGGGCGAGCACCTGCGCGTGCTCGATGCGGTGCCGCCGCTCGTGCGCGGGATTGATGCGTCCGGCGCGCTCGAAGGCGTCGAGCGCCTGGCGGTTGGCCGCGTCGCCGATGGCGTGCAGGATCACCTGCAGCCCCGCCGCGTCGGCCGCGGCCACCAGCGAGTCGAGCTCCGCCTTGCTGTGCTGCGCCAGCCCGTGCGTGTGGGGATCGTCGCTGAACGGCTCCAGCATGAAGGCGGTGCGCGAGCCGAGCGTGCCGTCGGTGTACCCCTTCACCATCCCCAGCCGCAGCCACTCGCTCCCGTAGCCGGCGCGCACGCCCAGGCGGCGGAAGGAGTCGATCACCCGGTGCTCCAGGGGGAACCAGGCGTACACGCGGAAGGTGAGCGAGTCCGCGCGCTCCAGCTCCTGGAAGACGCGGAAGGCGGCGGGGAGCGCCGGGCTGTCCTCCGTCGAGCTGCCGGCCACGATCGGCGAGACGTCGGTCTGCACGCTGGTGACGCCGGTGCGCGCCGCCAGCTCCATGGCCGCGAGGATCTGGCGGCGGATCTGGGCGGCCGAGGGCGGCGGCACCTTCGAGGTGACCAGGTTGCGCGCCGGGTCCTCCTTCAGGATCCCCGTCGCCTCGCCCGCGGCGTCGCGGACGATCTCGCCGCCGGACGGGTTCGGCGTGGCGCGCGTGATCCCCGCCAGCCGCAGCGCCTCGGTGTTCGCCCACGAGGTGTGCCCGTCCACGCGCGAGAGCACCACCGGGTTGCGCGGCGCGGCGCGGTCCAGCGTGGCGCGCGTGGGCCAGCCGCCGGGCCCCAGCTCCGAGGGCGGCAGGCGCGTCTGGTCCCATCCCCGGCCCAGGATCCACTCCCCCGGCTCCGCCCTCGACGCGGCCTCGCGGACGCGGCGCTCCACCTCGGCCAGCGAGGTGACGCCGAGCAGGTCCACGTTCAGCAGCGACCCCCCGCCGGAGGGGATGTGGATGTGCGCGTCGTTGAACCCGGGCGTCACCAGGCGGCCCGCCAGGTCGACGATCCGCGTCCCCTGTCCGGCGAGGGCGCGCACCTCGGCGTCGCTCCCCGCCGCCACCACCTTCCCGTCGCGCACCGCCAGCGCCTGCACCAGGGTGTTCGCGCCGTCGGCGACGAAGACCTTGCCGTTGACCAGCACCAGGTCGGGCGCCAGCCCGCCCTGCGCCGCCGCCGGGGTGCATGCCGCGAGCGCCGCGGCGAGGGGGAGAAGTCGATTGAACCGCATGGCCATTTCGGCTCTGGTAGATGAGATATGGGTGGATCGGCGGAATCTACGGCGGGTTCTCACGGAGGCACAGAGGAACAGGGAAGAGTTCCGGCATCGCGGGTGCATCATCTCCACCGCGAGGAAGGCAGATCCACACGGACGGACCGGAGCGGACGATGAACCTGAATCCCGCGCACCTGCACCTGATGCTGAACCACATCCCCGTGTTCGGGACGCTCTTCGCGGCGCTGCTGATCGCCTGGGGGCTGCTGCGCAAGAGCGAGGACGTGCTGCGGCTGGGGCTCGCGCTCGCCCTCGTGGTGGGGATCGCGACCTATGGCGTGCAGCTCACCGGCGAGCCGGCGGAGGAGGTGGTCGAGCACCTCGCGGGCGTGAGCCGCCGCACCATCCACGCGCACGAGGAGGCGTCGGAGTGGGCGACGTACGTGGCCGCGGCCGCGGGGGTGCTGGCGCTGGTCGCGTTCCTGCTCGTGCGGCGGCGGCACCGGGCCGCGCGCGGGCTCTCGGCGGTTACGCTGGTGGTGTCGCTGCTCGGCTTCGCCGCGGCCTCGCGCGCCGCGCTGCTCGGCGGCGAGATCCGCCACCCCGAGGCCCGCCCCGACTTCGTCGCTCCCGCCGAAAGCGGAGAGCGCGAGGGTGGGAGAGAGCGCGGCGTGCCGGATTGATCGTGCCGTCGGTGGCGTAACCGGCGCGGCGCCCTTATTCAGCCGCAAGTGGACGTGTTGTCGCACTGGTGGCTGCTTTTACGGGAACTCTTGACGCGAACGGACTGCATGCCGAACGTTCACGCGTTCCTCGCGCGATGGCAGCACCCAACGGAGGCGGAGCACATGAAGCGGCGGCACGAACCTCCCGACATACCGGGCGTGTCGATGTCGGCATCGAGCCCGGAGAAGCAGGAACTCATCGCACTTCTGCGTGCCGCGGGCCTGAAGGTCACTGCCGCTACGCGGGACTATTTACCACCGCCACGGATCGGTAGCTGGCCGCGGTACCGTTTCTTCCCCGCGGTGATCGGGTTCCGCCGCATTTCCTGCTCGCCCTTCCGGATCAAGCAAAGGTATGCCGCTGTTCCTTGATGCCTGCGCCCTCGCGAAGCGGTACCTGCGCGAGGGACGCAGCAGCAGCCGGATGCAGGCGATCACGGGCCGTCCTGAGCGTTGGGGCGGCCTCCTCGTTTCGAGCTTCGTGGAGATCGAGGTCGTTTCGGCGATCGCGAAAGAAGCGCGGGACTACGGCAATCCGATGCTGCGGCCGCAGATGCTGAGGGAGGTTCCCCGAACGGTGGACCTTTTCCTGAAAGACGATCGCAGCGGTGTGTTCGATGTCATCGAGCAGACGGACGAGATCGTGCGCGCCGGGATTGGCACCTTGCGAAGCGAGCCGCAGCACGCGATCGGTGCGGCGGATGCCATCCACCTCGCGACTGCGTTGAAAGCCCCGGTGCGTCAACCAATCGTTTTCGTCACGGCCGACCGCGGGCTGTACGATGCCGCGCGGGAGCACGGCCTCGCGGTCTACAATCCCAATACGCAGCACGAAGCAGCCCTGGAGGCACTCGCCGGGCTGTAGCGGAGGTTCCGGGCTGGTTCCCGTTCTC
The DNA here is from genome assembly GCA_045803205.1 of Longimicrobiaceae bacterium. Lineage (GTDB taxonomy): Bacteria > Gemmatimonadota > Gemmatimonadetes > Longimicrobiales > Longimicrobiaceae > Longimicrobium. The sequence goes on from JBJMPM010000182.1 coordinate 35,854, forward strand.
GTCTGCGCTCATCGCCTGTTCTCCTGGTCATGAGATGTGGGCCTGAACCATTGTCCGCGTCCACGGGCCATTCACGCAAGACCTTCGACGGGTTCGATCCACCGGAGGCGCGCCGGCCCCGAACCGTGCCTCTCCGTGCCTCCGCGTCTCTGCGTGAGACGACCTTGCCGGGGCGGAGGCGCGCCCGTAATTCCATCGCTCGGCAAACGAAACCGGAACAGCGGAGGGGGCGATGCGGCTGGGGATGGTCGGGTTGGGGAAGATGGGCGGCAACATGGTCGAGCGCCTCCTGCGCGGCGAGCACGAGGTGACGGTGTTCGACCTGGACGCGGCGCTGACGCAGAAGGTCGGCTCGGCGCCCGGCGCCACGCCCGCGGGCTCGCTGGAGGAGATGGTGCAGGCCCTCCCCGCGCCCCGCGTGGTCTGGGTGATGGTCCCCGCCGGCGGGCCCACCGAGGGCACCCTGGCGAAGCTCGCCGAGGCGATGCAGCCGGGCGACGTGCTGATCGACGGCGGCAACTCGAACTTCAACGACAGCAAGCGCCGCGCGGCCGAGCTGGCCAAGCGCGGCATCCACCTGATCGACGCGGGCACCAGCGGCGGCGTCTGGGGGCTGAAGGTGGGCTACTGCCTGATGGTGGGCGGGCCCGACGAGGCCGTGCGCCTCTGCGAGCCCATCTTCCGCACCCTCGCCCCGCCGGACGGCTACCTGCACGTGGGCCCCAGCGGCGCCGGGCACTTCGTGAAGATGGTGCACAACGGCATCGAGTACGGGCTGCTGCAGGCGTACGCGGAGGGGTTCGAGATCATGCACGCCAGCGACTTCCCGCTGGACCTGCGCGCCGTCGCCGGGCTCTGGAACCACGGGAGCGTGGTGCGGAGCTGGCTGCTGGAGCTGCTGGAGCGCGCCTACGCCGCCGAGGGGCAGGACCTGGAGGCCATCCGCGGATGGGTGGCCGACAGCGGCGAGGGGCGGTGGACGGTGCAGACCGCCATCGACCTGAACGTCCCCGCGCCCGTCATCACCACCTCGCTGCTGGAGCGCTTCCGCTCGCGCCAGGAGGAGAGCTACTCGGCGCAGGTGATCGCCGCGCTGCGCAACCAGTTCGGCGGGCACGCGGTGAAGGGGGCGGCGCCGGTCGCGCCCTCGCCCACCGCGCCGCCCCGGGGATGAGCGCCCCCGCGGACTCGGCGCCCGTCATGGCCTCGGGCGCGCCGGCGGAGACGCCGCTGCGCAGGACCATGAAGTCCGGGCGCACGCCGCAGCCGCTGGCGCTGGTGATCTTCGGCGCCACCGGCGACCTCACGCGGCGCAAGCTGCTCCCCGCCATCTACAAGCTCTTCCGCGACGGGCTCCTCCCCGAGCGCTTTGCGGTGGTCGGCTTCGCGCGCGAGGCGATGGACGACGACGCCTTCCGCCAGCGGATGCACGCCGCGCTGGCGGAGTTCGCGAAAGAGCCCGACGAGGCGGAGTGGGCCCGCTTCGCGCCGCGGCTCTCCTACGTGGGCTCGGTGTTCGAGGACGCAGCGGGGTTCCAGCGGCTGCGCGAACGGCTGGAGGCGGCCGACCGCGAGGAGGGGACGGCGGGGAACCGGATCTACTACCTGGCCGTCCCCCCGGGGGTGATGGAGCTGGTGGCGGAGCAGCTCGGCCGCGCGGGGCTGGTCTGCCATCCGACCGACCCGTGCTCCACCCGCATCATCGCCGAGAAGCCCTTCGGGCACGACCTGGAGAGCGCGCGGCAGCTCAACGCCGACCTGCACCGGGTGTTCGACGAGAGCCAGATCTTCCGCATCGACCACTACCTGGGGAAGGAGACCACGCAGAACATCCTGGTCTTCCGCTTCGGCAACGTGGTGTGGGAGCCGGTGTGGAACCGCACCTACGTGGACCACGTGGAGATCACCGTCGGCGAGACGGTGGGGGTGGAGCAGCGCGCCGGCTACTACGAGAAGGCGGGCGCGCTGCGCGACATGGTGCAGAGCCACCTGCTGCAGGTGCTGGCGCTGGTGGCGATGGAGCCCCCGGCGAGCTACGACGCCGACTCCATCCGCAGCGAGAAGGTGAAGGTGCTGCGCTCCATCCGCCCCATCCGCGGCGAGGACGTGGCCCACGACGCGGTCCGCGGCCAGTACGCCGCCTCGGCCGACGGGAAGCTGGCCGCGTATCGCGCGGAGCCCAACGTCGCGCCGGACTCGCGCACCGAGACCTTCGCGGCGCTGCGGGTGTGGATCGACAACTGGCGCTGGGCCGGCGTCCCCTTCTACCTGCGCACGGGAAAGCGGCTGCCGGCGAAGGTGAGCGAGGTGGTGGTGCGCTTCCGCCCCGCGCCGCACCCCATCCTGGACCGGGTGGAGGGCGACCGCCCGGCGCCCAACGCGCTGGTGCTCCGCATCCAGCCGCAGGAGGGGATCTCGCTCTTCTTCGAGGCCAAGGTGCCGGGGATGCGCGGCGAGCTGCGGCCGGTGAGCATGGACTTCGACTACCACGAGGCCTTCGGCGTAGAATCCCCCGAGGCGTACCAGCGCCTGCTGCTGGACGCGATGCTGGGCGACGCGACGCTCTTCGCGCGCGAGGACGAGGTGGTGGCCGCCTGGACGCTGGTCACGCCGATCCTGGAGGCATGGGCACAGGGGGGCGAGCCGGAGCCGTACCCGGCGGGGAGCTGGGGTCCGGAGGGTGCCGAGAAGCTGCTGCGCGACGACGGCCGTGCCTGGCGCTCCGCCGTGCCCGAAGGTCCGAGCGGATCCCCGGCTGCCTAGGCCTCACGCAGAGACGCAGAGGCACGGAGAGAGACTGGTGTAAAGGAAGGCCACCGATTATACTCCTCCTCAATTGAGGAGGAATTATGACCGGTTCCAAGCAGCCGGAGCGCCAGGGCGCGTCCCGGCTCGCCACCGTGAACGAGGCTGCGTTCGTCGCGGGCGTCTCCATCCGTGTGGTGAACCAGGCGATCGACCGCAGCGAGATCCGCACGTACGGGCGGCTGCGCAAGGGCGGTGGCCCGGGACGCGCGCTCGGCGGCGCCGAGATCGTGTACCTGTGCGTGAACGGGCTTCTCTCCTCGAAAGCGAGGAAGGAGGTCTACCGCGCCCTGGCCGGCCGCGAGCTGGACGCCGTTCCCGACGTGATCGAGATGCCGGGCGCCGTCCGCCTGGACATCCGCAGGCCGCTGGCCGAGGTGCGCGCCCGTCTCGGTCTGCTCGAGCGCACTCACGCGCTGGTGCACGCCGATCCGGAGATCCGCGGGGGGGAGCCGGTCTTCCGCGGGACCCGCATCCCCGTTCACATGATCGCCGAGTTCCTGGGAAAGGGCGTTCCCCGTGCCGAGATCCTCGAGGACTATCCGTCGCTCGACGAGGAGTCGCTCGACGCTGCCGTGCGGTATGCGGAGCTCTACCCGCGCCGCGGCCGGCCGAAAGAGGCGCCCTGGCGGAGCCGCGAGCCCACGCACCGCTTCAAGCCCGGAGAGTTGCGCGGCGAATGACCGGGAGAGCCGGATCCCATGATCCAGCTCCTGATCGACGAGTGCCTGACACCCAGGCTGGTGGAGGTCGGCAACCGGTTCGGCTATCTCGCCTTCCACGTGCTGCACCGGGGTTGGAAGGGCAACGCCGACCCCGTGCTCCTCGGCCACCTGCGCGAAGAAAGCCTGACGCTCGTCACCAACAACTGGCACGATTTCGGCCCGCTCCTCAGGCGCGAGGAAGTCCATGCCGGCGCGATCGTGATTCCCAACGTGCCGCGCGCGGAACAGATCGAAGCGCTGGAGCGGGCGCTCCGCGCAATCCAGTCCGTCGATCCGCCGCTCGACATGATCAACACCGTGGTCGAGGTGGATGTCTCGGGCGAGGTGCGCATCTACCAGATGCCGTAGCTCGCGTGAAGCCTCGAGCCACAATGGCCGGCACGCCATACATACGTGCAGCGCCGGCCGGAGATCGCACGCGGATGACGTCTTTGGTCCAGCTCCAGGCCCATCCCGACGAGCACGCGGCCGCGCGGACAGTGAGATCCCTGGTCTGTCTGGTCGTGTGCCTCGGCGTGGCGGCGTGCGGGCGGGGGCGGTCCGCCGACTCGCCGCCGGCGCGGGTCGCGGCGCCGGTGTCGGCGCTGCGCGCGCCGGCGCGCGACTCCGCTCCGAGGTGGCTGGAGCCGCGCCAGCCGGGGGACCAGTGCCGCCGCGCGGACGGCGCGGACGACCGGCCGCACCCGTCGTCCCCCAGCGGAGCCGTCGATCACGAGGACCTCAGCCACGGCCTGGCCTTCCTCTGCACCCTGCGCGAGGGGCACACGGCGCGGCTGGTGCTGCACGCCTACGCGTACGGCGGGCCCAGGATGGTGCTCGTCTACGCCCCCCCCGGCGCCACCGTGGCCGCCGACACGCTGCGCTTCTCGGACGAGTCGGAGCCGCCCTACGCCGGCGCCACGATCATGGAGGGCGAGGACCTGAACGGCGACGGCTGGACGGACGTGCGGGTGATGACCTTCCACGGCACGGGCGGGCGGATGTTCGACGTGTTCCGCTACGATCCGGCACACCGCCGCTTCGAGAAGGACACGGTGCTGAGCGGCCAGGGGAACATCCGCCGGGTGGCGGACACCTCGTGCACGCGAATGAGCTGGAGGATGGGCGGGAGCTGGTCGTGGATGGACCTGTGCTGGCGGAACGGAAGGTGGGTCCGGACACGGGCCGAAAGCCATGCGGAGGACCCTGCGCTCAGCACCCGTGACGTCCTTGTGTACGTCCACGAGAAGAGCGAGCTGCGCGGCGGACGGATGCGCGTGGTGAGCGCCGACACCATCCGCGACCGGATCCGCCGGTAGCGCCCCCGGCCGAGCCACGAGGGCGAGGTCCGTCCCGGCGCGGCGGCGCCGCGCATGGCTGAGCCGCGTCATTTCACAGGGAGGCACGGGATTCGTGAGAACGACGACGTCCCTGGTCCGCCTCGCCGCGTGCCTCGGCATCGCCGCCGGTGCGGTGGCGTGCGGGCGCGGGCGATCCGCCGACCCGCCGGCGAAGGTGAGCGCCGCGCCGCCGTCGGCGAAGGCACTCCCGAACGACTCGATGGTGCCCGTCGCGCGCGACAGCGCCGATCGCTGCCGCTGGGAGGAGCCCGTGCCGATGGCTCACACGAGCGAGGACGACTTGCCCCGCAAGTGGGACGAGGGGTCGATGGAGCGCGGGGTGCCGCTCCGCTGCGTGCTTCGCGACGGCGGGCCCGAGGTGCGCGTGGTGGTGGGAGGCATCGAGAGCATCCCCATGGGGGTGCAGGTCTACTTCCCGGCCGACGCGCGCACGAAGGTGCAGACGCTGGCGCTGGACAACGACGAGCGCGCGTCCGAGTGGAGCGACCTGGCGGTGGGCGAGGACCTGAACGACGACGGGTGGACGGACCTGCGGGTGCAAACCTGGTCGGGGAGCGGCGGCGTGGTCCACGACCTGTTCATGTGGAACCCGCAACGCAGCCGCTTCGAGCAGGACAGCGTCTTTCCCCGCGGCACCGAAATCACCCCCCTCGAACGTCGCGGCTGCGCGGGCACCGCGCACCGGAACGGCGCCTTCGAGTCGACGGGGGCCGAGTACTGCTGGTCAGGCGGCCGATGGCACCTGGAGCGACGCTGGAAGGCGGACAAGAGGGCGGAGAGGTTCCACGTCCGCACGACGGAGGAGATGCGCGACGGCCGGGTGCTGCGCATGCGGATCGACACCGTCTGGCAGACGGCCGATTCCGGCGGGGGCGTGCAGCGATGACCCGCTCGGCGCGCGTGGAGGCGCACGAGGACGCGCACGCGGCGGCGCGCGCGGGGGCGGAGGCGTTCGCGGCGGCCGCCCGCGCGGCGGTGGAGGCGCGCGGCCGCTTCTCCGTGGCATTGTCGGGCGGCACGGCGCCGCGGGAGATGTACTCGCTGCTGGCGGATGACGGGCGCATCCCCTGGGAGGCGGTGCACCTCTTCTGGGGCGACGAGCGCTGCGTGCCGCCGGGGCACCCGCGCAGCAACCACGCGATGGCGCACGACGCCTTCATCCGCCGCGTCCCCATCCCCGCCGGGAACGTGCACCGGATGCGCGGCGAGCTGCCGGCGGAGGAGGGCGCGGCGCGCTACCGCGAGGAGCTGGCGGCGTTCTTCGGCCCCGGCGTGCCGCGCTTCGACCTGGTGCACCTGGGGCTCGGGCCGGACGCGCACACCTGCTCGCTCTTCCCGTTCGACCCGCTCCTGCGCGAGCGCGGGCTCACCGTGGCGCCGGCGGTGATGCGGGAGCTGGGGGAGCCGCGCATCACCTTCACCTTTCCGGTGGTGAACGCCGCGGCGCGGGTGGAGATGTTCGTGGTGGGCGAGGGAAAGGCCGAGGTCTTGCGGAAGGTGCTGCGCGGCCCGCTCGACCCCTTCCGCCTCCCCGCCCAGCTCGTCCGCCCGGTCGGCGGCGAGTACGTCTGGGTCGTGGACCGCGCGGCGGCAGCTTCGGTGTGATCTCCGTGGTCCTCTGCGCTTCCGCGCGATCCGTCTGCGAATTCCATCGTGCAAAACGAACGAACGTCGGCCCACCCGGGTCCGCCGACCTCGTCTTCCCCGGTGCCGGCCCCGGGACCGGAGGAGGCGTCGCGCGACCGGGGGAGGCTCCGGCGCCTGGGCCTGGGCGCAATTACCGGTGCGGCGCTGGTCCTCGCCGTGGCCGCGGTGGCGCTGGGATGGGATGCTCCCACGCGAGCCGCCATCATCGGGGGCCTCTGCGTGGCGCTCTGGCTGAGCGAGTGGGTGCCGGTCTGGGTCCCCACGCTGGTTCTCTGGGGCGCGACTCCGCTGCTGCTCGGCTCGTTCGGCGAGGCGTTCCAGCCGCTCCGGGTGCTCGCGTGGTCGGCGGACCCGGTGCTCGCGCTCTTCTTCGGCGGCTTCGCGCTCGCCGCGGCGGCGAGCCGGCACGGCGCCGACCGTTCCGTGGCCGCCGCCGCGCTGCGCCTCTCCCACGGCGACGCGATGCGGACGATCGCCCTGGCCGCGCTGGCCACCGCGGCGCTGTCGATGTGGATGTCGAACATCGCGGCGGCGGCGCTGATGCTCGGCGCCTTCCGGCCGGTGCTGGACGAGGAGCCGCCTGAAGGCGCCCTGCGCCGCGGGCTCCTGCTCGCCATCGCGCTGGCGGCGGACGTGGGCGGCATCGCGACGCCGATCGGCACCGGCCCGAACGGGATCGCCATCGCGGCGGTGGAGCGCTACCGCCCCATCACCTTCGTCCACTGGATGGTCTTCGGCGTCCCCCTCACCCTGGGGCTCCTCGCCGCGGTGCTGGTGCTGGTCGCGCTGGGGCTGCGCCCGACCGGACAGGTGCGGCTGCCGCCCGGGTCGCTGGACGGCGCGCGGGGGCGGGTCCGCACGCTCGGCGCGGTGTTCGGGGCGACCGTCCTGCTCTGGCTCACCGAGCCGCTGCACGGAGTGCGGGCGTGGATGATCGCCCTCGCGGCGGCCGGCACGCTGCTCGTGCTCGGACTCCTGCGCCCGCGCGACGCCGGGCACATCGACTGGGCGACGCTGGTGCTGATCGCCGGCGGGATCGGGCTCGGGGGGCTCCTGGACCGCTCGGGGCTGATGCGGCAGATCGCGGAGCAGCTCCCCCTGGCCTCCGCGCCGCCGGCGCTGCGCGTCCTGGGGCTGTGCCTGCTGAGCGCGTCCCTCGCTTCGCTGATGAGCAACACCGGGACGGCCACGATGCTGGTCCCCCTGGCCGTGGCCCTCACCGCCGCGCCTTCCACCGCGGTGCTCGTGGCGGTGGCGGCTTCGCTGGGCGTGCCGTTCGTGATCAGCACGCCGCCCAACGCCATGGCCCTCGGGGCGGGGCTGCGCGCCCGCGACCTGCTCGTCCCCGGGCTGGTGATCATGCTCGCGGGGTGCCTGGTGGTGGCGCTCACCGGCCCCTGGGTATTGCGGGCGGTCGGCGTTCCGTGAGGATGGCCACAGCGGGCGCCTGATCGAAGCGTGATACCAGATCCGGCAAAAGAATTCTCTCACAGAGGTCACAGAGGTCGCAGGGGAACGGCGCTGTTCCTCCGTGACCTCTGTGACCTCTGTGAGAGACCAGGCTGAATTTCCTTCACACTCTAATTGCGGATTTTGGTATGAGACGACCTGCCGTTCAGAGGAACCCCAGCGGCGCCGCGGCCTCGGACGCGCCCTGGAGATGGGACCGGGTGCGCGGGAGGTCGCCCGATTCCCAGAGGTCGACGGCCAGCGCGAGCTCGCGCGCCACCTCGTCCGGGAGGGGCTGCTGCTCGGGGTCGAGCATGGCGCGCGCGTGCTCCACCGCCTCGTCGACGGCGCCCCCGGCCAGCGCGGCGGCGAGGAGCGGCCAGCGCGCGGCCCACTGGAAGGGGTAGACGGGGGAGATGCCCGCCCAGACCCGCAGCGCCGCCTCCGCCTGCGTCCGCGCGCCGGCCGCATCTCCCGAACGCCACGCCAGCCACGCCTCGTTCGCCCGCGCCATCCCGGTGGATGCGGGGATCTCTTCCCCCGCCGCCACCCCGCGCGCGGTCCAGCTTCGCACTGCGTCCTCGTCGCCGCGGCGGCGGTGGAGGAGGGCGAGGTGGGTGCAGCAGACCACCACGCGCCACCGCTCGCCCGCACCCTCCGCCAGCGCCAGCGCCGCCTCCAGCCGCGGCGCCGCCTCGTCCAGCCGCCCGCGCCAGAGCTGGGTGAAGCCGAGCGCGAACTCGGCGCCCGCCTGCTCGCGCGGCTTGCCGGCCCCCAGCGCCTCCGCCGCGTGCGTGCGGAAGGCGGAGACCAGTGCGTCCAGCGCCAGCACGTGCTCGCGCCGCGACAGCTCCCGCAGCAGCGCGGCGAGCACGAAGGTCCGCTGCCCCGGCGTGCCGTAGCGCTCCACCCCCTCCGCCGCGCCGCGCACGAACGCCTGCAGCTCGCCGAAGCGGCCCGCCCCCAGCAGCGCCTGCGCCCAGCCCACCTGCAGCCGCGCCCACTCGCCGAATTCGCCGCCCTCCCACGCCGGCGCCTCGAAGAGCGCGTCGCGCGCCCGGGCGTAGGCGGCGAGCGCGGGCTCCATCGCCCGCTCCGCCTGCCAGGCGTCGCCCAGCTTGCGGAGGAGCCGGGCGCGCGATCCCGCGCCGGCCGCGGCGGCCAGCAGCCGGTCGTACGCGGCGCGCGCCCCGGCGTGGGCGCCGGAGAGGTGCAGCGAGTCGGCGGCCGCCTCGTCGATGGCGGCGCGCAGCTCCGCCTGCCCGCTCCGCTCGGCGGCGTCGCGGGCGCGGGCGAAGAGCGCGGCGGCCTCGGCATGGGCCGAGGCGAGCGCGGCGCGGGTCCCCGCGGCGTGCAGGTGGCGCGCGGCGCGGGCGTCGTCGCCCGCCTCGGTGAAGTGCCGCGCCAGCCGCGGCGCCGCCTCGGCCCAGCGGTCGCCATAGAGCCGTTCGATGGCGCGGCCGACGTCGCCGTGCAGGTAGCGGAGCTCCGCCGCGTCCAGCAGCCCGTAGGTGTGCGCCTGGAAGAGCGCGTGGCGGAAGCGGTAGCGCGACTCGCTTCCGCCCGGCAGCTGGCGCACGGCGTGGAAGGCGGTCAGCCGGTGCGTGCGGTCGAGCTCCGCCCCCAGCCGCCGCACCACCTCGCGCACCTCCCATCCCCCGACCTCCGCCACCACCTCGGCGGTGAAGACCTTCCCCTCGACCGCGGCGATCCCCAGCAGCCGCCGCAGCTCGGGCGCGAGCCGCCGCACCCGCTCCGCGATCACCCCCTCGACGCGCGCCGGGAGCGCGCTCCACGCCGCGGCCTCGCCCTCGCGCCATCCCCCCTCCTCCGTCGGGGCGATGCCGCCGCGGGTGCGCAGCTCGTGCACGGCCTCGACCAGGAAGAGCGGATGGCCGCCGGTGTGGCGGAGGAGGCGCTCGCGCAGCCCCGGGGTGAGCGCGTCGGGGTCCGTCTCCAGCACCTCGCCGGCCAGGCGGAGCGCGTCGGGGCCGTCGAGCACGTCGAGCCCGATCCCCCCCGCGCCGAAGAGCCGCTGCCACTCAGAGACCACGGACGCGGCGGAGGGCCCCGCGCCCTCCGCGCGCGCGGCGACGTCGGCATCGCGGTAGGCGGCCACCAGCAGCACGGCGGCGTCGGAGATGCGGCGCGCCAGGTGGAAGAGGAGGCCGAGCGAGGAGGCGTCGGCCCACTGCAGGTCGTCGACCAGCAGGACCAGCAGCGCGCGCGCGGCGGCACGGCGGACTTCCGCGGTGAACCACTCCTCCACGCTCCCCACGCCCGGCGCCTCGAAGCTGCCGGACGCGCCGGGCGCCGCCTCCCGCAGCGTGCGCCAGATCTCGCGGAACGGGAGATACGCCGCGCCCTCGCCCGCCAGCGCGTCGCACTCCCCCCAGGCCACGCGGGCGCGCGGCTCGCGGGCGGCGATGCGGCGGGCGAGCTCGCGCAGCAGCGCCGTCTTCCCGATCCCCGCCTCTCCCGCGACCCAGCAGACGCCGCCCGACCCGGCCGCCGCGCGGGCGAAGGCGCCCTCGAGCTGCTCCAGCTCCTGCTCGCGCGCGACGAAGCGTGCGTCCGCCGTCGGCGCCGCGCGGGCGGGGTGCGGCGGCCCGGCCTCCGCTTCGGCGTCGAGCACGCAGCGGCGCAGGAGCTCGTGCGTCAGCTCGTATCCCGGCGCGGGGGGCGGGCACGCGCGCAGCAGCCGGTGCACCCGAAGCTGGTCGAGCGCTTCCGCCGCCGCCTCCGGCGCGATCCCCGCGGCGGCGGCGTCCTCCGGCAGCAGGCGCCGCCCGCGCGCCGCGGCCAGGAGCAGCTTGCGCGCGTCCGGGCCGAGCCGCGCCAGCCGGCGGGAGAGGGCGTGGCGCAGCCGCGCGGGGAGCGCGGGCGCGTCGTCCGCGGGGAGCGACGCCAGGCTCCAGCTTCCGTCGGCCGAGAGCCGGAGCCCGCCCTCGTCCGCCAGCGCGCGGATCAGCTCCACGGCGTAGAAGGGATTGCCGCCGCTCTCGCGGTGAATCCATTCCCCCAGCCGCCGGCGCTCCTCCGGCGGCAGCTCCAGCATCCCCGCCACCAGCGCCTCCGTCTCCGCGGCGCCGAGCGGCGCGAGCGCCACGCGCTCGGCGTGGGGGAGGTCGAGCGCGCCGGGAAAGGCCGCGAGCAGCAGCATCACCCCGGGGACGCGCCGCCGCGCGAGGGCCGAGAGCAGGCGCAGCGACGCCGGGTCCGCCTCGCCCGCGTCGTCCACGTGCAGGAGGATGGGGGATTCCGCGGCGACGTCGGCCAGCACGCGGCAAACGGCTTCGTGCAGGAGCTCTTCGGCGCCGTCGGGGGCGGCGAGGGTGCGGAAGCGCTCGCGCAGGGCGGGGACGAGCCGCGCCGTCTCGACGAGCGCCCAGTCCGGCGCGCCGCCGAGCCCCGGCGCCCCCTCCAGCCCCGCCAGCGCGTCGCGCGCCACCGCCCAGGCGCCCGCATCCCGCGCGTCCGACGCCCGCGCGGCGCCGGCCCACGCGTCGCCCTCCGCCTGCACGCGCGCCACGAAGTCGCCGCAGAGGCGCGTCTTCCCCAGCCCCGGCTCGCCCTCGACCAGCACCACCGCCGCTCCGCCGCCGCGCACCCGCCGCCACGCCGCGGCGAGCGCGGCGAACTCCGCGGACCGCCCCACCAGGTCGGGCCCGAAGAGCGCCGCCGAGCCCCCGTCCGCGGCCGGCGCGGCGGAGGGCGCCCGGCCCTCGCGCGCGAGCGACTCGCCCAGCGCGCGCCACGCCGGGGGGAGCTCGCCGCCGCCCTCGGCCTTCCACCACGCCGAGATCGCGGTGTGGCGCGCGGCGGCCTCCTCCGCGCGGCCGGAGAGGCGGAGCGCCTCGACCCAAGCCAGCGCGGCCGAGCCGTCGCGCGGGGCGGCCTCGGACCACCGCGCGGCCCAGCGCGCGGCATCGCCCCACCGGCCCCCGGAGCGCGCGTCCTCGGCGAGCCGCTGCAGCGCGGCGGCGTGCAGCCTCCCCAGCCGCGCGCGCTCGGCCGAGAGCCATCCCTGGAACTCGTCGCCCCCCGCGTCGTCGCAGCCGGCCAGCAGCTCGCCCCGCCAGCGCGCGACCGCATCTTCCCACCGCCGCCCGGTGACGTCGGACTCGAAGGCGCGGACGTCGTACGCCAGCCCGTCCGCGGCGACGGACACCTGGTCGGGGCCGATCTCCAGCGCGCCGGGGAGCGCGGTGCCGATGCGGTGCAGCGCCTGGCGGAGGGAGTGGCGGGCGCGCTCGTCCACCCGGTCGCCCCAGAGCAGGGTCGCCAGCCGCTCGCGCGAGACCGGGCGCCGGCTGGATGCCAGGTAGGCGAGCAGCGCCAGCTCCTTCCGCCGCCGCGCCAGCACCTCCACCCCGCCCGCGAAGGCGCGCGGCGGGCCGAGCGCCTCCAGCGCGGCGGCGGGGCCCGCAACTCCCTCCTCCGCAACCGGTTGACGGTCCGGCTGACGGCCGGGTGCGGCGGGGCCGTCATTGTCATCGGGAGTGGAGATGGGAGCGGCAGGGACCGGAGCCCGGTGCGGCGACATGGAGGAGCCCGGTGCGAATGAAGCGTCGATCGGAGGAGCCGCAACCATAGGCGGGGCCTCTTCCCACCACAAGTGTTCGGGGCGGTGCGCATCCGCAGCCGCGGCGCCCTCTCCCTGCGCCCGGGCCCTCTCCCTGCGCCTGAGAGCGCAAACCCTCTCCCGTACCGGGAGAGGAGGTGGACGCGGCGATGGTTCGGCCTGCACGGAACCGTGCGAGCCAGCGGGAGCGCGGCCGGTGCGGAAACGCGACGGCGCGGAGGCATTCAACCTCTCCCGGAACGGGAGAGGTGGCGAGCCTGGGCGAGCCGGAGAGGGCGCTGCGCCGGAGCGCGCCGCGGTGCCAGGTGGTGCGGGGGGATGGGCGAAGGCACGATCACGGCCACGAAAGCGAGGAGTTCATGCGGGATTCCGCCGCGGGAGCAGGGTCGGGCCAGTGGACGTCGGGGATGCGGATCGCGGGCGCCGTGCTGCTGGCGTGCGCGCTGCTGGCCGCGGGGGATGGCGCCGCGGCCGCGCAGGCGGGGGAGGGGAGGGCGTGCTTCCAGCCGCGGCCGATGCCGGTGTGCCGGAGCTTCTGGGTCACCGAGTTCGGGGTGCAGTACTTCGTCAACCGGCCGCCGGGCATCGACAGCGAGCGGCGGCTGCTGGGCACCTGGGAGCTCGGGTGGATGCGCAACCGCGCGTCCGGCGACGCGGTGGGCGGCAGCATCTTCCTGAGCACCAACGACCACGCGCACCGCTCCGGGGTGCGCGCCCGCTACCGCCGCTGGATGGCCGGCGAGACGTCGCTCGACCTGTCCCCCGCGCTCATCGTCTTCCAGTCCGACGAAGACCTGGAGGTGCGCACCGAGCTGGGTGCCGCGCTCCAGTTGGCCGTGAGCCACCACGACTGGATCGGCCTGACCACGCAGGTGGAGGCCGCATCCGGCGGCGTGCGGCTGCAGACCGGCGTGCGGCTGGGCGGCTTCCCCGGCGTGGCGGCCGGCGTCGGACTTCCCCTCGTCGCCCTCCTCGGCGCGGACGACTCGTAAAGTCCCTGGAACCGAATGCTCACACGGAGTCAACGGAGTCAGCAGAGGATCACTCCGCTGACTCCGTTGACTCCGTGTGAGGCGCCTTTCTGTTGGGATTGAGAACCCGTTTACGCAGCTCTTGACGCTCGCGGGAGCGGATGCTAGTGTATTAGCACTGTGCCAATGGACTAGCATTAGCCGGGAGGTGGGATGGCTTCGGACGCGATGAGGCTGGGGCGGCGGGAGCGGCAGATCATGGACGCGGTGTACCGCCGCGGGCGCGCCACCGCCGCCGAAGTGCTGGAGGACCTGCCCGACCCGCCGAGCTACTCCGCCGTGCGCGGGATGCTGCGGCTGCTGGAGGAGAAGGGCTACCTGCGCCACGAGCAGGACGGCCCCCGCTACGTCTACCTCCCCACCACCGCCCGTGACGAGGCGCGCCGCTCGGCGCTCGCCCACCTGCTGCGGACCTTCTTCGACAACTCGCGCGAATCGGCGATGGCGGCGCTCCTCGACGTGGGCGGCGCGCCGCTCGCCGCCGACGAATACCAGCGGCTCAAGACCGCGCTCGACCAGGCCCGCGAACCCGGAGACGACGAATGAGCACCGCGCTTTCCCTTCCGCCCGAGGCGGCCTTCGCCGTCGAGCTCGTCGCCAAGGCCACGCTGGTGCTCCTCGCCGCGGCGGCGGCGGCCGGGGTGGTGGCGCTGCGCGGGGGCTCGGCGGCCGCGAGGCACCTGGCGTGGACGCTGGGCGTCTGCGGCGTGCTCGCGCTCCCGCTCCTCGCCGCCGCGCTCCCCGCCTGGCGCACGCCGCTGCTCACCGTCGCCCCGCCGCCCGCCGCCGCGCCGTCGCCGGCACTCGCCGCGGCGCCGGCGGCTGCGTCGCCGGTGGTCTTCGCGAGCGCGGGGCAGTCGGGAGATGCGGCCACGCCGCGGTCCGCGCCGAATCCCATCTCCCGTCAGCCGGGTGGTGACGGGCCCGCGAACGGCATGGGGATGGGGATGACGATCGTGGCGGCCTGGCTGCTCGGCGCGCTGGCGGTGCTCGGGCGGCTGGCGATCGGGCGATGGGGCGCGGCGCGGCTGGGGAGCCAGGCCGAGCCGGTGACGGACCCCGCGTGGACGGCGCTGCTGCGCGGCCTCTCCCGCGAGCTGGGGCTCGCCCGCCCGGTGCGCCTCCTGCGCGGGGGCGGCGCCACCATGCCGATGACGTGGGGGATCGTCCGTCCCTTCGTGCTCCTTCCCACCGGGGCCGACGCGTGGCCGGAGGACCGGCGCCGCGTGGTGCTGATGCACGAGCTGGCGCACGTCGCGCGGCACGACTGCCTGACGCAGACGCTCGCGGCGGCGGCGTGCGCCCTCTACTGGTTCCACCCCGCCGCCTGGTACGCCGCGCGCCGCCTGCGCGTGGAGCGCGAGCTGGCCTGCGACGACCGCGTGCTGCAGGCCGGCACCCGCGCCCGCGACTACGCCGGCCACCTGCTGGAGGTCGCCCGCGCCTTCCGCCCTGCGCGGCTGGCCGCGCCGGTGGCGGTGAGCATGGCGCGCCCGTCGCAGCTCGAGGGGCGGCTGCTCGCGGTGCTCGACTCCGTGCGCGACCGCCGCATGCCGGGCCGCGCCGCCGCCTCGGCCGCCGCCGCGCTGGCGTTCGCGCTCCTCCTTCCCCTCGCGGCCATCCGCCCGGGGAACGCGCAGCAGACGCCGGCGCGGCAGCCGCCGCCGGTGCCCCCCGGCACCGTCTTCTTCGGCGGCCCCAAGCCGTGGAAGGACAGCGCCAGGGTCAAGCCGCCGCGCAGCCCCGACGCCTACGAGGACCTCGACGCCGCGCTGCGGCAGGGCGGGTCGAACGTCGCCATCCCCGCCCGCCCCGGCGAGCGCCTGACGCTGCGCCTGCCGGACCGCGTGAGCGCCCGCGTGCAGGCGTGGGACCGCCCGTACGTGCACGTGCGGATCGACGACCCCGGGCTGCGCCTGAGCGGCGAGCGGGGCGCGGGCGGGCCGCACGTGACGGTCACCGGCGTGCCTCGCACCCACGGCCCGGACCCGCACGTGCGCATCCAGGCCCCACGCGACTTCGACGTCGACGTGCAGGCGAACGGCGGCGGGGTGGAGATCGGCGCGCTGAACGGCACCTTCACCGGGAGCGTGAACGGCGGCGGGCTGGCCTTCCTGGGCACCCGCGGCACCGTGCGGATGACGGCGCGCGGCGGCGGCGCGGTCATCCAGGACGCGCACCTGGGCGGGAGGCTGGAGATGGACGGCGGCGGGGTGATGCTGAACGGGAACACCGGCAACCTGGACGTCACCGGCGCCGGCGCGACCGTCGTCGGCTCCCCCGGCCGGCGGATGCGGGTGGACGGGCCCCCCGCCGAGGGGAGCAGCGCCGACGACGAAGTCGCCTGCCGCACCGACGGGACGTGCACCATCACGTCGAGGCCGGCGGAGGGGAGGGCCGCCCGCACCTCGGTGTCGACGGGCCGCGGGGGCGGGGCCGTGACGGTCACCGCCGGCTCCGGGCGCGCGACGGCGATCGCCACCGGACCCGCCCGCGCCTCGACGGTCACGGTCGCGGGGACGCCGGCGCGCACCTCCGTGGGCGTGCGCGCCGCGGGGACGGGCGAGGCCACCACCGTCCGCGCCGTCTCCTCCTCCGGCGCTTCGACCACGACGGTGAACGCGGGGGGTGGACAGGCGGTGACGACGACGGTGGCCACGGGCGCGGCGAGGGGCTCCGCGACCACGATCCGGGCGTGGGACGGCTCGACCACGCGCGACCGCGACGGCTTCGCCTTCGCCACCGGCGACGTGGAGGGGCGGATCGAGGCGCTGCGGGCGATGGCGCGCAACGCGCCGCCCGAGGCGGCCGCGGACGGCCTGGCGCGCCTCGCCTACAGCGACGAGGACGTGCGGGTGCAGCGGGCCGCCGTCGCGGAGCTGGCGCGGCTGCGCACCCGCGAGGCGGCCAAGCACCTCGGGCGCATCTCGCGCCGCCACCCGGACGCGTCGGTGCGCGCCCAGGCCGCGGCGGCGATCCGATAAGAAGAAAATCTCACACAGAGGGACCAGAGGTACCAGAGAACAGCAGTTCCTCTGGTACCTCTGGTCCCTCTGTGTGAGATCTGCAGTTAAGGGATGCCGGCCGCCGTCTTGGCCCAGGCCAGGCGCCGACCCAGCTCCTTGTCGCTCATGGTGCGGATGGCGAAGTCCGCCGCCGCCGCGCTGTTGAACTCCACCGCGGTGCGGACCGGCTCCGCCTCAGGCTCGTCCGCCGGGCGGAAGGCGAGCACCGCCCCCTGCTTCAGGTGCGCGACCGTGCTCGGCGCCGCCACCACCACCCACGCGCGGCCGGCCCCGTCCGCCATCCGCCGCTCCACCGCCTCCATCGTATCGGCCATCGTCGTCCATCCCTCGTTCGCGAGAATCCCTCAGCGCATCGCCTTCACCAGCGCGTCGCCGATCGCCTCCACCTGCCAGTTGCGCACCCCCGGGAGCGCCGCCAGCTCCGCGGTGGAGCGCGGCCGGGCGCGGCCCACCTCCTCGAGCTGCGCGCGCGACATGATGAAGCCGGGGTCCAGCTCCAGCGCGTCCGCGCGGCGGTTCCGGGCCTCCTTGAGCGCCTCCACCCGCGCCTCCAGCTCCGGGTCGCGCTCCCAGCGCGGCGAGCGCGGCCACCGCGGCAGCTCGGCCTCGGGCACCGCCAGGCCGGCCTCCACCGCGGCCATGATCTCGCGCCCGCGCCGCTGCGCCAGCCCCTCGGAGATCCCGGTGACGTTCTTCAGCGCCGCGAAGCCGGCGGGCGGGTTGGCCGACATCTCCAGCAGCCCCTGGTTGCCGAGCACGCGGAAGGTGGCGCGGTCCTGCTCGCGCGCCACCCCCTCGCGCCAGGCGTGCAGCTCGCGCAGGATCGCCATCCCCCGGGGCGGCAGGTCGCGCGCGCCCTTCACCTTCATCCACGCCTCGCGCGACTCGTCGGGCTCCTCCCAGCGCGTCTGCTCGCGGCGGCGGAACTCCTCCTCCGCCCAGTGCAGCCGCCCCTTCTCCACCAGCGCCTCGCGCAGCCGGTCGCGCAGGTCGGGGAGGTGCGCGGTGTCGGTGGCGGCGTACTGCTTCATCCCCTCGGTGAGCGGCCGCTCGCCCCAGTCGGCGCGCTGGTGCTCCTTGGGGAGCTTCAACCCCAGGTACTTCTCGGCGATGTTCCCCAGCCCCAGCGAGCGCTCGCCCAGGAAGGCCGCCGCCACCTGCGTGTCGAACAGCCCGGCGAGGGAGAGCTTCGCGTCGCGGTCCAGGATGCGCAGGTCGTAGTCCGCGTCGTGGAACACCTTCTCCACCGCCGCGTCGGAGAAGAGCTCGCCGAGCGGGGAAAGGTCGCGGACCGTCTGCGGGTCGATCAGGAAGTTCTCGGTGCGCGAGGAGAGCTGCACCAGGCTCAGCCGGTCGAAGTAGCGGTGGTATCCCGCCGCCTCGGTGTCGGCGCCGATCAGCGGCTCCCCGCGGAGCCGGTCCACCACGCCGCGCAGCTCCTCGTCCGTCTCGATGTATGCGTATTCCATTCAATCTCCGATAGATGCGCGCGCCAATGTCGCCGCCGCGCCCCCTCCATCGCAAGATCCGGTAACAGATTGCCTCACGCGGAGACGCGGAGGCGCGGAGGCGCGGAGAAGGCGCGGTGCCCTCTCCGTGTCTCCGGGTGGTATCTCGTTAATCGACGAGGTGCGCGCCGGGTTGGGCACCCCGGGTTGGAAACCCGGCGCTACAACGGCACGAACTCCGCCTTCGCGGACTGCGCCTCGGCCACCTGGCGGATGCCTGGGCTGGCTGCGTCCGACGCTCCGTCGGCAGGCTGGTGCGGGCATCCCGCATTGAGCCGAGTGCGCGAAGGCGACTTCGTGCTGTTCAAACCCGGGGTTCCAACCACGGCGCGCGGGGCCGACCGGGGGTGGGGAAGCCTGAGGTGTATGGGACCCAAATCGTTTAGCAGCAACGAGATGCGCCATCAGCAAGTGCTTGACAAGTCCCATCTGAGCCATTTTATTGGCAACCGCTTGTTCATTCTCCCGCGGCGCCCTTCCCCCCATCCTCCGCACTCCCATGCCCATGGTCCTCGCGCTTCTCCCAGATACGGTCGCGCTCCGCCGTCTCCGATGTGCCCTGCAACTCCGCGTCGTTTCCGGGCGGCCGTGCCACCTGCAGGCGGTGGACGACTGGCCCGCCCTGAACCGCGCCGCGCGCCAGGCCGCGGCCGAGCTGGCGGTGGTGGACCCCCACGCCTGCGGCGGGCTCGACGTGGCCTCGTGCGCCGCCTTCCGCGCCGCCTTTCCCTCCACGCCCCTGCTCCCCTACGGCGATTTCCAGGGGCGCATCCATGACGTGGTGCTGCTCACCGCCGCCGGCGTCAGCGAGGTGGCGGTGCGCGACCAGGATGACGCCCCCAGTGTGTTCGCGCGGCTGATCGACCGGGCCGCGGCGGAGCCGGTGTGCCACGCGGTGATGAAGGAGCTCGCGCCGCTGATCCCTTCGCGGCTGGAGGCCGTGGTGCGGCACCTGCTCACCACCCCCGACCACTGCCCCAACCCCGCCTGCGTGGCCAAGCTCTATTTCCGCCACTGCAACACGCTGCGCGAGCACCTGCGCGCCGCCGGCCTCCCCCCGGTGAACAAGCTGATCGTCTGGACCCGCCTCTTCCACGCCGCGCACCTGCTGGGCGACCCCGAGCGGACGGTGGAGGGGGTCGCGCTGGCGCTCTCGTTCTCCTCGCCCTCGGCGCTCCGCAACCAGTTCCAGCGTTACGCGGGGATGACCCCCCAGCAGGTGCGGGCACAGGGCGTGGCCGGCGTGGCCGAGCGCTTCCGCGAGCGCTTCCGTACCGGTGCGTGGGACGCGGACCAGACCACCTTCCTCGCATGGACCGCTCACGTGGCGCCGCAGAGTGACGGTGCCGTGCGGGAGCGTGTCTGTCACGCCGCCTGAGCCGCCCTACCTTTCCTCTCAGATCGAACGACGCGCCGCCGGCCACCGTAAACTGCCGGGAAATCGGCGGAAATACACGATCAGCCGGCCGGACCCACGTCGCGCCCGAAACCCGGCAGCACTGTCCCACCCCAGGCCGCCCTGCCTGCGGCCAACCCCGGGCACCTCCTGAATTCGTTTCTTTCTGCGCAACTTCTTGCGCAGTCACCCGCGTGCGCGGCGGATTCGCCGCCGGCACGCACCTCACCCTCCCCACGGAGAACGTACCATGACCGAGCAGAACGTGTTTCAGGTGGAAGAGCTCGAGGAGCGGTTCGAGATGGCCGGCGAGATCCCCGGCGGCGAGGAGAACTTCATCTCGATCTGCAGCATCTGCGCCGACGAGGCGTAATCCGGCGGGGGGCAGCCACCCGGCCGCCTCCCAGCCCGCCGCGGCCACGGCCGCGGCGCACGCGCTGCGGCCGGAGCGCCCGCGAAGGGCCGCTCCGGCCACTCGTTCACCCCGCTACGCGAACACACGAGCATGGACACGCCAATCCCCCGCCTTCGCTCCGACCTGCGCATCACCCCCTTCGTGGAGGGGCCGGGGGGGAGCCGGGGAAAGTTCCTGGTCGAGGCCGGCGCCAGCTGCTACACGCTGAACGCGGCCGCACACCGGGTGGTGGTGGCGATGCAGGAGAACCCCGCCTCGCTGGGCGAGCTCCTGGAACGCTGCAACCGGGGCGTGGAGCCTGCGGTCGGCGCGGAGGAGCTGCGCCGGCTGGTCTGGGAGCAGCTCCCCGCCACCCTCTTCGCCGAGACCCCCGAGGTGCGGCGCCGGACGCCCTTCCTGGTGCACGCCACCGTGCTCCCCGAGGCGGTGGTAGCCGCGGCGAGCCGCAGGCTCACCTGGCTCTTCACCCGCCCTGCCGCGGTGGTGGTCCTGGCCACCTTCGCGGTGGTGCTGGCGCTCTCCCTCCCGGGAGGCGTCTCCCGCTCGACTCACGGCATGGGAACTCAGGCGGCGGTGCTGCTGGCGTTCTCGCTGGGGAGCCTGGCGATCCACGAGCTGGGGCACGCCGCCGCGTCGTCGCGCTTCGGCTGCCCGCCCGGGCCGATCGGGGTGGCGATCTACCTGCTCTTCCCGGTGATGTACACCGACGTGACCCGCACCTGGCGGCTCCCCCCCCGGCAACGGGCCGCGGTGGATCTGGGCGGGGTGTACTTCCAGTCGATCACGGCGTCGGCGGCCGGCCTCTACGCGCTCGCCACCGGGAGCGTCTTCGCCACCTGGCTGATGTGGATGAACGCGTTCTCCATGCTGCACATGCTCAACCCGATGTACAAGCTGGACGGCTACTGGCTGCTCACCGACCTGAGCGGGCTCAGCAACCTCCACGCGCGGATGTCAGCCACGCTGCGCGCCCTGGTGTCGCGCCCGTTCCGCCGTCGCGCCGCCGCGCCGGAGACAGGACGGGTGCAGGGGGTGGTGCTGTACCTCTACTGCATCCTGTTCACCGCCTATTTCGCCTCGGTGGGGCGGGTGCTGTTCACCACCGCGCTGGAGCTGGCGCGGCGCTACCCGCCGCTGGCCGCGGCCTCACTCGCGCGGCTCGACGCGGCGCTGCGCGGCGGCGCCGCCCTCCGTGCAGCGTCGGAGGCGGGGCACCTGGCGCTGCTCACGCTGGGGCCGCTGCTCACCACGGTCGCGCTCCTCTTCGTGGCCCGCAGGGCCGTCCTCCTCTTCTTCCCCTCCACCCGTAAGACCCGCACCTCTGCGCCGCTTTCCGCGGCGGGGGTGGTGCCGGGGCTCGCGAAGGCAGGTGCCTGATGCACGCCACCTCCCCGTCCGGCCGTCCGCTCCGCCGGCCGTTGCGCCTGGCGCCGCTGCTGCTGGAGAGCCTGGCGCGCGCGCGCGTGCTGCGGCGCGCGCCGGAGCTCCCCGCCCTCGCCGCCCCCGGCGCGGAGACGATCGCCCGCGCCCTGGGTGTCGACATGCAGGCAGCGCGCGCGCTCGCGGCGCGCGCGGCCCGGCACCAGCGCGAGGTGCTGCTGGACCCGCGCCGCGCGGGCCCCGCCGCGGCGCTCCGCCGGCTCCGGCGCGAAACCGCCGCTGGGGCGCTTCCCGCGCCCGCGCCCGACGCCCGGGCCACCGTGCTTGCGCTCCCGCTCACCCGGGCGGCGGTCGCGCTGGTGGCCGGGGTGGCCCGGAGCGGGCGCACCCTGCGGGTGCTGCGCACCGTCGCCAGCGAGGCCTGCCTGCGGCCCTTCCTGCCGGCGGACGGCGACGCGCGGCTCTGCACCGCGGCGGAACTGCTGGCGCACGCCCGCGCCGCTCGGAGCGGGGGCGCGACGTACGTCACCTTCCCGGAGCACTACCTGGCGGGAGGTGGCGCGTCCCGGCGCGTCTCGTTCCTCGGTGGCGAGCACCTCTTTTCGATCCTCGAAGCGGTGCTGCTGGCCCGCGGCGCGCGCCTCCTGGCGGCCGACGTGGAGGAGGGCGCCCGCGCCCCGCGGCTGCGCGAGTGCCCGGTCGGGCTCGCGTCGGGCACGCTGGCCGCGGGTGAGCTGGACGCGGTGGTGGGGTGGGTGGCGGGATGCGCGCAGCGGGTGATCGCCGCCGACCCGGCGGAGCTGCTCACCTGGGGAGCGGTGGAGCGCCACTCGGCCGAGGCGGTGCTCCGCGCGCGGGTGGTGTCGCTCGGCAGCCTGCAGGGGTTCCTGCGCGCCTGGAAGGCGGAGGGGGCGGGGCTCCCCGACGAGGTCTACGGATGGTCGGTGGCCGAGCTCGAGCGGCTGCGCGCGGCGGCCAGGGCGGGGCAAGGAGGTGCGGCATGACCGGTGACGCGATCAACTGGATCGCCCTGCTCGGGCGCCTGGTCCCCTCGGCCCGCCACCCGCGCGCGCGGGCGGCGGCGGCCCGCGCGCTGCTGCGCTCCGGGTGGACCCCGCCGGCTCCGGCCGCGCGGATGCGCGCGGTCGAGCGCGGCCTGCGCATCGCCTTCCCCGACGCCGGCGACGCCGCGGTGCGGGAGATGGCGCGCCGCCACGCCCGCTCGATGGTGTCGTTCGGCCTCGCCCGCGCGGTGCTGGAGTGCGGAACGCGCGAGGAGGTGGTGGACTTCTGCGCCCGCCGCGTGGAGGTGGCGGGGGGCGAGCACCTGCGCGCCGCACGCGACCACGCCGGGCCGGTGATCTTCTTCAGCGCCCACTACGGCCTGCCGGCGTTGGCCTGCCTGCGGATCGGGCTGGAGCTGGCGGGGCACAAGCGCGTGAACACCTTCTACGCGCGCCCCGAAGACAACGCGGCCAACGCCGGGTACCAGGAACTGATGGAGAAGGTGCTCCCCGACGTAAACACCCTTCCCGGCGACGGCCGCGCGGTGAAGGCGGGGCTGCAGGCGCTGCGCCGGGGCGAGGCGCTCACCATGCAGCCCGACGTCTACGACAACCGCGACGGCACGGCCATGCTGGTGCCCTTCCTGGGGCGGCTCACCTTCGCCATGGGCGGCACGGCCTTCTTCGCATTGCGTGGCAAGGCGATGCTGGTGCCCGTCTACTGCTACGACACGGGCCGCGGCCGCTTCCAGGCGCGCTTCGACGCGCCGCTCCCGCACCCCGACACGGGGAACCTGGACGACGACGTCTACGCGCTGACGGCCCGCATCTTTGCGAGCATGGAGGCACAGATCCGCGCGGTGCCCGAGCACTGGGCATACTGGGAGAGCCTCCCGGGACGGCTGCTGGCCGACGTGCGGCTCCCGCCGTCGCCCGCGCCCGAGCTCTGGCGCGACGCGTTCCGCTCTCTCTCCACGCGCTGCCGGGCCAGCCTCCCGGGGGCGGAGGGCTTCCTCTCCGAGCTCGAGGCGCGCCTCGCGGCGCCGGAGCTGCACCCGTAGCCACGCAGAGGTGCGAAGAGGCTCTCCGCCTCTCCGTGACGCTCGGTGACAGACCTTCCGTCGGTTGTCGATGCGCGAAGCCCCTCCCCCGTGCCGGGGGGAGGGGCTTTGCCGTTCCGGTCAGGCCGTCAGGGCGTCACACGCCGTAGCGGGCGCGGGCCTCGCGGTCCTCGGCGGCGCACTGCTGGCGCACCTGGAGCTGCCAGCGCAGGTCCAGCGGACGCTGGCGGGACAGGTCGCGGCACTGCTGGTCGTGCCAGCGCTTCCACTCCGAGTACGAGCCGGTGCTGCCGTAGCTGCCGTACGTGCCCGTGCTGCCGCGGCTGGAGCCGTAGTACGGGTCGTAGCGGCGGTCGTAGCGGTTCGCGCCGGCGCCGCAGTTGGCCACCGTGTTGTGCGGGTTGCCGCGGCCGATGCACCACCCCGGCGGCACGCGCCGCTCCAGCCGGTTGCTGCCGCGCGCCGAGGTGCGGTTGCGGCGCTGCTGCTGCACCCGCTGCTCGCGCTGCCACTGCTCCTCGCGGCGCTGGCGGTCCTCCCAGCGGTCGTCGTCGTCGTCGCGGTCGCGGCGCTCCACCTGCGCCTGGTGCTTGCCGCTGTTGCCATGGCCCTTGCCGTGGCCCTGCGCCATCGCCGGCGAGGCCGAGAAGGCGGCCGCCACCACGAGCGCCAGGGGCAGGCTCAGCTTCTTCATCATCTTCTGATACTCCTTCTTCGGGAAGGTGCTACGTGCCGATTGCCCTTCCGGAGGTGCAAGGGGGGTGCCAAGTAACATCATCCCAATAACCTAGCAGTTCCGCTGGAAAATCGTCTGTTTCCCTGTCGATGCGACATTCTGGGTCGTCCCCGTGGGGGGACGCGCTGCCCTCGGCCAGGGGGACACGCCCGCGCGCCCTCCTTGGCGCGCCCGGGAGCCCGGTGCGGCCGGCGTCCGGAGCGGGACGAACGGTCTTGCCGCCGCGCCGGGGGGCCGTCTACAATGGCCTCCCACGCTTTCCATCATCCCCAGCACCCTCCGCCCTCGGAGCAGGAGCCAGAGCCCATGAGACGTGCGCCGTACGCGCTCGTGCTGGCCGCGGCCGCCGCCTGCGCGCAGGGGCAGGCACGGCCGGCCGACACGCCGCCCGCCGCGCCGCCCCGGCCGCAGGCCGCGCCGCAGCCGCGCGCCCCCGCGCCCTTCCCCTCCACCTACCGCCCCTTCCCGTCCACCGCCACCCTCATCCGCGGCGGCACGGTGATGACGGCGGCCGGGCAGGTGATCCCCAACGGCCAGGTGCTGATGGTGGACGGGAAGATCGCCGCCGTGGGCGCCACCGTCGACGCCCCCGCGGGGGTGACGGTGGTGGACGCCACCGGGAAGTACGTGACCCCGGGGGTGATCGACACCCACTCGCACCTGGGCGTCTACCCCTCGCCCGGGGTGCAGGCGCACAGCGACGGCAACGAGGCCACCGCGCCCAACACCGCCGAGGTGTGGGCCGAGCACTCGGTGTGGCCGCAGGATCCCGGCTTCGTGCGGGCGCTGGAAGGCGGGGTGACCACCCTGCAGATCCTCCCCGGGAGCGCCAACCTCTTCGGCGGGCGCAGCGTGGTGCTCAAGAACGTCCCCGCGCGCACCGCGCAGGAGATGAAGTTCCCCGGCGCGCCCTACGGGCTGAAGATGGCCTGCGGCGAGAACCCCAAGCGCGTGTACGGCAACCGCGGCGGCCCCTCCACCCGCATGGGCGAGATCGCGGCCGACCGGCAGGCGTGGATCCGCGCACAGGAGTACCGCGGGAAGTGGGAGCGCTGGGAGAACGGGGGGCGGCAGGCCGACAAGATGCCCGACCGCGACCTGGAGCTGGAGACGCTGGTGGGGGTGCTGCGCGGCGAGATCCTGATCCACAACCACTGCTACCGCGCCGACGAGATGGCCCAGATGATGGACATGGCGCGCGAGTTCGGCTACCGCATCCGCTCCTTCCACCACGGGGTGGAGGCGTACAAGGTGCGCGACCTGCTGGCGCGCGATTCCATCGCCGGGTCGCTCTGGGCCGACTGGTGGGGGTTCAAGATGGAGGCGCTGGACTTCACCCGCGCCAACCTGGCGCTGGTGTTCGAGGCCGGCGCCCGCGCCATCGTGCACTCCGACGACCCCACGGGGATCCAGAAGCTGAACCAGGAGGCCGCCAAGGCCGTCGAGGCCGGGCGCGAGGCGGGGGTGGCCATCACCGAGAACGACGCGCTGCGCTGGTTCACCGCCAACCCCGCCTGGGCGCTGGGGATCGACCAGTGGGTGGGCACGCTGGAGCCGGGGAAGAACGCCGACGTGGTGATCTGGTCCGGCAACCCCTTCAGCGTCTACACCCGCGCCGACCGCGTCTACATCGACGGGGCGCTGATGTTCGACCGCTTCGACCCACGCCGCAGGCCCCGCACCGACTTCGAGGTGGGCCTCTTCCCCGCGGAGGCCGGACGATGAGACGCGCACTCCTTGCCGCCGCCGCCCTCCTCCTCGCGGGGCCCGCCGCGGCGCAGACCATCGCCATCACCGGCGGCACCGTGCACCCGGTGTCCGGCCCGCCGATCCCGGGCGGCACCGTGCTGATCCGCGACGGGCGCATCGCCGCCGTGGGCGCGAACGTGGCCATCCCCGCGGACGCGCGGCGCATCGACGCCACGGGGAAGTGGGTCACCCCCGGGCTCTTCGAGTCGTCCACCAACCTGGGGCTCACCGAGGTCTCGCAGGTGGAGGAGACCAACGACTTCCGCCTGAACCAGGCGGGGCCGGAGGGCGACCAGGTGGCGGCGGCCTTCAACGTCTCCGACGGGATCAACCCGCGCTCCATGGTGATCCCGGTCACCCGCATCGCCGGGGTGACCACCGCGGTGAGCCGGCCCAGCGGCGGGCTGATCGCGGGGCAGGCGATCGCCATCGACCTGCTGGGGAACCGGGTGGAGGAGATGACCATCGCCAGCCCGGTGGCGATGTTCGCCAGCATCGCCGACAACTCGCGCGCCGCGGGGAACGGCGCCCGCGCCGGCCAGACCATGCGGCTGCGCGAGGTGCTGGAAGACGCGCGCGCCTGGGCGCGCAGTCGCGAGGCCTTCGAGCGCGGCGAGACGCGCGACTTCTCGGTGAGCCGGCTGGACCTGGCGGCGCTGCAGCCGGTGCTGGCGGGGCGCCTGCCGCTGGCGGTGGAGGTGCACCGCGCCAGCGACATCCAGTCGGTGCTCCGCATCGGCCGCGAGTACGGGCTCAAGCTGGTGATCGTCGGTGGCACCGAGGCCTGGATGGTGGCCGACGACCTGAGGCGGGCGAACGTGCCGGTGCTGGTGAAGGTGCTGGCCAACCTCCCGGAGAGCTTCGAGGTGCTGGGCGCCACCTACGAGAACGCGGCGCGGCTGCGGCGGGCCGGGGTGCAGGTGGCCATCACCAGCGGCGAGACCTTCAAGGCCTACAACATCCGCCAGGAGGCGGGGAACGCGGTGGCCTACGGGCTCCCCTGGGAAGAGGCGCTGCGCGCGGTCACCCTCTACCCGGCGCAGATCTGGGGGGTGGCGGACCGCTACGGGAGCCTGGAGGCGGGGAAGGTGGCGAACGTGGTGGTGTGGAGCGGCGACCCGCTGGAGCTGCTCACGCGGGTGGAGCACGTGATCATCCGCGGCCGCGAGGTGCCCCTGGTCTCGCGCGAGACGGAGCTGCGCGACCGGTATCGGCACCTCGACCAGAACCGCGCGTACCGGCCCTGAGCTGACTTCATCAATCTCGCGCAGAGACGCGCAGAGGACGCGGAGACGCGGAGGAGAGACGCTGCTTCTCCGCGTCTCCGTGACAACTCAGAGGTTGATGAGGATGAGTAAGGCCGAGGAATACGTGATTGCGCTTGGGTTGGGGCCAGATCGCGCCAGCGACCACCGTGTCCCCATGCAATGGGTTAAGTGGCTTCAGCGAACATTCGATTCATTCGAGTCAGAAAGCACTCCGTTTGGCCGCTGGCGCGGTAAATCCGCCCAATGTGCTCTGGATATGGTAATCTCCGCGGCCAATGGTCCGCTTCGCGCGGGTGATGAGTTGATAGTCCGTTGGAGTCCGTTGCCTTTTCATCTGGTGAGGTGAGTATGCGTCAGTTCCACATGTCTGGCCGGACTCCGACGAAAGAGCGGCGGATTTTGAGCGACTTGGCCTGAGGCTCGCATGCAGCGCAGGTGGGTGAGTGAGAGGGGTGGCGGACCGCTACGGGTCGCTGGAGGCGGGGAAGGTGGCCAACGTGGTGGTCTGGAGCGGCGCCCGCTGGAACTGCTCATCGAGTGGAGCACGTGATCATCCGCGGGCGCGAGGTGCCGATGGTCTCACGCCAGACGGAGCTGCGCGACCGCTACCGGACGATCGACCAGACTTGCGCGTACAGGCCCTGAAGAAACAGCCGAGCTCACGCGGAGCCGCGGAGGAGGGATGGCTTCTCTCCGCGGCTCCACTGGGGTCTCGGCCAATTTCATCCACCAAGGTCAGCCGCGGTCACACCGGATCGAGCATGAGCGGCAGCGCCGCTCCGAAGCTGTTGCAATTTTGCCGACTGGCATTCTGCCCGTCCGCTGCGTTCGCCATGAGGCACCGCCCGATCTGCCAGTTGCCGATTTCTGGCGGGAACATGAAACGAACGAACACCGGGCCGCCCGGCCCAGCCTGAGGTATGATCTCGAGTTTTGACCTGCCATCGCCGCACGGCAGGGCGAGGACGTCGGTTGAGTAGCTGATCGCCGTGATGCACAAGCCGCTCTGGACGTGATGGAGCCGCTTGCTCCCATCGGAGAACGTCTCCAGCGCAAAGACCATCGCCGGATCGTTCCAGCATGACCAACCGCGAACGAGTGCATTGCTTGAGTTGATGAACAGGCACTGCCCTGACTGGACGCCGCGCACCCTCACATTGGTGGTACCCACCAGGCCAGGCACTGGCGGAGGCAGTTGGTGGGTGTAGTTCATGTTGACCACGACGCGATCGCCGAACGGACCGGGAGCCAGGTGGGGCCGCTCCTTGCCGCACCAGCACTGGATGGTGATGTTGATCGGAAGCCCTACGGTGAGGTTGGTAAGTTGAACCGCGCCATTGGTGTTCTCTGCATTGTAAATGCACGCCAGCCCGATCTGGTTCAGCTGCCGCCAGCAGACACGATACTTGTTCCCCGCTGCGACGCCGAACGGGAAAGGCCTCGCCTGATAGCCGGTGTGTGAAAATGAGAGTACGGCCGAGGTCGGGCCGGTCGAAGTCAGGCTCGCCGTGCCGATGTTCGCCGCGGCTGGCGTCGCGGACAGGTGCCAGCCCAGGACCAGTAGGAGACTCGGCCGACTCGCTGCGATCGCGAACACGCGGAGTCCGCGGCATAGATGGTTGACATGCATGGCCTTCTCCATTTTGGATTGTCGGAGTTGCATTACTCTGAGGGGTGAGCTTCAAGTTGCTTCTATCCAACGATTTGTCTCTTCAGTCAAAGGGTTCAGGACGCTCCACTGTCTGGTTTATCGGGGATGGCGCTCGCGACGCCTGCTCGGAAGGACCCAGTGTCAAGGGCGGGATCGTTTCAAAAGGCTGGGGGCCGAGACCGCCGGTCACAGGGTAGGGCAACAACCGTGCACGGCAGGACGCTTCCCCGAAAGCGTTGGGGAATATCATCTTGGAGCGGGTGTGCCTCCCGCCGGGATTATGCGTCGGTGGAGAATAAGGGACACGCGTGCCGCAGGCGGCCGGGCCAGGCGCCCACACCGGCGGCCTGGCTGTCCTGGCGAATGACGATTTAGTCAAGCCGACAATTGCGAAAAGAATTGATCGCACGCAGAGACGCAGAGGACGCAAGAGAGCCGCCGTGCCTCTCTGCGTCCTCTGCGTCTCTGCGTGCGACCCTAATTTGTGTTTTACCCCCCATCCTTCGCCGGGCGGACGCTCACCGGCCGCCCCTTGATGGTGGCGTTGCGCATCACCCGCAGCACGTGCTCGGCGTACTCGTTCGCGATCTCCACCAGGGTGAACTGGTCGGCGATCTCGATCGCCCCGATCGCCTCGCCGGGGATGCGCGCCTCTCCGGCGATGGCGCCCACGATGTCGCCCGGCCGGATGCCGCGCCGCCGGCCGACGCCGATGAAGAGCCGCGTCATCGCCCCGGAAGACCCGCGCGCCCGCGGCGGCCCGCCTCCCTCGACGCGGTCGCGGCGGCCGCGCGGGCCGCGTCCCTCGTCCCCGTCGCGGTCGCGCGGCGAGGGGCGGCGCTCCTCCCACTGCGGGATCTCGACCTCGCTGTCGGGCTCCTCGCCGCGGGTGGCGTCCGCCGCGAGCTTGGCGGCGGCGGCGGCGACCTCGATCGGATCGAAGGTCTCGGCCAGCGGGGCGACGGCCTCGCGGTACAGCTCGTAGTCGCCCTCCTCCAGCGTCTCCGCGATGGCGGCGCGCAGCAGCTCCAGCCGCCGCGCGCGCAGGTCCGCCACCGAGGGCACCCGCGCCCGCTCGATCGGGCGCCCCACCTCGCGCTCGATGCCGCGCAGCAGGAACTGCTCGCGCGGCTGCGCCAGCGTGACCGCCGTCCCCTCGCGCCCCGCGCGGCCCGTGCGCCCGATGCGGTGCACGTACATCTCCGGGGTCTGCGGGATGTCGTAGTTGATCACGTGGCTCACGTGCTCCACGTCGAGCCCGCGCGCGGCCACGTCGGTGGCGATCAGCAGATCCGCGGTGCCGTCGCGGAACTTCTTCATCACCCGGTCGCGCTGCACCTGGTTGAGCCCGCCGTGCAGCGCCTCCGGCCGGTAGCCGCGCACCCCCAGCGCCTCGGTGAGCTCGTCCACCTCGGTGCGGGTGCGGCAGAAGAGGATGGCGCTGGTCGGCGCCTCCAGGTCGAGGATGCGGGTGAGCGCCTCGAGCTTGTAGGGGCGGGGGACGACGTAGGCCACCTGCCGCACCAGCGGCGTCTCGAGCTGCTCCTGGCGCACGGTCACGCGCGCCGGGTCGCGCATGTGCTTGTTCGCCAGCTCCTGGATGCGCGGCGGGAAGGTGGCCGAGAAGAGCGCCGTCTGCCGGTCGGCCGGGGTCTCGTCGAGGATGGCGTCGATGTCCTCGATGAACCCCATGTCCAGCATCTCGTCGGCCTCGTCGAGCACCACGAAGCAGACGCCGGAGAGGTCCAGCGAGCGCCGGCGGATGTGGTCCAGGATGCGCCCCGGCGTTCCCACGACGACGTGCACGCCGCGCCGCAGCTCGCGCAGCTGCCGGTCGATGGCCTGCCCGCCGTAGACGGCGAGCACGCGGATGCCGCGGCGGGCGCCGTACTTGTGCGTGGCCTCGGCCACCTGCACCGCCAGCTCGCGGGTGGGCGCCAGGATGAGCGCCTGCACGCCCCCCTGCGGGTCGATGCGCTGCGCCAGCGGGAGCGCGAAGGCGGCGGTCTTCCCCGTTCCCGTGGCCGCGCGTCCGATCACGTCGCGGCCGGTGAGGAGGACGGGGATGGCCTGCACCTGGATGGGCGTGGGCTCCTCGTAGCCCAGCGTCTCCAGCGCGGCCAGCAGCTCGGGGGCGAGCCCCAGGTCGGCGAAGCCCGTCGTCGTCGCGGGCGGCGCCTCGGTCTCGGTTTCGGTCTCGTCGGACACGTCCGTCTCCGGATGATTCGATTCGGTGGTCATGGGCGACAATCTCGTGGCCGATGTACCGCAAAAGCAATCTCACGCAGAGCCGCAGAGGAACGGAGAGGGCACGGCCGGAGGGCGATGGGTTGAAACCCACCGCTGGAACGGCACGAAGCCCGCCTTCGCGGACTGCACCTCGGACATTCCCGCGGCACGCGGCCAATCGCCCGAATGCCGGCGACTCGGCGGGCACGCGTGCGCGTACCCGGAGCTCGCGCCAGGACCTCGCGGGGAATCCGCGAAGGCGGATTTCGTGCCGGCGGCCCTGCCCCTCTAGAAGCCGTACACGCCCACGTCCGGCTCGCGCGCGTAGAGGCGGAAGGCCTCGGCCGGGTCGGCGTGCGTCTCCAGCAGCGAGCGCAGGCGGCGGAAGGAGAGGCGCAGCATCCGCTCGCGCAGCACGTCGTCCGTCGGCGAGGCGGGGAGGAGCCAGGTGGGATAGTACTTGTCGCTCGCCGGCTGCTCCGCCGCGTTCGCCACTCCCTCCGGCGGCGGCGCCACCCCCAGGCCGGAGCGCACCACCTCGTAGGCGAACGCGGGGTCCAGCCCCTCCTCGGCGGCCACGTCGTACATCATCTCCGCCAGCTCGGGCGACATCCCCTCCGCCTGCGCCTCCTCGACCACGTCCATGCGGCGGCGCGCGCGCTCGGCCGCGTCGGCGCCGTCGTCGCCCAGCAGCCCCTCGGCGCTGCCGAACCAGGTGTCCTCGGCGCGGCGCCGGCGGCGCCGCTCCCGGTACGCGTGCAGCGCGTGCGTCGCGCGCTCCTCCCGATCCGCCATGGCCTGCTCGTCCCCGGTCGCGTCCACCGTCTCCCTCCTTCTGGATCGCCGCGGGACGCGCCGTGCCGCCCCGCTACAGCTCCCCACCGCCCGCGAGCAAGCGCCGGACCAACCCCGAACGACGGCGGAACGGCTGGTCCCGGATCGGACAGATGACCATCCCATCCGAAGACGCCAGCACAGAGGGTCCTCACACGGAGTCAACGGAGTCAACGGAGTCAACGGAGGACAGGTCAGCACTCCGTTGACTCCGCTGACTCCGTGTGAGTCCATCCGTGGCCGGCATGCAGATCCAATCAGTCGAAACGGTTGAGAGATCCACCCCGCCGGCCCGCCGCGTATCCCTGGCGATAGGGTCGTCGGCCGCTGCGGTGTCTACAGGAAGACGGGGCGCTGCTCCGGTGCGCGGCGAGAGCGGTTTGCGTGCGCGGTGCCACCCCGTCTCCACGCGCTGGAAGGTACTCCGAGGGGGCACGATCCCTGCGTTTGAACGACTACCGCGGCCCTCCGCCGGCGGGGAGCCAGAGGGGGCGCGCGCCGCGGAGGGACGGGATAAGTTGATCGAGGGGAGCCGAGCCGGCTCCGAGGCGCGCCGATGCAAGCAATGGCGCGGATCGGCTGCCGTCAGAAGCCCCTGGCGATAGACGTTGTGCAGCGAGCAGGGCCCGCGCCGGGCCCTTCCGCTCCGCCCGGGGAGTCCGGGCACTGTCCGGTATATCCAAAGCCAACCCACGGCCGGTTGGGGTGGAAGGAGCTCCGATGTCCCGCTTGGTCCGCAGGTCCGCCCGGTTCGCCGCCGCGGTGGCGGCCGCCGCCGCGCTGTCGGCGCCAGTCGCCGCGCGCGCCCAGTACTTCGGCCAGAACAAGGTCCAGTACCGCACCTTCGACTTCCGCGTCCTGCGGACGCCGCACTTCGACGTCTACTACTACCCCGAGGAAGAGGCCGCCTCGCGCGACGCGTCGCGGATGGCGGAGCGGTGGTACGCGCGGTTCTCGCGCATCCTCGACCACGAGTTCGAGGCGCGCCAGCCGCTCATCCTCTACGCCAGCTCCCCCGAGTTCCAGCAGACCTCGGTGCTGCAGGGCGACATCGGCGAGGGGACCGGCGGCGTGACCGAGGTCTTCAAGCAGCGCGTGGTGCTCCCCTTCGCGGGCCCCTACGCCGAGACCGACCACGTGATCGGGCACGAGCTGGTGCACGCCTTCCAGTACGACATCTCCGGCCTGGGCCGCGCCGGCGGCGGGCTGGAGCAGGCCGCCGCGCGCTTCAACGCGCCCCTCTGGTTCATCGAGGGGATGGCCGAGTACCTGTCGATCGGCCCCGTCGACCCGAACACGGCGATGTGGATGCGCGACGCGGCGCTCACCAACACCCTTCCCAACCAGGCGCAGCTCACCTACGACCCGCGCTTCTTCCCCTACCGCTGGGGGCAGGCGCTCTGGGCGTACGTGGGCGGCCGCTGGGGCGACGCGGCGATCGGGCAGATCCTCAAGCAGGTGGGGCAGGGGGTGCCGTACCCGGACGCCTTCGAGCGCATCCTGAACTCGGACCTGGACCAGATCATCCTCGACTGGCACGACTCCATCCGCCGCACCTACCTCCCGCTGCTCACCCAGCAGCGCGAGGCGCGCGAGCTGGCCACCCCGCTGGTGGTCACCCGCACCAACAACCGCGGCGACTACAACGTCTCGCCCTCGGTCTCGCCCGACGGGCGGCAGTTCGCCTACCTGTCGTCGGCCGGGTTCATCGACATCCAGCTCTACCTGGCCGACGCGGCCACCGGCCGGGTGCAGCGCCGCCTGGTGAAGGGCACCTCGCTCGACCCGCACTTCGGCAGCCTGCGCTTCATCAACTCCGCGGGGGCCTGGGCGCCGGACCAGCGCCGCTTCGCCTTCGCCGCGCTGCGCAAGGCGCACGACGTGGTGGTGATCCTGGACGTGCAGAACGCGCGCATCGTGCGCGAGTACGAGATTCCCGGGGTGGGCGAGATCAGCAACCCCACCTTCTCGGCCGACGGGAACACGGTGGTGGTGAGCGGGATCAAGGGCGGCATCTCGGACCTGTACGCGGTGGACCTGAACAGCGGGAGCACGCGCCAGCTCACCAACGACAAGGTGGCGCAGATGCAGCCGGCGTTCAGCCCCGACGGCCGCACCCTGGCCTTCGTGACCGACGCCGCCACCGACGTGGCCGCGCTCACCTTCGGCAACTACCGGCTGGCGGTGATGGACTGGCCGGGCGGCGGCACGCGCCTCCTCCCCGGCACCGAGAGCGGGAAGAACATCAACCCGCAGTGGGGGCCGAACGGCGCGCTCTACTTCATCAGCGACCGCACCGGCATCCCCCAGATCTACCGCACCAACGCGTCGGGGAGCCAGCTCACGCAGGTGACGAAGCTCTTCACCGGGGTGAGCGGGGTCACGGGGCTCTCTCCGGCGATCTCGTCGGCCACCCGGGCGGACCGGGTGGTGTTCACCGTCTACGAGCGGAGCGGCTACAACATCTACGGGCTGTCGGACGCGACCCAGCTCGCCGGGACGGCGCCGGAGACGCCGCAGCTCGCCGCCAACGGCGACCCGCTCCCGGCGCTCCTTCCGCCCAGCCCGCGCCCCGCGGAGCCGGCGTACAACCGCGTGCTCACCGCCATCCGCGACCCCAGCTTCGGGCGGCCGGACGCGGCGGCGCCCGCCACCTACGCGGTGGCGCCGTACCGCCCGCGGCTCTCGCTGGACTACCTGGGCCAGCCGCAGGTGGGGGCGGGCGTGGCCTCGGGGCCGTACGCGCGCGGCGGGGTGTACGGCGGCGTGGGCGGCATCTTCAGCGACGTGCTGGGCTACCACACCGTCTACGGCACCATCCAGGCGCAGGGGCAGCTCGACGAGATCGGCGGCAACGTCG
Organism: Longimicrobiaceae bacterium; assembly: GCA_045803205.1. Lineage (GTDB taxonomy): Bacteria > Gemmatimonadota > Gemmatimonadetes > Longimicrobiales > Longimicrobiaceae > Longimicrobium. Next base: position 70,553 of record JBJMPM010000182.1, read on the forward strand.
TCTACCTGAACCAGAAGCACCGGGTGAACTGGGGCGCGTCGGTCGCGCGCTCGCCCTACATCGTGGGCGGGTACCAGCAGACCCGGCCGCAGGAGGACCCGCAGGGGAACCGGATCGATCACAACCAGCTCGTGATCTTCCGTTACTTCGACAACAGCGCCTACGGCATCGCGCAGTACCCCTTCTCGCGGGTGCGGCGGGTGGAGTTCGCGGCCGGGGCGCGGCGGATCACGCAGGACATCAAGATCCAGGACTGGGCCTACACCAACGGGGCGTTCTCCGGCTACACCGAGACCAAGCAGAGCCTGGGCGAGTGGAACCTGGGCGAGGCCACCGCGGCCATGGTGTACGACAACGCGATCGACGGCTACACCTCGCCGATCGTGGGGCAGCGCTACCGCTTCGAGGTGGCGCCCACCTTCGGGGACCTGCGCTTCACCTCGCTCACGGGCGACTACCGGCGCTACCTCCTGGTGCGTCCGTTCACCCTGGCCTTCCGCGGGCTGCACTTCGGGCGCTACGGCCGCGACGAGGCGGTGCCGAGCGCGGTGTTCCTGGGCTATCCGTACCTGATCCGCGGCTACTCGTACGGGAGCGTGAGCGAAGGGTGCCTGCGCGAGGCCGGGCAGGTGTCCGGGGGCGGGCAGGAGTGCCAGGTGTACCAGTCGCTGTTCGGGAGCCGCGTGGCGGTGGCGAACCTGGAGCTGCGCTTCCCGCTGATCCGCAACACCCTGCACGGCAACGTGCAGCTCCCGCCGGTGGAGGTGTTCGCCTTCACCGACGCGGGCGCCGCGTGGGGGAAGATCCGCGTCGACAACGCCGGCGGGGTGGCCACCACGCACCTGCAGCTCGTGCGCGGCCCCGGCGACACCCCCGACGAGCGCGGCATCCTGACCAACCGCGGCTTCCTGACCAGCGGCGGGCTGGGCGCGCGGATCAACCTCTTCGGCTACCTGATCGCCGAGGCGGCCTTCGTGAACGCCTTCGACCGGCCGAACAACTGGCAGTGGCAGTTCAGCTTCCAGCCCGGGTACTGACGGACTGAGAGTGCGGAAGTGCGGGAGTGCGGGAGTGCGGGAGTGCGGGAGTGCGGGAGTGCGGGAGTGCGAAGGCGCTCCCGCACTTCCTGCGTTCTGGGCAGGGCCGGGTGGCGACGATGCGGCTGAAGCCGCGGCTACGACGGCCCGCTGTCCGCCTGCGCGGACACCGGATGGGCCGGGTCGGCCGCGCGGCCGAGGGCCCTGCGTTCGTGAAGTCCGCGAAGGCGGACTGTGTGAAGTTGTAGCGGCGAGTTTACTCGCATATTCCCCACATTCATCACACCCCTCCATCCGTCGGCCCGCACGGACCTCGGCTCCTGCGCCGAGCCCCGTCGCATCGCGGATTCCCCGCGCACTTCCGCACTCCCGCACTCCCGCACTATGTTCCCGCCATGCCGAACGAGCCCGCGCTCAGCGAAAGCAAGGAGGCCCGGCGCCGCGCGATCCTGGAGAGCGCGGTGCGGGTGTTCGCCGAGAACGGCTTCTTCGCGGCGCGCATCCGCGACATCGCGGCGGGCGCCGACGTCGCCGAGGGGACCATCTACCTCTACTTCGACGGCAAGGACGACCTGCTGCTCACGGCCTTCCGCGACAAGGTGGCCGAGTTCGTGGCCTCGGTGCGCGACGTGCTGCGCGCGCCCGAGCCGCTGGAGGAGCGGCTGGCGCGCTTCATCGGCATGCAGTTCGAGAGCATCGAGGCCCAGCCCGCGCTGGCCACGGTGCTGCTGCTGGAGAGCCGCCAGTCGAGCAAGTTCTACGGCGGCGCCGTGCGCGACGTGCTGCGCACCTACGCCCAGGCCATCGACGAGCTCCTGGCCTCCGGCGCCGCCGACGGCTCGGTGCGCGCCGACGTCGACATCCCCCTCGCGCGGCGCATGCTCATCGGGCTGCTGGAGGAGATCGAGCTGGAGTGGCTGCTGGGCGACCAGTCGCGCCCGCTCGTGCCGCTGGCTCCGAAGGTGGCGGCGACCTTCTACCGCGGCCTCGGGTAACCAACTGCGGGCCTCACGCAGAGTCGCGGGGGACACGGAGAGAAGGCCTTGGGTAAGAGGATTTTACCGAATGGATGCATGCTGCCTTTCGGGCAAAGGAGCATGCGATGGCGCGCGTGAGACTTGGCCGCAAATCGCAGATCGTAGTGCCGGCCGAGGTGAGGAAGATCCTCGGCGTGGGGCCTGGAGACGAACTCGATTTCGCCCACAAGGGTTCCGAAGTCGTGGTCCGAAAAGCTGTTCGATCCGCTGTGGACGGGCTGGGGGAGTTCGCGGATCCGATATGGCAGGGTTACGCGGACGAACTGCAGCGCGAGCGGGACGAGTGGGATCGGTGAGCGACGTCGGAATCCCCGACGGCGAACGCGGCGTGATCGACACGTCGGCTGGACAGCGTCTCCCGCGCCTGCTACAATACCGGCCGCGAAGAACCAGTGAACGGTGAGCGAACGATGACCGACACGACTCCGGCCCCCGAGCCGATCCGTACCTTCGAGGACGACTACACCTGGTGGGAGGTGGTCTACTGGCTGGTGGGGATCATCATGATCCCGCTGGTGCCGATCATCATGATCTCCCTCTTCACCCCGTTCTCCGGCGTCGGCCCGACCGGCCACTGAGCCGCCGCATCGCCACGCACAAGAGGCCCCGCCCGGACGGTTCCGGGCGGGGCCTTTGCGCATCCAGCGAAGCCCCGACGGGCTACACGGTGGTCACGTCGCCTCGCATCCCGCAGCGCCGCACCACGTTGCGCGCGTCGGCGGCCACGGGGCCCGGGCTCAGCCGCTGCGGCGTGCGCCGCACCGCCGGCACGGGCGTGGGGGTGGGGGTGGGGCGGACGCCCGGGCGGCCCGGGAGCGGGAGCCGGGTGGACGCGACCCGCTCCGCCGTCACGTACATCACCGTCCCCGGTTCGGGCGGCACGCTCACGGTCAGGTAGCCGCGCGAGGGCTCCGTCCCATTCTCGTCGAAGACGCGCTCGCCCCGCAGGTCGCCGCGGGCGCCGCCGCCGGACCAGGTGATCTGGTACCCCAGGTTCGCCAGCGCCCGCCGCGAGCACTCCAGCGAGGTGAGCGTCGCCGCGCCCTGCGCGCGGTACACGTCGTCGCCCGGCTGCCGCGTGGCGCACGCGGCCAGCGCCGCGACGGACAGGATCAGCGCACGCTTCATCGTCCCCCCCTCGTCGGTTCGTCGTTTCCGCTGCGTCAGTCGCGGCCCGCGGTACGGACGCGCCCGCGGTAGAGGGCGCGCACGTCGCCCATCTCGTCGCCCCACACGCGGCGGTTGAGGATCAGCGTGCCGCGCGGGCTCAGGGTGACGCGGCCCAGCTCCAGCGTCTGCGCCACGCCACCGCTCCCGTCCAGCACCTCCAGCCGCACCGTGTGCTCCCCGGCGGGGAGGGTGAAGCGCGCCACCGAGATGCGGTCCGGGAGGAGCGTCCACCCGCGCGTGTCGGCGCGCTCCAGCGCGTTCGCGCCCAGGTTGGCCAGCCGCCCGGTGATCCACCCCGCCGCCTCGCCCCCCTTCTTGCGGGCGTGCCGCTCGAGCTCGCTGGCGGCCAGGAACTTCACGATCCCGCGCCCCACCATGCGGGCGAACGCCGCCGGCCGCTGCGCCTGCCAGGCGCGCAGCATCACCGCCGAGAGGTCCTCCACCACCGGCGCGTCCACCGCCTGGCTGTCCACCACCACCCGCACCGCCGGCGCGTTCAAGGCCTCCAGCCGGTACTCGGGCCAGGCGAGCTTCATCACGTACGCCCCCTCGGCCGCGGCGGCGGCCTGGAACTCGGGGCGGTCGTCCAGCGCCTCGCCCCAGTACGCCTGCTCCTGCACGTTCCCCAGCAGGTGCGCGATCACGCGCCCGGCGGCCTCGGCCACCTCGCCCGCGTCGCTCCCGTCCACCCCCTCCACCTCCTCGCGGAAGATGGGCACGTGCACGTCGGCGCTGGCGCGGTGCGCCACCCACCCGTTCTCCACGAACACCACCAGCTCGGCCGAGCCGGGGTCGGGGCGCGCGGCCAGGTGCGCCAGCCGGTAGCGCGCCGCGGCCGAGTCGGCCACGCCGCGCACCCCGGCGTCCATCGCCGCGCGCCAGAGCTCGGCGCCCAGCCACTCCGGCGCGCCCGCCTCGTCCTTCGCGGCGCAGGCCCCGAAGGAGCGCTCCGCGTTGCGGTACGAGACCAGCGCGTCGTTGCGCTCCCCCGCGCCGCGGAAGGCGAGCCCCGCCAGGTAGTGCACGAAGCCGTCGCCCACGCAGGGGTCCTTCCCGCCGGAGAGGCGCCCCAGCCACTCGCTCGCCTTGCGCGCCTCCACCAGCGCGCCGTCGCTCGCGCCCAGCGCCAGGTAGTTGAGCATGCGGTAGTAGGGGATGAGCGCCATCTCCCCCGCCGGCGGGGTGTAGCTCGCCACCGCGTCGTTCACCACCAGCTCGCCCACCTGCTGCGTGAGCCGCTTGGTCCAGCGCTGCTGCGCCTCCGTCTCGGCCCACTCGAAGGCGGCGTTGCTCGCCTCCCACTTCCCGGCGTAGTGGTACACCAGCCCGAGCTGGAGCTGGCGCACCAGCTCGTCGCGCGGGCGCACCCTGCTGGCGGCGTCGAGCATGCGCACCGCCGAGTCGGGCTTCCCCTCCATCACGTAGCGCCGCAGCCAGGCGTCGGTGCGCCCCAGCGACCGCGAGAGGAGGGGCGAGTTGGCCGGGAGCGACTCGGGCGCCGGCATCCGGGGGTAGGCCCCCGGCCCCGCGCACGCGGCCAGCGCGAGCGCGAGGACGGGTCCGGCGAGGGCGGCGGAGGGCCGGCGGCGGGTCATCTGCGGTCGCGCTCGATCACCAGGATGCGGCTGCGCGCCTCGGCCACCGCCGCGCCGTAGCGGGCGTACAGGTCGGCGTAGGCGTGGATGCGGTCGATCTCCAGCTGGTGCAGGAAGAGCTGGTAGCGGATCGACGCCTCGAACGGCCGCAGCTGCTTGTCCAGCGCGCGGGCGATGCGCAGCGTCGTCTCCGGGTCGTTGGGGGAGACGATGTCCGCGCGGTCGTAGCGGTTCAGCGCGCCGTCGAAGTCGCCGGCCAGCGCCAGGTCGTCGCCCTCGCGCAGCAGCGCCTCGGCCCGGGCGCGCGCGGCGCCCTCCCGCGTGGCGTCGGCGGCGCTGGAGACCAGGCGCACCCCCTGCGGCTCGCGGTAGGCGAAGCCCTGCACCCGCCCGTTCTGCAGGGTCACGAAGGCGACCTCGCTCACCACGTCGTGCGGGGCGCGCGTCCCCTGGCGCGGGGTCAGCGTGGTCACCCCCCCGCCGCCGCGCTCCTCCCACGCCGCGGGGCCGGTGTGGGTGGCGGCGATCACCTGCTCGCGCGTCATCCCCACCGCCAGCTCGCCGCGGGCGATGGCGTTGCAGAGCATGGGGGTGCAGTCGGCCAGGGCGCGCCCCACCACCTGGTCCTGCTCGGCGGCCAGGCGGGCGTGCTCGTTGGCGCCCTCGCTGCGGGCGCGGGCGATGTCGTCGTCCTGGGTGGAGCGCACGATGGCGCCGTTGGGCTGGATCGCCCGTACCCGGTTCATCCGCGGGGCGCACGCCGTGGCGGCGGCCAGCGCCGCGAGCCCGGCGGCGGCGAACGCGTACCTCTTCATGGTCGGCATCTCCGGTGGCGCGGGCCTACAGGCGGAAGCGGGGCTGCTCCACCATCTTCTTGATCTTGTGCTGCCCGGTCCACGTCTTGGCGTTGGTCTCCAGGTCGATCAGGGTCATGTCCACCTGGTAGTAGACCACGCGCCGGCCGCCCTCGCGGTCGTTGATCTGGGTGATGTCGCCCTGCAGCATGTACTGCGCGCCCTGCTCGCGGGCCATGCGGGCGCGGGTGTCGGCGGCGGCGTTCTCCTGCTGGTCGGCGCGCTCGTCGCGCACCTCGTCGCGCTCGTCGCGGCTGGCGACGACCTGCACCTGGCCGCTGCTCAGGTAGGCGCGCTCCAGGTCGCGGACGAAGCTCTCCACCGGGATGTGCTCCAAGCTGCGGTTGCGCACGGTGCCCACGATCACGGTGGGGCGGCGGCCGGCGTGGGCCTGCATGTACTGCACGGCCCAGCTCCCGCCGACCTCGCCCGTGAAGCTCTGGCGCACCATGGCGTCGGCCACCTGGCGGCTGTCCACGTCGTTCCAGCGGCCGGAGAGGTCCACCTGCTGGTCGGGGGAGATGCGGGTGACCTGCGTGGCGCAGCCGCCGGAGACGGTGATCGCCGCCAAGGCGAGGGCCGCGCGCAGGCCGCGGGTCAGGGTGTTCATCGGTGCTCCGTGTGGATCGGGAGGGTTCCGCGCCGTGCATCGGCGCGCGTTCGTTCGGACGGCGGGGGAGAGCGCATCGGGCGTACCCGCCGCGCATCTGCTACGATCTGATTACCGAGCAACAACTTAGGTTTTGGGATGGGAATCTGTCCAGCACGCCGTGTCCCCCGGCGCGGACAGGGTGCGGCGGGGGAGAGGGGACAGGGGACAGGGGACAGCCGGAGCGTTCCCGCCGCCGCGGCGGCCCTCTCCCTGCGCCTGAGAGCGCAAACCCTCTCCCGTACCGGGAGAGGGGGGCGGACGCGGTCGGGGTGACGCCTGCCAGCAGCCGAGCAGAATAACGATAGCGTGACCGGTTTGGGCTCGCCGGGGCGCCGCGGCATTCAACCTCTCCCGGTACGGGAGAGGTGGCGAGCCTAGGCGAGCCGGAGAGGGCGCTGAGCCGGCGCGAGCGACCAGCCCGCGGATCGTTTTACCCGAACCCCGGCGGCACGCGCTTGTGGAAGTCGGTCTGCTGCTGGTAGCGGTGGGCGAGGGCGATCAGTACCTGCTCGTCCCAGGCGCGGCCGGTGAGGGAGAGCGACGTCGGCAGGTTCTCGCGCCCGAAGCCGTTGGGGACGGCGATGCCGGGGAGGCCCAGCAGGTTCGCCGCGCCGCTGATCGGCTCGCCGCCGCCGGTGAGGTCCTTGTACGCTTCGCTGAACGGCTTGCCGATGGGGAAGGCGACGGTCGGCCGGGTGGGGTGCGCCAGCGCGTCGAATCCCCCGTCCGCCAGGAAGCGGTCCATCGCCACCGCGGCGGGGGTGCGGATGCGCAGCGCCCGCAGGTAGTCCTTCGCCAGCACCACCTGCCCCGGGTAGCCGCCGATGCGGTCCTCCGGCGCGGTGAGCTGGTGCACGCGGCCGCTGTCCACCAGCTCCTCGAAGATGCTCGCCGCCTCGGCGTCGATGATCACCCCCGCCGCCGCGCCGTAGGGAAAGCGCGGCAGCGTCACGTCGCGCACGATCTCCGCGAAGCCGGAGAGCACCTCCACCGAGCGCTCGAAGTTCTGCTTCACCTCCGCCTGCGACCCCTCCGCCAGCCCCTTCAGCACGCCGATCCTCGGCTTCCGCCGCGTGGGCAGCGCCACGGAGGCGCGGTAGGTCCGGTCCGCCGAGTTCGCGTCCGCCGGGTCGGGGCCGGCGATCGCCTGCAGGATCAGCCCCGCGTCCTCGGCGGTGCGGCAGAGCGGGCCGATCTTGTCCATCGTCCACGAGAGCGCCATCGCCCCCGCGCGGCTCACCCGCCCGTACGTGGGCCGGAGCCCCGTCACGCCGGCGAAGGCGGCGGGGGTGATGATGGAGCCCCACGTCTCCGAGCCGATGGCGAAGGGCACCAGCCCCGCGGCGACCGCCGCGCCGGGGCCGCTGGAGGAGCCGCCGCTCCAGAACTCCAGGTTCCAGGGCGTCTTCCCCGGCCCGGTGAACGACGCGTTCGCCTGCTCGTAGCCCATCCCGCCCGCCAGCTCCACCGAGGCCAGCTTCGCGACCAGCACCGCGCCCGCAGCCTTGAGCTTCGCCACCACCGTCGCATCAGGGAAGCGCTGCTGGCGGTAGGGCTCGGCGCCCCAAGTGGTGGGGTAGCCGGCGGCCGCGATCAGGTCCTTGGCGCCGTAGGGGACGCCGTGCAGCGGCCCGCGGTACCGCCCCGCCGCGATCTCGGCGCGGGCGGCGCGCGCCTCCTGCAGCGCGCGCTCGCGGGTGACGGTGACCACCGCGTTCAGCCGCGGCCCGAGCTGCTCCAGCCGCTGCAACGACGCCTCGGCGAGCTCCACCGGGTCCAGCCGCCGCGTGCGGATCATCTCCGCCAGCCGGGGCAGGGGGAGGTAGAAGGTCTCCGCGGGGATCATCGCCCGCCCCCGCGGTAGGCGCGGAAGACGAAGGCGGGCTCCGTCTGGATCGGCAGCTCGAAGTTCCGGAGCTGCCGCGCCGCGCGGAGGTTCCCCTCGATTCCTCTCCGCACCTCGTCCCACTGCGCCTCCGTCAGCCGGTCCTTGTACTTCGCCTTGAGCCCCTCGGTGAGGTGGAGCGCGACGGGGTCGCGCTCCTGCTCGTTCTGCCGTTGCGGCGGCGCCGACGGCGCGACGGGCGACGCGGGTGCGGCGACGGGAGCCGCCGCCTCGGGTGCGGGCGCAGGCGCGGGCTCGGGGTGCGACGAGCACGCCGCCAGCGGCGCGAGCACCGGCACCGCGACGGCGGCGAGCGCGGTCTTGGTGAACTCGCGCCGGCTGGTGGACGGATTGGGAGTGGAGGATTCCTCGGACATCGCGCGGATCCCTGCAGAGGTGTCGGGCGGAATGGGGCGCCGCAACCTGCACAAGGGCTCACGGAGTCGCAAGCGGTTCCGCGCCGTGGCGGGAGAAGGCCCGGCTGCCGGCGATCGCGCTATGCGTCGGGAGTGGAGACGGCGGCGTGGTGCGGAAGCGGGTTTGACCGGATCCAGGTCACCGCCAGCCCTGACAGATCGCGAAACGTGAGGCGTCGGCGATCCAGGCAAAGCTCACCACAGATGGTCGGAAGCTGCCGCCGGAACTCTTGAAAACGAGAAGCGAGCGTACGACCTCCCGGAAGCATCGCCGCGTGAGGAAAATACGCAGACAGGAAGTCACGCACCTGGCGGATCAGAACCGAGGGACGGCGGTCGTGCTCACGGATGTCCTGTCCGGCGATGTCGGAGATGAACTTCTGATAGCGGTATCGTTCGCTGTCGAGGACGATGCACGCCTTACGGCGATGATCTTCGGAGCCGAATGCCTTCGCCCCGACGAAGATCCCGAACTCGAAGGGCATGTTGAACCGCGGCAGCCGGTTCACGGAATCGAGCTGTGTGGACGAGATGTCGTGGACCGCCAGACGACAGTCACGGATGATGCCGTTGATCTTGTCGATCCGGACTTGGCTGCCATCCTCGATTTCCAGCGCGCAACGCGGAAAGAACCCGCAGTCGTAGACCGCAAAAACAACGGCCTCGAAGAGAGGCCGGTACGTCGCGTCGAAGGGGCAGTTGATGAAGACGCTGTTCTCGTAGGTCGGGGAGATCATGGCGTTGAGCGTCACCCCTCTTGCCTGGCCGCAGCCTTTTTCGCGTGATATGCAGCCCTGCGCGCGGCATTCCTGCGCAGCCGCCGCTGCCTGTCTTCCTCGGCGACCTTCTTCCATGCCGCCATCGCCTGCTCAACGGTGAAGCTCGCACCCGGGTGCGGCGGCATCACCTCTCGTACCTTCGGCTCCATCTCTCTTCCTCCCTCGGACCGGGTGTCAGCGCCCGCGTTGAGCCGTAAGATAATGGACGCGCTGTGCGGTTCGCAAGGATTTTGTTCGCACTGTCCAGGTGTGGTGAGTTCTACAACCCGTACTCCTTGAGCTTCTGCCAGAGGGTGGTGCGGCCCATGCCGAGGGCGGCGGCGGCGCGGGTGCGGTTGCCGTTCGCCTCCTCCAGCGCGGCCCGGATCGCCTCGCGCTCCGCGTTGGCGTCGGGGGCCTGGTAGCGCCTCGGCTCGGCGCGCGCCTCGCCCTTCTTCGCGTCGCCGTTGGCGGCAGCGGAGGGCTGCGGGCCCTCGCGCACCTCCTCCGGAAGGTGGCAGGCCAGGATGCGCTTGCCGTCGCAGACGATGCAGGCGTACTCGACCGCCGTCATCAGCTCGCGCACGTTCCCCGGCCAGTCGTACGCCGCCATCACCTCCATCGCCTCGTCGCCGAACCCGACGATGCGCCGCGAGGGCTCCACCTTCTCGTTCCAGCGCGCCAGCGCGGCGGCTGCGAGCGCGGGGATGTCGTCCACCCGGTCCTTCAGCTCGGGAACGCGGATCTGGAAGACCTTCAGGCGGAAGTAGAGGTCCTTGCGGAAGCGCCCGTCCTCGACCATCGCCTCCAAGTCGCGGTGCGTGGCGGCGATCACCCGCACGTCCACCGGCACGCTGCGCGAGGTGCCCACGCGCACGATCTCGCGCTCCTGCAGCACGCGCAGCAGCCGCGCCTGCATGGCCGGCGACACGTCGCCCACCTCGTCCAGGAAGAGGGTGCCGCCGTTCGCCTCCTCGAACATCCCCTTGCGGTCGCCCACCGCGCCGGTGAAGGCGCCGCGCGCGTGGCCGAAGAGCTCGCTCTCCAGCAGCCCCTCGGCGAGCGCGGAGCAGTTGACGGCGATGAAGGGGCGGGAGCGGCGCGGGCTCTCCTCATGGATGGCGCGGGCGATCACCTCCTTTCCCGTGCCGGTGGCGCCGCGCAGGAGCACGGTGCTCTCGGTGGAGGCCACGCGGGCTACGGCGCGCAGCACGTCCTTGATCCGCGTGGTGGTGCCGACCACGCGGGCGGCGCCGGCGCCCAGCACCGGCTCGCGCCGCGCCAGCACCGAGCGGATCTTGCCGCGCAGCACCGCGTTGTCGCAGGGCTTGGTGATGTAGTCGTCGGCGCCGAGCTTGAGCGCCTGCACCGCGCTGTCCACCGTGGCGAAGCCGGTGAGCATGAGCACGGGCACGTCGTTGCCGGAGCCGCGCAGCTCCTCGAGCACCGAGAGCCCGGTGCGCCCCTGCATCTTCAGGTCGAGGAGCACCATGTCGTAGCGCTCGCGGCGCAGGCGGTCGAGCCCCTGGTCGCCGCCGGGCTCGGCATCGACCTCGTAGCCCTCGTCGGCCAGGAGCGCGCCGGTGCCCACGCGGAAGGCGCGGTCGTCGTCGATGATCAGGATGCGGGGCTTCTCGGCAACGGCTGCCACGGTCTCTCCGGGTCTGTTCTACTCAGGTTCGAAGCAACGAAAACGACCACTGCGGGTGCGGGCGTGTCCCTCCGCTGCGCTCCGGGCCGGGCTGCGCGCGCAGCAGGCGAGCAAACCACGCTCGCCAACTGCGCCGAGCCCCACTCCGCGCAAACTGCCGCGCTCCGTGGGTCTCGGCCCTGCCGGGCGCGCATCCCTCACGCAACGACTCGCGCCAGGCCGGCTTCTCCAGGTCAGCCACCCTCGTGCGGCATCGTGACGACCACGTTCCCCCGCTTGTGGCGCTGCTCCACGTAGCGGTGGGCCTCGGCGATCTGCTCCAGCGGGTACCGCCGGTCGATGACGGCCTTCAGCTTTCCCGCCCCGGCGAGCCCGGTGAGCAGGGCGAGGCCGTCGCGGTGCAGCCGTGGCAACCCGTCGTCGACCGAGAGGTACCTGCCACCGGGCGCGAGCGCCGCCCTGCACGCCACCTTCAACGCCGAGGTCCTTCGCCGCCCCACGGCGTCGAACACCAGCGCGTAGCGCCGGTCGCCCGGCGTGTCGTCGCGCGTGTAGTCGAGCACCGCGTCCGCGCCCAGGGAGCGCACCAGCTCCAGGTTGTCGGTGCCGCACACCGCGGTCACCTCCGCGCCGAAGTGCTTCGCCAGCTGGAGCGCGGCGGTGCCGATCGCCCCCGACGCGCCGTAGACCAGCACCGGGTCGCCGGGGCGGATCTCCACCTTCCGCAGCGAGTGCAGCGCCAGGAGCCCGCCGTACGGAAGGGCGGCGGCCTCGTCGGCGCTCACCCCGGCCGGCGTGTGGGCGAGGAGGGCCTTCTCCGGCACGCGGGCGTACTGGGCGTACGCACCCATGCGCATCAGGGTGAAGGCATGCACGCGGTCGCCCGGGCGGAAGCGCGTGACCCGCCTGCCGGTCTCCTGCACCGTTCCCGCCAGCGCCGCGCCCAGGATCGGGCGGCGCGGCCTTCCGAAGCCCACCACCAGCCGCGCGAGCAGCCGCATGGCGAACGGGGCCGACGGGATGCCGCTGCGGATGTAGCAGTCGCTCACGCTGACTGTCGCCGCGTCGATCCTGACCAGGACGTCCCGGTCTCCCGCGACCGGCCGGGGGACGTCCCGGAGCTGCAGGACCTCCGGCGGCCCGTAGCGCGTGCAGAGCGCTGCCTTCATGCGGGCGTTCTCGATCGCCATGCGCCCGGGCCCCGCGGATCAGGCCGCCGCCGCCACGTCGCGCTCCGCGGGCGCGGCGCCCTCGGGCGTGTCGCCCATCGCCTCGTCCAGCGTCTCGCGGGGGAGGCGGACGGTGAAGCGGCTCCCCTCGCCCGGCGTGCTCTCCACCGAGAGGCGCCCGCGGTGGCCGCGGATGATCCCCTCGGAGACGAAGAGCCCCAGGCCGATCCCCGCCACCCCCGGCTTGGTGGTGTAGAAGGCCTCGAAGATGTGCGGCAGGTCCGCCTCGGCGATCCCCGTCCCCGTGTCCTCCACCACCACCTCCACCGCGTCGGCGTCGGCGCGCGTCGTCAGGCGCAGCGTGCCGCCCCGGGGCATGGCGTCGCAGGCGTTGTTCACCAGGTTCGCCAGCACCTGCTGGATCCCCTCGGGGTGCACCACCACGGGCGGCAGCCTGCGCTCCAGCATGGTCTCCACGCGGATCCCGCGCGAGGCCAGGTCGCCGCGCGCCAGGGTGAGCACGCGCTGCGCCAGGGCGTTCACGTTCACCGGCTGCGCCGCGTCGGAGAGGGGGCGGCTCTGGTCCAGGAGCTGGCGGGTGAGGGTGGCCATCCGCGCCAGCTCCTCCTGCGCCAAGGTGAGGAACTCGCGGTTGGGGTCGGCCGGGTCGCCGCGCCGCTCCAGCGCCTCCAGGCAGTTCTGGATGTTGTAGATCGGGTTGTTGATCTCGTGCGAGAGCTGCGCCACCAGCCGCCCCATGGCCGCCAGCTTCTCGCGGTGGATCATCTCCGCCTGGGCGCTCCGCAGCCGCTGCTCCCGCTCGCCGATGGCCGCGCGCATCTCGCCGAAGGCGCGCGCGAGCTGGCCGATCTCGTCGCCCGAGTCGCGCGGGAGCGGCGCCGCGTAGTCGCCGCGCGCCAGCCGCTGCGAGGCCACCGCCAGCGCCTGCGCGGGGCGCGCCACGATCCGCGCCACCACGAACGCCAGCACCAGCGCCAGCACCAGCGCCGCGAAGCCGATCCCGAAGAGCGACTGCTTGATCCCGCTGGCGATGGCCAGCTCGTCGGTCACCCGGCGGAAGAGCACCACGGTGGCCGGCGCTCCCCCCGCGGGGATGCGGTAGCGGCTCCACAGGTAGGTCTGCCCGCGGAAGGCCGGCTTCTGCACGTTGCCGCCGTGGCGCAGGAACTGGCGCACGGCGGGGACCACGCTGTCGGCGAAGGTGGTGCTGGCCAGCGAGTCGCCCACCACCAGCGCCACGTCGGTCCCCGGCGTGGCCGCCTCGCGCTTGATCTGCGCGGCCACCAGCGGCGTGCCCAGCGCCAGGTACCCCAGCGTCACGGTGTCGCGCCCGGTCTCCACCCGCGCCGAGTCGTCGCCGGCGCGCTCGAAGCGCGCGGTGTCGCGGACCACCCGCGCCACCCCCAGCCTGAGCGGCGGCCCCTGGCGCGGCACCGCCACCACCGTGCCCTGCCCGGCCGCGGCGCCCAGCGAGGTCAGCTCCACCCCCGGGCCGGCCAGCAGCGGGCGGAACGCCGAGTCCGCCGCGATCACCGCCTCGTCGTCCTCCAGCCCCTGCCCGATGGCCTCTGCCAGCGCGCGGCGCCGCCGCGCGCTCCAGGCGTCCACCACGTCGGGGAAGCCGGCCCGCAGCCTGGCCTCGGCCGCCTGGCTCTCGCCGCGCGCGTTCCAGCTCTCCAGCGCCTCGCGCGCGCTGTTCAGCGCCTCGGTGGCGCTGGCGTACGCGCGCTGCTCCACCGCATTGGCGATGAGCAGCAGCGCGGGAACCACGATCGCCAGCGCGGCGCCCGCGAAGAGGAAGAAGACCTTGGTGCGGAGCGAGAGCCCCTTCAGCACGCCCCCGCGCGCCCGCATCCCCAGGGTGGACCTGTTCACTGAACGCTCCACGGATGTTCACTGAACGCTCCGACGGCCTCTCTCGCGCGGCGAACGCCCCCGCGCCGCGGCCTCCGGATGCGTGAAACGTAAGGCGTGGAGCGGATTTTCGCCACTCGGCACGCCTCCGGGGTGACCGGCACGGCCCGTGCCCATACGGAGGGCACGCCGCGGCACGCTTCCGGAGCCGTGGATGACCGCGAAACGGAAACTTTGCAAGGGAGATCCGCAGATGAAGATCCGCACGCTGAGCATCCTGGCCCTGTGCGCCGTCGCCGCCGTCGGCTGCAAGAAGAGCGACACCGCCGAGGGCACCGAGGCGACCACCGCCGACACCTCGGTGGTCCCGGGCACCGACACCGCGCAGGTGGCCGTGCCGGTGACGACGGAGGACACGGTGGTGAAGACCACCACCACCGAGACCGACACCATGCACGGCGACGCGGGCGACACCGTGCACGTCGACACCACCAAGAAGATGTAAGCTCGCTTCGGCGGGCACACCCGGGCTCCGCGCATCCTGCGCGGGGCCTCCCGTACTTCAACGGAAGAGACACGCAGATGAAGAAGCTCGGCATCGTCGCGCTGGCCGCCGTGGCCGCCCTGGCCGCCTGCAAGAAGGACAGCGACAACACCGTGGTGAACGACAGCACCGCCGTGGTGGCCGACACCACCGGCGCCATGCCGGCCCCGATGGCCGCTCCGGCGACCCCGGCCGACACCACCATGGCCCCGATCGACACGACCGCCGCCGGCGGGATGACCGACACGACCGCGATGGACACCACCAAGAAGATGTAATCCGGACCGGGGGCCGCGCCGAGCGCGGCCCCCGCTTCGTTTCCACCGCAGTCCAGCAGGAGCAGTCCCTCCATGCAGCTTCGCACCCTCGCCACGCTCGCGGCCTCCGCCCTGGCGCTCGCCGCCTGCGGCGACAGCGGCCAGAAGCCCGGCGGCGCCGACACCACCGCGGTGGCGCCCGCGCCCGTGACCGCCCCCGCCGTTCCGCCGCTCGCGCCCACCGGCGCCGACAGCGAGATGGCCGGGCACAACATGGGCTCCGACACCCTGAAGCTCGACTCGATGAAGAAGGACAGCACCGGGATGTGAGGTGCCCTCCACGTCGGGGCGGAGCGGCGGGCCTGGGATTTCGTCCCGGGCCCGCTATTCTTTCGCATCCCCGGATTCACCTACGGCCGTCTCACGCAGAGACGCAGAGGAACTGAGAGAACGCAGATGGTCGACGCGCGGTGGGCGGTGATCGTGGCGGGGCTGGTCCTGGCGGGGTGCGGGGGACCGGATGCGGCGAGCAAGGTGCCGGCGAGGCGCGCGGCGGTGCCATCCTCCGATACCGCGGCGCGGCGGGACAGCGTGCCGGCGGAGATCCGCGTGCCGCGGCCGGACTCGCTGCGGGCGCTGTACGTGAACGCGTGGGCGGCGGGGTCGCGCTCGCGCATGCGCGACCTGATCGCCATCGCCGACAGCACGGAGGTCAACGCCTTCGTGGTCGACGTGAAGGAGTCCGACACCTACCTGACCCACGACTCCACCGGCATCGCGCTGGCGAAGGAGATCGGGGCGGACCAGCGGCCGGGGTCGAAGTGGCTCCCGGCGCTCCTCGACACCCTGCGCGCGCACCGCATCTACCCCATCGCCCGCATCGTGGTGTTCAAGGACCGCATGCTGGCGCAGAAGAAGCCCGAGCTCGCCATCCGCGACCGCGCGGGCGCGGTCTGGCTCGACGCCGACGGCAAGCCCTGGGTGAACCCGTACGACCGGCGCGTGTGGGAGTACAACCTGGCCATCGCCCGCGAGGCGCTGGACATGGGCTTCCACGAGGTGCAGTGGGACTACGTGCGCTTCCCCGACGTGACGCCCGCCGTCCGCGCGGGGATGGTCTTTCCCGGCGCGGGCGCGAAGACGCGGTGGGAAAACATCCGCGACTTCATCCGCTGGTCGCGCGCGGAGCTCGCCCGCCAAGGCGCCCCCGTCAGCGCCGACATCTTCGGGGTGATGACGAACGTGGAGGACGACGGGGGGATCGGGCAGCTCTGGGAAGAGGTGGTGCAGGCCGCCGACCACGTGCACCCGATGGTGTACCCGTCGCACTACCGGGGCGGCTACTACGGCTTCCGCCAGCCGAACGCGAACCCGTACGAGGTGGTGCGCCTGGCGCTGGAGGACGGGACGCTGCGCGCCGGCTACGTCCGCGGCCCCGGGCGGCGCACGGCCTCCATCGAGCCCTGGCTGCAGGCCTTCACCGCCGACTACCTGCACGACGGCATCACCTACGACGCCGCGAAGCTCCGCGCGCAGATCCAGGCCACCTACGACGCGGGGCTCAAGGGGTGGATCCTCTGGAACCCCGGTTCCAACTTCGCCTCCTACCGCGCGGCGCTGCGCCCGGAGCGAGGCGGCCCGTCGGCGCTGGAGCGCGGGGGATGGCGCGCGCCGCGCTGGCCCGTGCCGCGCGAGCGCCTGAGCCGCGTCGTCCTGCGCCGCGAGGCCGCGCGGCGAGCGGATACCACGGCGGCCTCGCCCGAAGGGCCGGGGAGCCAGAAGAACTGATACGCAATCACAGAATGGGCTCACACGGAGTCAACGGAGTCAACGGAGGACAGACCAGCACTCCGTTGACTCCGTTGACTCCGTGTGAGCAAGCGGTTTGGGGACTGGCGCTAACGCCGGATGGCGGCCGGGTGTCTTCCTCACGTCCTTCCCACCTCGGAAACCCCGGCCGTATCGGAGCTTGCACGATGAAGAGATCCTCCGTCCTGGCGCTGCTCGCCGCCGTCGCGATCGCCGCGCCCGCCGCCGCCCAGCGCGAAGGAGGCGGCCTCGGCCGCGGACCGATGTTCAACCGCAACCCCGTGGCCGTGCTGGTGGACAGCGCGCAGGCGCTGGGGCTCGGCGCGGACCAGGTGACGCAGCTCCGCGCCGTCGCGCAGGAGCTCGACACGCGGAACAAGACCCCGCTGGACTCGCTGCAGCGCTACCGTCCGCAGGGCGGCGGCGGGATGGGCGGCCCGCCGGGCGAGATGACGCCGGAGATGCGCGAGCGGATGGAGCATGCGCGGCCGTTCATGCAGCAGGTGCGCGAGAACAACCGCCAGGCGATGGACCGGGCGATGGAACTGCTCACCCCCGAGCAGCGCGAGCGCGCGCAGGCGCTGATGCCGCGCCGCCGCGGCCCCGGCGGCCCCGACGGTCCGCCGCCCCCGCGGCAGTCGTGATACCAGGTCCGGGAAAATGTCGTCTCACGCGGAGACGCGGAGACAGGGAAGAGGCTGGACGGTTCTCTCCGTGTCTTCGCGTCTCTGCGTGAGACGATCCGTTCAGCGGTGCGCGGTGACGCCGACCTGGCGGCAGTAGTCGAGCACCGGGCAGGTGGAGCACTTCGGCAGCCGGCCGGTGCAGACGTGCTTGCCGAAGGGCACCAGCCGCTCGTTGATCTCCACGTGGTACCTGCGCGGGAGCACCGCCTCCAGCGCCTTCATCGTCGCCTCCGGGGTCGGCGCGGCGACGTATCCCCACCGATTCGTGACGCGGTGCACGTGCACGTCCACGCCGATGCGCGGCGCGCCGCACGCGATCCCCATCACCAGGTTCGTGCACTTCGGCCCCACCCCGCCGAAGCCGAGCATCACCGCCTCGTCGCAGGGGAGCTCGCCCCCGTGCTCCTCCACGCAGCGGCGCGCGATGGCGTGGATCTGCCGCGCCTTGGCCTCGTGGAAGGCGCAGGTGCCGATCAGCTCGTCCAGCTCGCCGACCTCGAGCGCCGCCACCTGCGCGGGCGTCCGCGCGCGCTCGAACAGGCGGCGCGCGGTGGGGAGCGTCACCTCGTCGAGGGTGCGGATGGAGATCATGCAGGCGGCGAGCTGCTCGAACGCGCTGGCGAACCCCTCGTCGCGCAGCTCGAAGAGCGCCGCGCGGGGATAGGGCTTCACCGCCCGGCGGATCAGCCGCATCACCGCGTCGATGTCGAAGGGGCGTTTCTTCACGGTTCCAGCAGGGCAGGGAGCGCGTTCACTTCGTACACATGGACAGTATGCGCACCCGGCCGGGTGGAACGGAAGGGGCTCACACGGAGGGACCAGGGGAACCGGAGAGCTTCATCACCGGTCCCCCTGGTCCCTTCCGCATGAGACGGTCAGTCCGTTCGCGTGCCGCCGACGGCGGGGTCGCCCTTGGACTCGCCGCCGCGCTCCTTGATCACGCCCATGGTGGTGTCGGGGCGCTGCTCGCTCGGCGTGGTCGTCTCGTGCTGCCGCGCGGCGGGAACGCCGGCCACCTTCTGCCCGCCGCCGCCGGGGCGCCGCTCCAGCTCGCCCTCCATCCCCGGCGCGGTGAGGTCCGGCCCGCCGCCAAGCGCGTCCTCGAAGCCGCGCTCCGCGAACTCCCGCTCGCCCAGCGGGTCCGCCGCCTCCATCTCCTCCCGGTCCAGCCCGGGATCGTCGCTCCGCTCCGCCATCGTCCCTCCCCAATCGAACGTGTCCGACTTGTAACCCCTTCCGGCGCAATTGCTTGACTCGTGCCGGCGACGTGGGTGCGCCGCAAGGAGCGTGCGTGCGCGCCGGAACGGGTGTTGCACTTCCGCATTCCGGCGGTCGGACGTTGGCGAACGGGGAGAGCGCGATGCTGTGGTGGATCGGATTCGTGCTGGCGGTGGCGGCGATGGTGGCGGTGGCGGCGCCCTGGGTGCTCACGCGCTATCTGGGGCGGCTGCCGTACGCGCCGGAGTGCCCGCACTGCCACACGGTCACGGGGCAGCTCCCCGCCCGCGGCGCCCTGGAGCGCGCCTACGAGGCGCTCACCGCCAGCGCCGTGCGGAGCTGCGCCCGCTGCGGATGGGCCGGGCGGATGCGCTGGCGGCTGGCCCCCGAGCGGGTGGGCGGCCGCCGCTGAGACGGCCTTCGTCGCAGGTCCGAATCGATCTCCTCCCGCCATTCCGGCGCTCCCTTCCGGCCGGCCGCGAAGGCGCCGGCCTGCGGTTGCGAGCCGTCTCCGGCCGGTCTAAGTTCTCCCCCTCCCAAGCCCGCAACCGCTCCAGCAGACGCGATCCGAGCCAGTCCGTTGCCCACGAGGAACACCGCCGACCCCGCCGCCGCACAGGCGTTCGTGGAACAGCGCCGGGCCCGCGTCTTCGGCCTGCTGGGCCGCGCGCCCGAGCGCGCGGGGGCCGGCGCGGCGCCGCTCTCGCCGGAGCGCCTGGCGTACCTGCGGCGCGAGGGCGAGGAGCTGTACTGGAACGAGCTGGTGTGGGAGGAGCTCACCGACGAGGAGGCGATCACCGGGGGCCATCTCACGGAGATGGTGTTCCCCGCCTTCCTCGCCTACGTCGACGGGCTGCTGGTGGACAGCGTGCCGGCCGACTCCACCGCGCCCGCCTGCCCGCACCCCGACGCGGTGGAGGAGATCCTCACCTTCCTGGGCGAGCGCTACGCCGAGGCCACGCTGGACCTGGAGAACGGCTGCGACTCGCAGAAGGTGGTGTGGGCGCGGCTGATGGCGCGGCAGCTCGTGGACCTGGTGCTCTGCCGCCTCTACCGCCTGGGCCCCGCCGAGCAGGACTTCCTCGCGGCCGCCTGACCCGGCGCGCCCGCGCCGCGTTCTTCCATCCCCTCCGTTCGTGCCCCTCTCCCGCATCCTCCGCCGCGGCGAGTCTCGCCCGGGGCACCGCTACCTGGCCGGCGCGCCGCTGCTGATGGCGCATCGCGGCGGGAGCAGGCTCGCGCCCGAGAACACGGCTTACGCCTTCCGCCGCGCCCTGGAGTGGTGGCACGCCGACCTGCTGGAGATCGACGTCCAGCCCACGCGCGACGGCGACGCGCTGGTGATCCACGACCCCACGGTCGACCGCACCACCGACGGCTCCGGCCCCGTGGCCTCGTTCACCGTGGCGGAGCTGAAGGCGCTCGACGCGGGCTTCCGCTTCACGCCCGACGGCGGCGCGACCCATCCCCTGCGCGGCGCGGGGGTGCGGTTCTCCACCCTGCGCGAGGTGCTCACCGAGTTCCCCCGCGCGCGCATCAACGTGGAGATCAAGGACGCGCGCGCTCAGCAGGCGGTGTGGGACACGGTGCACGACCTCCACGCCGTGCACCGCGTGCTGATCGCGGCGGGCGACCGGAACAACCGCCTGCGCTTCCACGACTACCCGGGCCCGGTGAGCGCCGGGAAGCAGGATGCGCTCGCCTTCTACGGCCTGCACCTGGCGCGCGCGGGGCGGCTCTGGACCCCCACCGTCGACGCCTTCCAGATCCCCGAGGTCTTCGGTGGCCGGCGGGTGCTGGACCGGCGGATGGTCGATGCGCTGCACGGGCTGAACGTGGCGGTGCACGTCTGGACCATCGACGAGGAGCCGGACCTGCGGCGGCTGCTGGAGTGGGGGGTGGACGGGATCGTGACCGACCGCCCGGACCGCCTGGCGCGCGTGCTGCACCAGACGCACGGCCGGCCCCTTCCGCCCGGCCCGCCGCCCGGCGAGGCGGAGCCGTGGCTGGAACGCTTGTTGCGCGCCGGGTGAGGTCTCCGGCGCTTCGCGTTCAGGGCGATGGCGCCGCGGCACACGGCGATTTCCGGAGGCGGACGATGGCGCGGTACGACCGGGGGTTCGGCAGGGGCGGGGCGGAGTACGACCGGGAGGGGGCGGCGCGCGAGGCGTACACCCCCGGCGGCTTCGGGCCGGAGTGGCAGCGGCGCGCGCGCCGCGGCTACGACGGCGATTTCAGGCCCCCGCACGGCCGCGGCGGCGGCGAGGCGGACCCGGGCCGGCGCGGCGAGGGCGCGCCCTGGACCGAGCAGACGATGAACGGCCCGGCGCGCTACGGCCTGGGCCCCTACCACCGCCGTCTGGAGCAGCGCCGCCGCCCCGACGAGGAGCTGAAGAAGGACGTGGAGGAGGCGCTCTTCTACGACACCTGGGTCGACGCCGAGGCGATCGCGGTGGAGGTACGCGACGGCGTGGTCTCGCTGCGCGGCGAGCTCCCGGACCACGACGAGGTGCGCTACGCCACCGACGATGCGTGGGATGTGGAGGGAGTGCGCGGCGTCCGGAGCGAGTTGCGCGTGAACTCCGCCCTGCGCAGGCCGCTCGACCGGACCCGGTAAACAGCGAATCTCACGCAGAGACGCAGAGGTCGCAGAGAGGACCCGTGCCCTCTCTGCGACCTCTGCGTCTCTGCGTGAGGCTGGCTGCGTCGCGTCAGGCAGAACCGGTTGTATCGCGAGCGAGAATCTGCTGAGCTCGTCGCCTCTGCGCCGTCAGGAACTCGGCTTCGACCAGCATGTGCCGCAAACGGTCAAGCGGCGACGAGGACATCCTCGGCTTCGCGCAGGATGTGGGGGCCGATGAAGGGGCTCAGGCCTTCGGTGGTCACCAGGTCCACCTGACGCTGAAGTCGCTCTTCCAGCAGGAACGACAACGACATGAAGTTTCGCAGCGTCTTCTGCTCGGGATCGAACTGAACGAGGAGGTCGATGTCGCTGCTGGCCCGCGCCTCTCCACGCACGACTGAGCCGAAGAGTGAAAGGCGGCGCACTCCAAAAGCCTGGATCTGCTCGCGGATTTGCTCGAGGTGCTGGATGACCTGCTGCTTCGTCAATGGTTGCGTGTCCATACGCCGAATCTAGCGTTGCCCGGGATGGGCCGGAAGCGGGTCAGCACCGGGGATCTCCGAGATCCTTGTACCAGAGGAGCTGGATCTCGTCGGGGAGCTGGGGATAGGCGGTGGGGTCGATGGCGCGCAGGACGCAGCCCTGGCGCGCGTAGAAGCGGCATGCGGGCACGTTGATGTTCTGCGTCTCGATCTTGAGCTCGGTGCAGCCCCTCGCGCGCGCCCATTCCTCCGCGGCGCGGAAGAGCGCGGCGCCGGCGCCCTGGCCGCGCGCCTCCGGCACGACGCGGAGGTCCCAGAGCACCGCCAAGTCGCGCCGTCCCTCCAGCATCTCCACGCCGGGCGTGTCGAACGCGACCACGGCCCCGCCGACCATGCGGCCGTCCACACGCGCGGCCAGGAATCCCCAGTTCGACAGGTCGAAGCGGCTCGCCCAGCGGGTCGGCCCTTCGCCGCTGTCGGCGTCGTAATCCTTGGTCCACGGAGAGGCGAGGCCGCGCTCCGTCAGCACGAACGCGCCGGTCTCGTCCGGACCCGACACGTCGAAGACGGAGCGGACGTCGAAGGAGATCGGGATGCGGGCGAGCTCAGCCAGGCTCGACGCAGGCTCTTCCCGGACTTCGACCTTCATCCGTCAGCTCGCGGGAACCCGGCGCAGCGCACGCTCGCGCAGCGCGAGGAAGAGCGGCAGCGTACCGGCGAGCCCGAGCGTCCAGGTGAGCAGCCAGTACACCCACACCGAGCGCATGCCGACGCGCTTCGCCTCGTGCGTCATCCAGATGAGCGCCACGACCACGGTGCCGAAGAGGTCGAGCGCGAAGGCGGTGCTGGTGCGGTTGACGAAGAGCTCGGAGAACGTGCGGCCGGGCTGCGTCCAGAACCCGATGTTGCCGGTCTGGATCGACTCCATCACCATCGGCACGCCCGGCGCGATGTAGCCGACCACCGCCAGGGCGAAGTACAGGTACTCCATCCGGGTCCCGCGCGTGTCACCCCCCATGTCGCGCCTCCTCGTGGAAGTCCGCCGCCGACCGCAACCCATCTACCGGAAACTCCGCAGCGCGCTGCCTGCGCCAGAGCAGGAACGCACCCACGGCCAGCACCCACAGGCTCGCCCACCAGACGTAGAAGCCGTAGCGAAGAGTGACCGCGAGGCTGCCGCCGCTGTCCGACGGGAACCCCGTCTCGTACAGCACGAACGAGTCGGCCGCGACCAGCACCGCCAGCGCCCCCAGGATGGCGGCCGCCTTCCAGCGACGCCTGGCCAGGAAGACCAGCCCCAGCACCCAGAAGACGTTCGCGAACCACCCCATCTGCAGGAACATGAACCCGAGGAACCCCGTCGCCAGGATCGCGAAGCCGAGGTTGGGCGGAATGCCGAGCTCCACCTCTTCGATCGCCGGCAGCGCCAGCGACAGCAGGTACAGCGCGACGCTCGCAAAGGCGACGTGCCGCGCCGTGAGGGCGTGCCGCGGGGGCTCGGGGGCCGCCCTGCTCTCCGTTTCCCTTACCACAGCCGCTGGATCGGGTACGCGTCGAACGCGCTGTCGGCGCTGACGATGGGGATGCCTTCGCGGATCGACTGGGCGATCAGGATTCGATCGAATGGGTCGCGGTGGTGCAGCGGAAGGCGCGCGATTTCGAAGGTGTGATGCAGCTCGATGGGAAGCAGCCCGATCCAGAGGAAGGCGTGCGTGTCGAGGAGGAGCCGCATCGGCGCTTACATGTAATCGCGGAAGTCCTCCAGCGGTGCATCGAAGTCGTCGGGGACCGTGAACAGCCCCTTCGCGCTCCCGGGAACCCGCTCGCCCGTAGATTCGGGCGCGGCGGCGACCAGCCGCGCGACGGGCTGGCCATCGCGCGTAATCACCACTTCGGCGCCGGCGTCGACCTCATCGATCAGCCGGTCGAGTTGTGCCCCAGCCTGTGCGAGATCCACAGCGAACGTCACCTGGCACCCCCGGGAAAGGTTGCTCGCATTCCGCGCATCCAATCTAACCATCCGCGAGTCCCCACAACAATTCCGCAGGAGTTCTGCTCACCCACCGGACTCCGCGCCTCCGGCGCCACCCGGGGAACGCCCGTGTGGCATCGTGTGCGATCGTGGCTCGATCTCCAGACCGCAGCGGCGGGAGGGGAGCGCCCATTGCGCCGTCGCCCGAGGAATTGCAGCTTCTGCACCGGCGGACTTTTTACAAACGCTTGATCCTCCAGCACTTCCGCGGGTCGCGGCGGCTGAGTATGGCTCAGTTCTTGCCCGCCGAGCCCCATGATCCGCGGCGCTTGCGCCGGGGGTGCCGCGGGCCCCACTCTCCACCTCGAACCGGCCTGCGGGCAGGGAGGAAAGCCTTGGCTGCCGCTGAATCGAAGGGCTCGATCCTGGTGGTGGACGACAATCCCGACAACGTGGAGATCCTGCGCGCCTTCCTGGAGTCGCGCGGCTACACGGTGACCGTGGCGGCCGAGGGGACCTCCGCGCTCGCGCGCATGGAGCAGGTGCGCCCGGCGCTGGTGCTGCTGGACGTGATGATGCCCGGGATGGACGGCTGGCAGGTGTGCCGCACCATCAAGAACCACCCGGAGTACGGCGGCACCACCAAGGTGGTGATGGTCACCGCCAAGGGCGCCTTCGAGGACAAGTTCGAGGGGCTGCGCTCCGGCGCCGACGACTACGTGGTGAAGCCCGTGGACTTCAAGGACCTGCTGGAGAAGGTCGAGCGCAACCTGGCCGCGAGGGGCACGGCCGCGTGAGAGTCGTCGGCTACGTGGGCGACGCCGCCCTCCAGGAGGCACTGCAGGCCGCCGGCGCGCGCCTGGGCGCCGAGGTGGTCACCATCAACGCCGGCACCGACGGCACGGCGGCCAACGCCGACCAGCTCCTGCCGATGCTGCGCACGCACCCCGACGTGCTGGTGTTCGAGGTGCGCCCCGAGCTCCTCTCCACCGTCCGCACCGAGACCCGCGCCCGCTCCACCTGCCTCCTCTCCGCCTGCAGCGGCCCCGAGCAGGTACAGGCCGCCGTGCGCGCGGGGACCGATGCCTGGATCCTCCTCCCCGCCAGCGCCGACGAGCTGCACGCGCGCCTCTGGGCGCTGGGGGCCGGCACGCGCCCCGGGGCCGTGCAGGGCGCCGGCGAGGTGGCCGACCACCTGCGCTACGAGGAGATGCTGTACGACCGCTTCACCGGCTTCCCCACGCTCCCGGTGATGCTGGAGCGCGGGCGCGAGCTGCTGGAGCGGCGCGGGCGGATGACGGTGCTGTACATCGAGTTCGTGCGCTACAGCAAGCTGGAGGAGATCTACGGCTGGGAGAAGCTGGACGAGGTGCTGCAGACCACGGCGCAGGCGGTGCGCGACTTCTACGACCGGCGCGGCGCGGGCGAGGAGAACCTGCCGATGGTGTCGCACACCGGCGACGACGACTTCATCTTCTTCACCGACCTGCCGGACGCGGTCGAGGTGGCCGACCGCCGCATCAACGAGATCACGCAGGAGCTGCAGGACCACGTGCGCACCGCCATCGAGAGCGCGCATGGCGAGGACATCGCGGGGCTCTTCGAGATCTACGTGGGCTCGGCCACCCTCTTCCGCAACCCCAAGATCCGCCCCGAGCGGCTGATCTACCGCGGCATCCGCGAGGCGGCGGCCGCGGCGCGGGGGGTGGAGAGCCGCGAGCGCAGCCGCAAGGTGGCGGACCTCAAGGAGACCATCCGCGAGGGCGCCGTCTACATCGTGTACCACCCGATCGTGGTGACGGAGACGAAGGAGATCTACGGCTACGAGGCGCTGGCGCGCGGGCAGCACCGGGGGCTGCGCTCCCCCGAGGTGCTCTTCGGGGTGGCGGAGGAGGCCAACCTGATCTGGGAGCTCTCGCGCCTCTGCCGGCGCAAGGCGGTGGAGGGGATCGAGACCAACCTGCGGCCGGACCAGTTCCTGTTCATCAACATCGACCCGCACGACTTCCGCGACCCCACCTTCCGCTACCTGGACGAGGACGAGATGAACGTCTCGCACCGCGGCCAGATCGTGCTGGAGATCACGGAGCGCACCGCCATCACCGACTACCCCACCTTCCAGGGGTACCTGAAGGAGTTCCGGGAGCGCGGCTTCCGCTTCGCGGTGGACGACGCGGGGAGCGGCTACGCGGGGCTGGGGAGCATCGCCAACCTGGAGCCGGACTTCATCAAGCTCGACATCTCGCTGATCAGCGGGATCGACGCGAACTTCATGAAGCAGAACCTGGTCGAGACCATGGTGCAGTTCGCCAACGACCACGGGATCAAGGTGATCGCCGAGGGGGTGGAGCGCGAGGAGGAGTACCAGACGGTGAAGCAGATCGGGGTGCACTTCACCCAGGGCTTCCTCTTCCACGACGCCAAGGGCACCCCGCCGCCGATGCCGATCCGGCTCTGAATTGTTGTAATTGCTCCATCGCTCCCAAGTGGAATCTGCATGTATTGAACGTGTGCTAGATTAATACCGGTTCTTTTAACATCTTGGAAGCGATGCGACTTCCGTGAACACGATCGTGACCAGGAGGCCAGCCCGTACCTAACATGACCGGCCATCACATTGTAAGCTCTCGGTGCGTCCTCAGCAGTCTCACGGTGGGAGACTATTTCCTAAATGAACATGAACGGTCCTTGAACGATCCAGTTCCAGATGGAGGTGGAAGGGGAGGTTCTCGGCCCATATGAGAGTATAGGCCACGACCATAGCCGTTTGCGACGCGTCGCCTGAAGTAGCGGGCAACTTGAATTCCCAAACGTTCTGCCCATTAGCGAAAATGAGATGCTCGTTCATCAACTTGGCATTGCGGAGAACAATCCCAAACAGTTCACCGGCACCCTTTTTCTTTGCAGCTGAATACAGATCCGCAATGCGCCCATGCAGTTCGTGCGATATCGTAGGATACGTACTGCTAAGAGCAGCATCGACTACGCTTGGAGGGCCTGGGCTTTTGAATACGTCGATAGTTACATCACCAGGAATAGAAAATATCCAGCGCAGCAATAATACCGCATTTTCATAGCCAAAAACCGATGGATTAATATCAAGCCACTGAAGAACTTGTTTAATCTTAGGCCTAGAGTCGCTGAGATGCCTCTGCCAGCCAAGATGCCTCGGCCAATAGTAGTCTGTTGATAGGAACATCTCCCGCAAGAAATCTTTCATCTGGTCCGTCCATTTCAATACTCTGCACTGGGGATCACCTTTGAGTGCTCTATTCACGTAGAGATACTCCATAATTGAGCGATGGGCGAACTTAAGGTTCCCTTCAGCGTCACGATTCAGGAGCGATCTTCCGCTTAAATTCCATGGATCGATTGTGATATCCCATTGCTTTGCAAGTTGCATCAACTCGTCCATCTGGATACGCTCGGCACCTCTATCGACACGACGCGCGTAAAGGTCGACCGCAAGGGACTCTGAGAACCGACGGAGTTCCGCGGGATTGTTGATGAATCCGTCCTCTCTGTGAATCCAAGCATTTACCATCTCCTCGTATAGCTCAAAGGAGTATCGAATGGTTTTTCCTGCACTGACGAGTTCATCAACGTGCGCTAATAACATGGGTCGTGCACTTAGCGAAGGAACTTTCGCGACTAATAGTCGTGCTTTTTCTCGTCGGGGTGACCATGGCGGATAAAGTTTACGAATATAGCGGTCTACTTGGTGCTCAGAAAATGGAGCGAGGTAAAGCTTGTGGAACTGGTGCTCCGCGGACTCTCCAGCGGCTCTCGATCCGACTACGATAACTCCTGTTCGGGTCGGAATCTCCTCGTCCTTACCGAAAAACTGTGTGCGGCAACTGATAAGTACCTTGTAAAAATCTCGGGTATGTTCCACTAAAAGGCGGATTCGCTCACGGTGGTCTACGATTGCCAGCGTGTCTTCATCCAATGCATCCAACAGGAGAACTGTGTTCCTTTTGTTTTCAACTGCCTCGATTCGCTTCTCGACGTCGGGGATGTTCAATGGAATGAGGACCAACCTGAATCGGTGCCGTATCTTTCGTAGGTGGTACGCGTAATAATTTATGAGTGCGCTGGTTTTGCCCATGCCAGAGTCTGCCAGCAGAATGAGATACCTGTATTCTGTTCTACGGGAAAACGCGTCGTCAAGTGCTCCGAACAGAGGTTGGCGAGCTCCGTAAACCATGCGCGGCTCGTCACCGCCTGCCGGATCGAGATCTTGAAAGTCTGGACGAAGATAATTTCTAATGCTGCGGGCGAGTTGCGCTGGAGGATACAGTTCGGCGCCTATACGGTTCGAAACAGTGCGACGGGTAACCGTTGCCAACAACCATGGAATTGTCCGGGTCACAACTGCTGTGAAAACTGCAACCGAGGCACTGGCGATCCCAGCAACCTTCGCGATTGTCACGAGCGTATTGGCGTCGTTAAGTAGCAGCATAGTGCAAGCCCAGAGAATGGGTTGTGAGGGGCTCGCAGCTAGTACGTCCAGTAGAGGGAGCGTCGACGTATTGAATGCGAGAACGGAAGCCTTTCGCCGTAAGTGCAGAACACTTGCATGTATCGCTGGCCATACCGATCCTGAGGTAGGTACTCCCTCCAAGGTGTTATGTGACTGCGGAATGTATGAGAGCGCACCGGATAGTTCGCAAGCGTTCTCAGCAGAAGTCTTAGTAGCGATACCTGCGGACTAGTGATCCCGGCCATACAAATTTGCGGAGTGGCTGTGAGAATCTGCCAGCCAGCAATGACAAATAGCCCGATCCATGCGTGCCTGTGGTACCGCTGGCACGCCGCTCGCTCGTAGTTCCGCGACATGTCCGAGTCTCCCTCGACCACGACCGCCGAACCTCACCTCAGCGCCGCACCGTCACCGGTGGCGGTGCTCGCGCGGCTGCTGGAGGTGCGCCGCGGCGAGCGGCACGTGGTCGCCATCCAGGACTTCCCCGACCCCGACGCGATCTCCTCGGCCATGGCGTACCGGGAGCTGGCGGGGTCGTTCGGCATCTCCACCGACATCCTGTACGAGGGGCAGATCAGCCACCCCGAGAACCTGGCGCTGGTCAACCTGCTCGACATCCAGATCACCCGCTGGTCGAACGCGGTGGACCTAGAGCGGACGCGCGCCGGTCCTTTTGCCGTTCCGCTGGCACGCCGCTCGCGCGGATGGGCGCACATGAGTCCATCGCCCGAAACGCAGTCGTCCGTGGCCGAGCCCCACGCCGACGGCGCCGGCACCCCGCCGTCGCCGGTGGCGGAGCTCGCGCGGCTGCTGGAGGCGCGCCGCGGCGAGCGGCACGTGGTGGCCGTCCAGGACTTCCCCGACCCCGACGCCATCTCCTCGGCCATGGCGTACCGCGAGCTGGCGGGCTCGTTCGGCATCTCCACCGACATCATGTACGAGGGGCAGATCAGCCACCCCGAGAACCTGGCGCTGGTGAACCTGCTCGACATCCAGATCACCCGCTGGTCGAACGCCGTGGACCTGGAGCGCTACGCGGCCGCCGTGTTCGTCGACAACCAGGGGACCACCACCCACTTGGCGGAGCGGCTGAAGCAGGCGGGGGTGCCCACGCTGGCGGTGATCGACCACCACGACCCGCAGGACCTGCTGGACCCCATCTTCTCCGACGTGCGCCCGCTCGGCGCGGCGGCCACCATGTTCGCCGAGTACCTGCAGAGCGGCGCCATCCTCAAGCTCGACGCCGAGAACGACGCGCACGTGCGGCTGGCCACCGCGCTGATGCACGGGCTGCACAGCGAGACCGACGGCTTCGTGCGCGCGCGGCCGCCGGAGTACCAGGCGGCGGCGTACCTCAGCCGCTTCTTCGACAGCGACCTGCTGGAGAAGGTGCTCTGCGTGCAGAAGTCGCACGCCACGCTGCGGGTGATCGAGCAGGCGCTGGCCGGCCGCACGGTGCGCAACGGCTTCTCCATCGCCGGCGTGGGGTACCTGCGCTGGGCCGACCGCGACGCCATCCCGCAGGCGGCGGACTTCCTCCTCACCGAGGAGAACGTGCACACCGCCATCGTCTACGGCCTGCTGGCCGACGAGGAGCGCGAGGCGATCTCGGGGAGCCTGCGGACGCTCAAGAACACGCTGCGGGTCGACCGCTTCCTGAAGGACGCGCTGGGAGAGGACCCGCGGGGGCGGCCGTACGGCGGGGGAAGGAGCCGGGCGGGGGGGTTCGAGATCGACTGCGGGTTCCTGGCGGGCGACGAGGAAGACGCGCAGCAGCGCAGGCTCAAGTGGCAGCTCTACGACCGCCGCCTGCGCCGCATGCTCTTCCGCGCCGCCGGCGTCGACGACCTCGAAGACGTCCTGGAGCCCCGCGTGGGCGACGACTAGTCAACGGCATCTCACGCAGAGACGCGGAGACACAGAGAGAACCGCCATGCCTCTCCGTGTCTCCGCGTCTCTGCGTGTGACGATCTTTTCAGCGCAATGTCATGCGCAGCAGCACTTCCCGCCCGAGGACCCCTCCGATTTGTCACCGAACCCGTCAGGTGGCGTTTCAGTCAGGTCGACAGAGAGCGGTGTCTCGAAGGTTTCGACGCAGAGCTGGTCGATGTCGAGGCGGAGCGTTTTCATCTGACTCCCAACGAAAATGGTGAGTGAGGGAGATAGCCTGCAGAGGAGCGGCAATACACGGGCAATGTATTCACCCCCGGATTTCGAGCAAGCAGGCTGCAGCCCACGGCCATCTCCGTCTCCGTTCCTCCGTGCCTCTGTGAGAGCCCTTCAGTTCAGTGCCTGGCGAACCTTCTCGGCGAGCGCGCGGTTCATCCCCGGGAGCGCGGCGATCTCGTCGACCCCCGCACGGGCGGTGCTCCACACGGTCTCGTAGCGGCCGACGACGGACGAGACGCGCTTCGGCCCCATCCCCTGCACCCGCTCCAGGATCGACGCCAGCCGCTCGCGCTCCAGGGCCAGCCCCAGCGCCTCGGGGTCCGAGGTGTCGTGGCCGCGCTCGCGCAGGTGGTCCAGGAAGGCCAGCCAGTCGTCGTGCCCCCACCCGCCCGGCCGCGCCACCACGAACTCCCGCAGGTCCGCCCGCAGGTCCGGCGGCGCCGCCCTGTAGGCGAAGCCGCCCTTCTCGTCCTGCACCCACCTCTTCGCCGGCTTCTTCGCGGCCGTCTTCACCGCCGCCGCGGCCTTGCGGGCGCGCGGCGAGAGGCTGGCGGCCTTCACCGCGGGCGGGTCGGCCGGGGCGGGGGCGCCGCGCGACTCGGTGGCGGGCGCGTCAGGCGGCGCGGCGGCGGCGGGGCCGTCGGGCGGGAGGTTCTGCATCGGTCGGTTCCGTCTCCGGTTGCGGTGGGTCTTCGTCGCGCTTCAGCACCAGCACCGAGAGCGGCGGGAGCGTCAGGCACACCGACTGGCCGTGCCCGTGCGCGGGGACGGGCTCGGCCTCGACCCGGCCCAGGTTCCCCACGTTGCTCCCGCCGTACGCCTGGGCGTCGCTGTTCAGCAGCTCGCGCCAGCCGCCCGCGGCCGGCACGCCGATCCGGTACTGGTGGCGCGTGAGGGGGGTGAAATTGAAGGCGAAGAGCAGCTCCTCGCCACTCTCCGCCCCGCGGCGGAGGAAGGAGAGCACGCTCTGCTCCACGTCGGCGAAGTCCACCCAGGCGAAGCCCTCGTAGCTGAAGTCCGTCTCCCAGAACGCCCGCTCGCGGCGGTAGAGCGCGTTCAGGTCGCGCACGAAGGCGTGCAGCCCGGCGTGCAGCGGGTCCTCCAGCAGGTGCCAGTCCAGCGAGCGCGCCTCGCTCCACTCGCTCCACTGCCCGAACTCGCCGCCCATGAAGAGCAGCTTCTTCCCCGGGTGGCCCCACATGAAGCCCAGGCAGCAGCGCAGGTTGGCGAACTTCTGCCAGCGGTCGCCGGGCATCTTCTCCACCAGCGAGCCCTTCAGGTGCACCACCTCGTCGTGCGAGAAGGGGAGCACGAAGTGCTCGCTGAAGGCGTACATCAGCGAGAAGGTGATCAGGTTGAAGTGGTACTTGCGGTAGACCGGGTCTTCCTCGGCGAAGCGCAGGAAGTCGTTCATCCACCCCATGTTCCACTTGAGGTGGAAGCCCAGCCCCCCCAGGTGCGGCGCCTGGGTGACGCCGGGCCAGGCGGTCGACTCCTCGGCGATCATCAGCGCGCCGCGGTGGCGGTCGCGCACGGTGGCGTTGAGCTGCTGCAGGAAGTGGATGGCGTCGAGGTTCTCGCGCCCGCCGTAGGCGTTGGGCACCCACTGCCCCGGCTCGCGCGAGTAGTCCAGGTAGAGCATCGAGGCCACGGCGTCGACCCGCAGCCCGTCGACGTGGAACTCCTCCAGCCAGTAGAGCGCGTTGGCCAGCAGGAAGTTGCGGACCTCGTTGCGCCCGAAGTTGAAGATCAGCGTCCCCCAGTCCGGGTGCTCGCCCTGGCGCGGGTCCTCGTGCTCGTAGAGCGCGGTGCCGTCGAAGCGCCGCAGCCCGTGCGCGTCCTTGGGGAAGTGCGCCGGCACCCAGTCCAGGATCACCCCGATCCCCAGCGAGTGGAGGTGGTCCACGAACCAGCGGAAGTCGTCGGGGGTGCCGTAGCGGCTGGTGGGGGCGAAGTAGCCGGTGACCTGGTACCCCCAGCTCGGGTCGTAGGGGTGCTCGGCCACGGGGAGGAGCTCCACGTGGGTGAAGCCCATCTCCGTGACGTACGCCCCCAGCCGCTCGCCCAGCTCGCGGTAGGTGAGCACCCGGCCGCCCTCCTCGGGGACGCGCATCCACGAGCCCAGGTGCACCTCGTAGACGGCCATCGGGCGCGTGTAGCAGTCGCCGGTGCGCCGCTCCTCCATCCACGCCTCGTCGCTCCAGTCGAAGCCGGAGAGGTCGTGCACGATGGAGGCGGTGTCGGGGTTGTGCTCGGCATGGAAGGCGATCGGGTCGGCCTTGAGGAAGGTGCCGCCCAGCGCCCCGTGGATCTCGTACTTGTAGACGTCGCCCGGCCCGACGCCGGGGACGAACATCTCCCACACGCCCGGGCCGGGGTGGAGGCGCATCACGTGGCGCCGCCCGTCCCACCCGTTGAATCCCCCCACCACGCTCACCCGCCGCGCCCCCGGCGCCCAGACGGCGAAGCGCGTCCCCGCCACCCCCTCGATCTCGTCGGGGTGCGCGCCGAGCACGTCCCAGAGGCGCAGGTGCGTCCCCTCACCGACCAGGTAGAGGTCGAAGTCGGGGATGGTGAAGGGGAAGGAGTACGGGTCCGCCCGCTCCGCCGTGGTGCCGTCTTCCTCCGTCACCCGCAGCCGGTAGCGGAAAGGGTGCGCGCCGGGGGGGAGGACGAGCTCGAAGAAGCCGTCGTCGCTGGCGCGCTCCATGGGCGCGGCGTCGCCGGTGGCGGCGTCGACCACGGACGCGGCGCGGGCGCCGGGAAGGAAGGCGCGCACCACCAGCCGCAGCTCGCCGGCGATGGAGACGCGGTGCATGCCGAGCACGCGGAACACGTCGCGGTGCTCGCCGCGGGTCACCTGCTGGATGTCGATGAGGAGCGTCGCCGAAGCCATCCCGATCCCGGTCCGAGTGGAGAGTTGCCCGTGCCGCCTGCGAACGTCGTGCCGCGGGCCGTGCCTGCACGATGCCCGCGTAAACTACGCCTCACGCAGAGACGCGGAGATGCAGAGAGCCGCCGCGAGCTCTCTGCGTCTCCGCGTCTCTGCGTGAGATCAGGACAGCATGCGTGCGAGATACTGCCCGGTCAGGCTCTCCGAAACCTGGGCGACCTCCTCGGGGGTGCCCATCGCCACCACGCGGCCGCCCTCGGGGCCGGCGCCGGGGCCCAGGTCGACGATCCAGTCCGCCGTCTTGATCACGTCGAGGTTGTGCTCGATAAGGAGCGCGGTGTGGCCCGCGTCCACCAGGTCGCCGAGCACGCGCAGGAGCTTCTTGATGTCGTCCAGGTGCAGCCCGGTGGTGGGCTCGTCGAGGATGTAGAGCTTCTTCCCCCCGCGCCGCGCGCCCTGCGAGAGCTCGCGCGCGATCTTGATGCGCTGCGCCTCGCCGCCGCTGAGCGTCGGCGCGGGCTGGCCCAGCCGCAGGTAGCCCAAACCCACCTGCTGCAGGTGCCAGAGCGCCTGCCCCAGGCGGTCCTCCTGCAGGAAGAAGCGGATCGCCTCGTCCACCGTCATCGCCAGCACGTCGGCCACGCTGGCCTTGCGGTAGCGCACCTCCAGCACCTCACGGGTGAAGCGGGCGCCGCCGCAGACCTCGCAGGGAACGAAGACGTCGGCCATGAACACCATCTCCACCTGCACCTGCCCCTCGCCCTTGCACGCCTCGCAGCGCCCCCCCGCCACGTTGAAGGAGAAGTGCCCCGGCCCGAAGCCGCGCCGCCGCGCCTCGGTGAGCGAGGAGTAGATGCGCCGCACCTCGTCCCACGCCTTGATGTAGGTGACCGGGTTGGAGCGCGGGGTGCGGCCGATGGGCGACTGGTCCACCAGCACCACCTCCTTCACCAGCCCCGCGCCCTGGATGCGGTCGAAGGCGCCCACCGCCTCGCCCAGGTGGCGCTTGGCGCTGGTCTCGCCGCCGCTGAGCTCCCGCTCCAGCGCGCGGTAGAGCACGTCGTGCACGAGCGTGCTCTTCCCCGAGCCGGAGACGCCGGTGACGACCGTCAATGCGCCGGTGGGGATCTCGACCCTGTCCCCCAGCAGGTTGTGCTCGCGCGCGCCCTCCAGCCGGATCTTCGGCCCCGACACGCGCCGCCGCCGCTCGGGGACGGGGATGGACTCGCGGCCGGAGAGGTAGCGCCCGGTGAGGGTGTCGGCCGCGAGCAGCTCGTCGAGCGTCCCCTGGAAGACGAGATCCCCGCCGCGCTCGCCGCTCCCGGGGCCCAGCTCCACCAGCCAGTCGGCCAGGCGCATGGCGTCGGGGTCGTGCTCCACCACCAGCACGGTGTTGCCGTGCTCGCGCAGCCGCACCAGCAGGCGCAGCAGCCGGTCGTTGTCGGCCGGGTGCAGGCCGATGGTGGGCTCGTCGAGCACGTAGAGGGTGTCGACCAGCCGGCTCCCCAGCGAGTTGGCCAGGGTGATGCGCTGCGCCTCGCCGCCGGAGAGGGTGCGCGTCTGCCGGTCGAGCGTCAGGTATCCCAGTCCCACGTCGTCCAGGAAGCCGACGCGCGCGTCCAGCTCCTTGAGGATCGAGTCCGCGATCCCCCGCTCCTGCTCCGTGAGCGGCGCGTCGCGGCACTCTCCATCGCCGCCCTCCGGTCCGCCGGGGTCGCGCAGCGCGGCCAGCCAGGGGCGGAGCCGGGTGAGCGGCACCTGGCTCACCGCGGCCACGTCGCGCCCGGCCACGCGCACCCGCAGCGCTTCGGGACGGAGCTTGGCGCCGTCGCACACCGGGCAGGTCTGCGCCGTCTGGTACTGGCGGATGAAGACGCGGATGTACTGCTTGTAGCGCTTCTCCTCCAGGTCCTCGAAGAAGCCGTAGACCCCCTGGAAGCCGCGCGCGCCGTGCAGCACGCGGTGGCGGAACTCCTCCGGCAGCTCGCGCCAGGGCGCATCGGCCGACACCCCCTCGCGGCGCGCGAAGTCGTAGAGCTTCTTCCGCCGCCCCTCGTAGCGCGGCATGCGCCAGGGGTCCACCGCGCCCTCGGCGAGCGAGCGGTTGGGGTTGCAGACGATCAGCGACTCGTCGAAGCGCAGCACCGCCCCGAAGCCGGTGCACTCGGGGCAGCTCCCGTAGGGGTTGTTGAAGGAGAAGAGCTGCGGCGTGGGAGTGAGGAACTCGATCTCCGGGTGGTCCGGGCAGCGGAAGCGCTCGGTGAAGCGGAGCGCTTCGCCCTCCACGGGGACGACGACGGCCTCGCCCTCGCCCTCGGCGAAGGCCGTCTGCAGCGAGTCGGCCAGGCGGTTGGCGTCGCCCTCGCCCACGCGCAGGCGGTCGACGACCACGACCAGCTCGCGCGCGGCGGTGAGGTCGATCGTGCCGCCGTCGGCCGCCACGTCGTCCAGGTGCAGCTCGCGCCCGTCCGCCAGCACGCGCACGAAGCCGAGGGCGCGCAGGTTCTCCAGCACCAGCGCGTGGGTGAGCCGGGCGGAGCGGGGGAGGGGGAAGCCGACCATCACCCGCGCCCCCGCCGGGAGGCGGAGGACGGCGTCGGCGGCGGACTGCACGGTGTCGGGGCGGATCTCGCGGCCGCAGGGGCCATGGCCGGCGCCGGGGCAGTAGGTGCGGCCCACCCGCGCCCAGAGCAGGCGCAGGTAGTCGTACACCTCGGTGGCGGTGCCGACGGTGGAGCGGCTGGTCTTGGTGGGGTTGCGCTGCTCGATGGCCACCGCGGGGGAGATGCCCTCGACGCGGTCCACGTCGGGCTTCTCCATC
>JBJMPM010000195.1:0-10558 GCA_045803205.1 Longimicrobiaceae bacterium
CGGACAACTGCCAGTGGGGGATCTTCCTGCGCAACCACGACGAGTTGACCCTCGAGATGGTCACCGACGAAGAGCGCGACTACATGTGGGCGGAGTACGCCAAGGACCCACGGATGAAGGCCAACATCGGCATCCGCCGGCGCCTCGCGCCACTGCTCGAGAACGACATCAACCAGATCGAGCTGTTCACCGCGCTCCTGCTCTCGCTGCCCGGCTCGCCGGTGCTCTACTACGGCGACGAGATCGGCATGGGCGACAACATCTGGCTCGGCGACCGCGACGGCGTCCGCACCCCCATGCAGTGGACCCCCGACCGCAACGCCGGCTTCAGCCGCGCCGAGGCCGCGCGCCTCTACCTCCCCGCCATCAGCGACTCGGTCTACGGCTTCCAGGCCATCAACGTCGAAGCGCAGGAGAAGAGCCCCTTCTCGCTGCTCAACTGGACGCGCCGCCTGGTGCGGGTGCGCAAGCAGCACCACGCCTTCGGCCGCGGCTCCATCACCTTCCTGGAGCCGGAGAACCCGCACGTCCTCGCCTACCTGCGCGAGTACGACGGCGACAGCATCCTCGTCGTCAACAACCTCTCCGGCGCGGCGCAGGCGGTGCGGCTGGACCTCTCCGCCTTCTCCGGCCGCGTCCCCGTGGAGCTGCTGGGGGAGACGGAGTTCCTGCCGATCGACGAGACGCCGTACGCGCTGACGCTCTCGCCCTACGCCTTCTTCTGGTTCGGCCTGCGCACGCCGCGCACCGCCGAGGAGGCGGAGCTGCACCCCGAGGTGGCGCGCGAGTGGGCCGAGCAGGACGCCGCCATCCTGGAGAGCCCGGCCTCCGTCTCCGCGATGGTCGACGCGCTCCCGCACGAGTGGCTGCTGCGCCAGCGCTGGTTCCGCGGCAAGGCGCGCGAGATCGCGTCCGTCGAGCTCGCCGGCTACACGGTGCTCCGCCCCGAGCGCGCGCCGCACGTGCTGCTGGCGCGCGTCCGCGTCCGCTACCGCGAGGGCGAGCCGGACCTCTACCTCCTCCCGCTCACCCTGCGCGCGCTGGAGATCCCGGGTCAGGCGGCGGAGGCGATCCTCTCCCACGCCACCGAGGGCGGCGACGTGCGGGTGTACGACGCCCTCGCCGACCGCCGCGTCGCCGGGGCGCTGCTGGACCTGGTGCTGGGCGAGCGCACGGTCGAGGGCGCCGTGGGGCGCTTCACCGGGCACGCGACGGCGGAGGCGGGCGACCGCGCGGTGCGCGGCCCCGCGCGGCCGATGGGCGCGGAGCAGAGCAACACCTCCGTGGTCTTCGGCGAGCAGTACGTGCTGAAGATCTTCCGGCGGCTGGAGGCGGGGACGAACCCCGACCTGGAGGTGAGCCGCTTCCTGGTGGAGGAGGCGGGCTTCCGCTCCATCCCCCCGCTCGCCGGGTGGATCGAGTACGAGGGGACGGACGGCGCGCAGTCGGTCGCCGGGCTCTTCCGCTACGTCCCCAACCGCGGCGACGCGTGGAGCGTGGCGCTCACGGCCATGGAGCGCTTCCTGGGCGCCGCCAGCCGCAGCGCCGCCGACCCCGACACGCCCACCGGCCGCGACGCGCTCTACCGCATGGCGGGCGACTTCTTCCCCGCCGTCCAGCGCCTGGGCGAGACCACGGCGCGGATGCACCTGGCCCTCGCCACGCCGACGGACGACCCCGCCTTCGCCCCCGAGCCGGTGGGGCGCGACGACGTGCGCCGCTGGGCCGACGGATTCCGCCGGCAGGTGGATTCGGTGCTCGGCGACCTGGGGCGGCGGCTGGAGGCGATGCCCGCCTTCTTCCCCCGCGACGTGCAGCCGGGGCTCGCGCGGGTGGTGCACGCGGCGGCCGACCTGCGGCTGCGCGCCGAGGCGCTGGAGGTGCTGGCCGACGCCGGGAGCGTGAAGGCGCGCATCCACGGCGACTACCACCTGGGCCAGGTGCTGCGGGGGATGGAGCCCGCGCCGGACGGCAACGAGTGGTACCCGATCGACTTCGAGGGCGAGCCGGCGCGCCCGCTGGAGGAGCGGCGCGCGAAGTTCTCCGTGCTGCGCGACGTGGCGGGGATGCTGCGCTCCTTCGACTACGCCGTGCGGGTGTCGATGGCCGACTTCAGGGCCGACGACCTGCGGACGCGGATGTCGGTGCAGCGCTGGGCCGACGCCTGGCGCGCCGAGGTGCGCTCGCTCTTCCTCTCCGCCTACCGCGAGACGCTGGGCGACTCGCCCGTCGTCCCCCGCGATCCCGACGCGATGGCGCGCGCGCTGGCGGTGTTCGAGCTGGAGAAGGCGGTGTACGAGCTGGGGTACGAGCTGAACAACCGGCCCGACTGGATCCGGGTGCCGCTGCAGGCGGTGCTCGCGCTCGCGGGGGAGGACGCCGGGTGACGCCGCCGCTGATCTACAACCTCTTCCCGCGGCTGGTGGGGCCCACCACCCGCTGGCCGGAGCACGCGGCGCGCGCGGCGGCCATGGGGTTCGACTGGCTGTACGTCAACCCCTGGCAGTATCCCGGCTTCTCCGGGAGCCTGTACGCCACCAGGGACCACCGGCGGCTGAACCCGCTCTTCGTGCCCCCCGGCGGCGACCCGGCCTCGCTGGAGCCGCTGCGCGAGGCGCTGCTGCACGTGGGCGACCAGCGGCTCAGGCCGATGATGGACCTGGTGGTGAACCACACCTCGAAGGACTGCCCGCTGATCCGCGAGCACCCGGAGTGGTACCGCTGGGGGCAGGACGGGAAGGTGGTGAGCCCCTTCGTCCGCGACCCCGACGACCCCTCGAAGATCACCGTCTGGGGCGACCTGGCGGACATGGACAACGAGCCCGCGCAGGGCCGCGAGGCGCAGTGGGCGTTCTGGGCGGAGCTGGTGGTGGAGGCGGTGGAGATGGGCTTCGGCGGCTTCCGCTGCGACGCGGCGTACAAGGTGCCGCCCGGGCTCTGGCGCCACCTGATCGCCGCGGCGAAGTCCGTCGACCCGAACGTGGTGTTCTTCGCGGAGACGCTGGGGGCGCCGGTGGAGGACGTGGCGGGGCTCGCGGGGGCGGGGTTCGACTACTTCTTCAACTCCAGCAAGTGGTGGAGCTTCACCGAGCCCTGGGCGCTGGACCAGCACGAGGCCTTCCGCGCCATCGCGCCCTCCGTCTCCTTCCCCGAGAGCCACGACACCGCGCGGCTGGCGGAGGAGACGGGGGGCGACGAGGCGGTGCAGCGGCAGCGCTACGCCTTCGCGGCGGCCTTCTCGGCGGGGGTGATGATGCCGATCGGCTACGAGTTCGGCTTCCGCACCCGGGTGGACGTGGTGAAGACGATGCCGGCGGACTGGGAGCGGCGGTCGATGGACCTGCGCGGGTTCATCACCCGGGTGAACCAGCTCAAGCGCGACCACCCGGTGCTGCACGGCGAGGGGGTGCTGCGCGCGCCGCGTGGCACCATGGAGGACACGCTCGTGCTGGAGCGCCGCGCGACTGACGCGCCGGCGGCGGCGCGGGGGTGGATCCTGGTGAACAAGGTGTGGGCGGAGCCGCGCGAGGTGCGGCTGGCGGAGACCGCGCCGCACGCCATCGCCCCCGGCAACCGCCTCTTCCGCGTCTGCCGCGACGGCGCGCCGCTGACGGGCGAGCCGGTGCGCGAAGTGGTCTCCCTCGGACGCGCGGAGGTGGCCTACGTGCTCCCCGAGCTCACCGCGGCGGGCATGCCGCCTGCGGCGGCCGCGTCGGCCATGCCCGCGCCGGTGATCCAGGAGTGACGGCGCGCGTGTCGGACCATCCGCGTGGGGATTTGCGAGTGAACTCGCGGCTACAACGGCACGCAGTCCGCCTGCGCGGACTTCAACGGCAACGGACGGTGAGTCCGCGTGCCATCCCCAGGGACGTCATCCTGAGGCCGGTCACTCCGGCCCTTCGGCATCGCTCGAGCTCGGCAGGCCGAAGGATCTATAGCCGGCCCTCGCGTTTGCCCTCGGGAACGGATCACTCGGTGGTGGAGGGGCGGTTGCCCTCGTCGCGCCACAGGCACCAGACGCGGTCGCCCCGCTCCACGCGGGCGAAGCGGCTCCCGGTGGTGGCGCAGGTGCTGCCGTCAGTGGCGACCAGGTGGTTCGGCTCGCGCTTGGCGGCCACCATCTTGCGCGCGAGCGCGGGCCGCTGGTTCTCGGAGACCGGGTCGCGGCCGTGCGGGAGGGGAATGCTGACGCAGGCGGAGAACACCAGCAGGAGGGCGGGAGCGAAGCGCATGGAGGGAACCTCGCTGGTTGAAGAGGCGGTATCGGTTTCGGTTAGATTACCTTTCTCCTCAAGTCTCGGTTCCGTGCTGCTCATTCTCTTGGTAGACCGAGTGAGTGTGGAACCACATGATGCCCGGGAAGGTTGATATGGGTGTCACCGATCTAGTCGCTGCTGCCGAGACGCTACGGACATTCAGCGGGAAGAGTTTGACCCATCGGATTCGGCGTCTTGAAAAGGCGTTTGCAGGTGCGTCGGGTCCCGCGGCTTTGGATCTCAATGCTCAGGAAGGAGTGTCATCTCCTGTGCTCCAAGCGGCGGCGGTAGTGAAGGTCCTAGCTGGACAAATCAACGTGTTGATCCATGCAGTAGGGATTTTACGCTCGCTCCCCAAAATCCTAGAGCCCGGCGAGACTGTCGAATATCTATCACTGGGAGCTGGAAACACAGGCCGATCTTTTGATCTTGAGACGACTCAGCGAGTCGCAGAATTCAAATTCATCCACTGGCGCGGAGGATCTGAGGCCATCCGGCAAAATGTGCTATTCAAAGATTTTTATCTTTTAGCGGAAAAACCCACTCCCAAGGACAAGTACCTGTATGTCGTCGGTCTAGATGAACCGCAGAAGTTTCTTCGCGGCAAACGCAAACTGACGAGCATCTTGAGCAGGAACGACAAGCTGCTGAAGGAATTCACGTTGCAATATGGTGATCGCTTCGTCACGGTAGGCGAATACTTCACGGAGTTCGGTGGCAAGGTAAAGCTCGTCGACTTAACGCCGTTTATGCCTGAGCTCTCGGTTCTAAATGGCTGAGATTCGCGTAACGGGCGAGCGCAGGAGCGGCATCCTCCTCCATCCCACCTCGCTCCCGGGAGACGGAGCGGGAGACCTGGGCGCGCACGCCTACCGCTTCGTCGACTGGCTGGCCGTGGCGGGGCAGACGCTCTGGCAGGTGCTCCCGCTCGTCGCCGTGGGTGAGGGCGGGTCGCCGTACAACGGGCTCTCGGCCTTCGCCGGCAACACGCTCCTGCTGAGCGCCGACCTGCTGGTGGAAGACGCGCTCCTGGACGAGGACGAGGCGCGCCCCCCGGCCGGCTTCGACCCCTGCCGCGCGGACTTCGCCGGGGCGGCGGCGTGGAAGGACGGTCTCCTCCGCCGCGCGCACGCCGCGTTCGCGACCGCCGCGTCGCCGGGGCTGCGCGCGGGGTTCGCGGAGTACCGCGAGCGCGAGGCGGCGTGGCTGGGCGACTGGTGCCTCTTCCACGCACTCCGCGACGAGAGCGGCGGCCGCGCGTGGACGCAGTGGCCCGAGCCCCTGCGCCGCCGCGACGCGTACGCGCTGGAGGCCGCGCGCGACCGGCTCTCGGCCGAGATCGAGCGGCACGCGCTGGGGCAGTTCCTCTTCGACCGACAGTGGGGCGAGCTGCGGCGTTACGCCAACGGGCGCGGCATCTACCTGGTGGGCGACGTCCCCATCTTCGTGGCGCACGACAGCGCCGACGTCTGGGCGCACCCGGAGATCTTCGCGCTCGACGAGGCGGGCAACCCCACCGTCGTCAGCGGCGTGCCGCCGGACTACTTCAGCGAGACGGGGCAGCGCTGGGGGAACCCCCTCTACCGGTGGGACGTGCTCGAGGAGGACGGCTACCGCTGGTGGATCGACCGCTTCCGGCGGACGCTGGAGATGGTGGACGTGGCGCGCATCGACCACTTCCGCGGCTTCGAGAGCTACTGGGAGGTGCCGGGCGACGAGGAGACGGCGCTGCATGGCCGCTGGCTCCCCGGCCCGGGGACGAAGCTCTTCGAGGCCGTCGAGCGCGAGCTGGGCCCGCTCCCGCTGATCGCGGAGGACCTGGGGATCATCACCCCCGCGGTCGAGGCGCTGCGCGACGAG
The DNA here is from genome assembly GCA_045803205.1 of Longimicrobiaceae bacterium. GTDB lineage: Bacteria > Gemmatimonadota > Gemmatimonadetes > Longimicrobiales > Longimicrobiaceae > Longimicrobium. The sequence goes on from JBJMPM010000195.1 coordinate 6,117, forward strand.
CTCGGCTTCCCGGGGATGCGCGTGCTGCAGTTCGCCTTCGGCGGCGACGATCCGGACAATCCGCATCTCCCCGAGAACTACACGGCGGCGAGCGTGGCCTACACCGGCACGCACGACAACAACACCGCGCTCGGCTGGTGGCGCGACGAGGCCTCGCCCGAGTCGAAGGCGGAGCTGGCGCGGATGGCCGGGACCGCGGACGGGGTGGGATGGGGGATGATCGAGGTGGTGCTGGAGTCGAACGCCGACCTGGCCATCATCCCCCTGCAGGACGTGCTGGGGCTGGGGAGCGAGGCGCGGATGAACACGCCCGGATCGGTCGACCACAACTGGCTCTGGCGCTTCCGCGAGGGCGACCTGACGGCGCGGCACGCGGCGCGGCTGCGCGACCTCACCGCGAAGACGGGGCGGCTGCATGGACAGGAACGACGCTGAAGGCCCGGTCGCCTTCATCTCCGGCGGCGCCGGCAACCTGGGGCGCGCCGTGACGGCCGCCTTCCTGGAGGCCGGCTGGCGCGTCTCCGTGGCGCTGCACCACACCGACGCGAAGAACGCGCTCGACCCGCTCAAGGCGGCGCACCCGGGGCGCGTCTCCACCTGCCTGCTGGACCTCTCCAAGGAGCTCGGCGCAACGTCGGCCATCGCCCAGACGGTGCAGTGGGGCGGCCGGCTGGACGCGGTGGCGCACCTGATGGGCACCTGGGTGGGCGGGGAGAAGGTGGCGGACACCTCCCTCGGCGTGTGGGAGGCGATGATGACCCTCAACCTCACCTCCGCCTTCCTGCTGACGCGCGCCGCCATCCCGCGGATGCTGGAGGGGGGCGGCGGCGGGAGCCTGGTCTACGTCTCGTCGCGCGCGGCGCGGGAGAAGCGCGCGGGGAACGCGGCCTACGCCGTCTCCAAGGCCGGGCTGCTGGTGCTGGCCGAGTCCGTCGCGGAGGAGTACCGCGACCAGGGGATCCGCGCCAACGCCGTGCTCCCCGGCACCCTCGACACCCCCGCGAACCGCCGCGCCATGCCGAACGCCGACGCCTCGAAGTGGACCGCGCCGGAAGAGGTCGCGCGGGTGATCCTCTTCCTCGCCTCGGGCGAGTCGTCGGTCGTCAACGGCGCCGCCGTCCCCGTCTACGGCCGAAGCTAGGATCGTCTCACGCAGAGACGCAGAGGAACCGAGAGAACGCAGTGGCGTGTCCGCGTTCTCTCCTTTCCTCTGCGTCTCTGCGTGAAACGGCGGTTGTCGTTCAGAAGCGGAGCATCGGCACCACCTGCACCCCGGCCGCCCAGCGCGCGCCGGTGCTGTCCTCGCCGCCGCTCCAGAGCCCGATCGCCTCGACCGCGACCGGGAAGCGCCGCGAGAGCCGCAGCGTCCGCCCGACGGCGAGCTGCGCGGCGGGGCCCGCCTCGTTGCTCACCCCCGTGCCCTGCACGTCGACGTCGAACGTGTACACCGGGAACATGTGCCAGGCCACGCCCGCCCCGGGGCGGAGGTAGAGGTCGCCGGGGAGCCCGACCTGCACCGAGGCGAGCAGCGACATGGTCCCCAGGACCTTGGGCCGGCGTACCCACGATGGGTCTCCCGAGGGATCCTCCAGGAACACGAGATCGCCATTCCGCGGCTGCTCGTCGCCGATGCCGTGCCAGGCAGCCTCCAGCATCACCGCGTTCGAGCCGAACCCCCACCCCGCCCGCGCGTGCAGCATCACCCCGACGCGGTGCTGGTCGAGGTTCTGGTCCTGCACGTTCTCCACGCCCACGCCCAGGCCCACGAACGGCCCGCGCAACCCGCCCGGGACCTGCGCGTGCGCGTGAGACGGCGCCACCACGAGCGCCGCGAGCCCCGCCGCGAGGGCGGCGGTCCGGATCGCGAAGGTTGTTTTCATCCTCGGATCTCCTTTCAGAAGCGGAGCATGGGCACCACCTGCACCCCGGCGGCCCAGCGCGCGCCGGTGCTGTCCTCGCCCCCGCTCCAGAGCCCGATGGCCTCGACCGCCACGGGGAAGCGGGGCGAGAGCCGCAGCGTCCGCCCGACCGCGAGCTGCACCGCCGGGCCCGCCTCCTCGCTCATCTCCGCGATCGGCGCATCGGTGTCGAGCCTGTACACCGGGAAGGAGTGCCAGGCCAGGCCCGCCGCGGGGCGGACGTACAGGTCGCCGGGAAGCCCCACCTGCACCGCGGCGAGCAGCGACATCGTCTGCAGCACCCTGGGCCGGCGCGCCAGGGTCGGCTCGTTGTTCACCCACACGAAGTCGTCGGCGCGCGCCTGATCGTCACCGATTCCGTGCCAGGCACCCTCCAGCATCACCGCGTTCGAGCCGAACCCCCACCCCGCCCGCGCGTGCAGCGTCAGCCCCACGCGGTGCTGGTCGAGGTTCTGGTCCTGCACGTTCTCCACGCCCACGCCCAGGCCGACGAACGGCCCGCGCAGTGGGCCGGGGACCTGCGCGTGCACGTGGGACGGCACGAGGGCGAGTGCCGACAGTGCCGGCAGCGCGGCGATGGCGAGTTTGAGAGAGAGACGGCGGGTCATGGGAAGCTCCGTTGATCGTAGAGTGAAGAGTGGATCGGTACGTCCATGCGAAACAACGAGCGATCGTCGTCGAATGTGACCGCGGCAGTTGCGCGTACGCCGGACCGGACATAAGGGTGGCCTGAGGTTGGCACATCTCGAAAATGGCCGCACTTGAACGATCGCTGGGCGGCCCAAGCCCCTTGACCGGACACGAATACGATGCTATTATCAGAACATGTCCGGTCACTCGTCGGAGCCTCGAATCATGACCCGGAGCCGGCGTCAGGCCGGCTGCGGGCCCGAGGCTGAGGAATGCCACACGTCGAATGCGTGGGCTGGCCCGGGTGCAGGTGCTGGTTCTGGTCGCGCGATCACCTGGAGCCCCACTTCCACGTGCTGTCACCCGGCGAGTGGGAGATCCGGGTGTTCTTCGCAGACGATCCCCCGCGCTTCGACGTGGTCTGGGAGTTGAAGAGGGTGCCGGGCCGGGCGCTGCGCAGGTTCCTGGCGCAGGTGGCGGAACACCGTGAGGAGCTATTCGTGGAATGGGACGGCAAGGTGCAGGTGGACGAGGCATGAGGGTCCGCACGGGCACGACGGCGCAGCCGTGCCACATCTCCGCGGCCCTGCTGAAGGCCGGCTCGCTCTCGGCCGCGCTCAGGCGCGTGGCGCGGAGGATCGCCGCTCCAGGCACCGGCGCCGCGCTGGCGGCCCCCGTGGTCGCGGGGTTCGCCTCCGAGCTCCTGTCCGGCACGACCGCCTTCCCAGCGGCCTGCGGGGGCCTCTCGACGCGCTACCTGGTGGTGATCGACGTACCCGAGCCTGCCCTGATGCGCCTTCCGGCATTGCTGGAGCTGCGCCGACCGGACTACCGGCTCCACGTCACGCGCAACGTCGGCGCGGTGCGCCGGCTGCTCGTCTCGTCGCTGCGCGAAGACCCCCGCCTGGGCGTGGTCGATGCGTATCTCCTGGGTGATGCGCTCATCGTCCTGACCGGCGACTTCGAGATCAGGTCGTTCCCCATCGCCCGGGTGCCGGAGCTCGCGGCGCTGAGCGCCGACGAGCGCGGTGCGTTCGAGATCGATGCCGATGGAGCATACCTCCACTGGCCGGCGCGGGACCTTCACGTGGGGGTCTCGCAGCTCCTCCAGGCCACCGACCCCGCATTCGCCACCGGCATCGAGATCGAGCGGAACTCGAACGATCTCGGCGGGCGGGCGCTGCGGAGCATCCGCGAGGAGCGCGGCGTTCGGCAGATCGACGTTCCCGGGCTGAGCGAGCGGCAGGTGCGGAGGATCGAAGACGGCCTCTCGCGCCTCCGCCCCGCGTCGGCCTCGAGCTTCGCCGCCGCGCTGGGGATGAGCGTCGGCGACCTGCTCGCGGAGATCGGCCGCCGCGCCGTCCAGCTGCGCGGCCGAACCTGAAGGCATCTCACGCGGAGACGCGGAGACACGGAGAGAACCACCCAGCCTCTCTCCGTGACTCCGCGTCTCCGCGTAATACCAAATCCGCCTGAACACCTGGTGTTTAACTTTAACGCACCTCGAACAAACGACGTCATCCTGAGGCCGGCCATGCTGCAGTCATCGTCTGCGGAATGACTTGCAGGCCGAAGGATCTATAACCGCGTCAGCACGTGAGTCGGCGAGATGCAGCGACTCTATCCCCGGATTTGGTATGAGATCGTCTTTTCCGGATTCGTTGACGCCGCTCTCGCCGCGCGCCTATGATCCGGGGCCGATCCGCCGCACCTCGTCCTCATCCCCCGTCTCCATCCCCATCTCCCCTCGTCCGTGCAGCGATGAAACCGATCCTGATGGCCGTCCACGACCAGGCGGACGCCCTGGAGACGATCCGGCGGGAGCTGCTCAAGCGCTACGCCGCCGACTACGAGGTGCTCTGCATCCCCTCGCCGGAGGCGGCGCTGGAGCGG
>JBJMPM010000198.1:0-15494 GCA_045803205.1 Longimicrobiaceae bacterium
AGCACCAGCATGCCGCCGTGCAGCTTGTGCTGGAAGGTGGCCAGGAACGACTCGCCGTGCGACTGCTCGTGCAGCGAGCGCCCGCCGAAGTAGTCGATCGCCCGCTTGGGCAGCGCGCGCGCCCAGCTCTCCTGGTCCAGCCGCTCGATCTCGGTGGCGAGGTTGAAGAAGCTCTCGGCGCGCAGGAAGAAGCCGTACTGCACCCGCGGCGGCCGCGGCTCGATCAACTCGTGCAGCCCGGAGTGCGACTGGCGGGTGGCGAAGCTCACCTCGCCGAGCGACCCACCCTCGGCGTTGAAGCCGAGCGAGACGGCGATCGCTTCCAGCAGGGTGCTCTTCCCCGTGCCGTTCTCGCCGACGAAGTAGGTGACGGAGGGGTGCAGCTCCAGCCGGTGGAGCGCGCGCACGGCCGGAAGCGAGAACGGGTACCGCTCGAACGAGGGCACCCGCTCGCGCAGCAGGCGGACGTCGGAGAGGTGGCTCACGGCACGCTCAGGCCGCGGCGCCTTCCACCAGCGCGGCGAAGCGCGGATCGCTGCGGGTGACGTTGAAGCGGATCAGCTCGTAGTGGGCGACCTTCTCGCTGAAGAAGGGGTCCTCCACCACGATCTTCATCGCCTCGACCTCGCTCTCCACGTCCGCCAGGATCACCCCGCCGGTGCGCGGCTCGCGCGGGCCCGAGAGGACGAGCTTTCCCTCGCGGTAGAAGCGGTCCAGGAAGGCGCGGTGCTCGGGCATCAGCCGCTCGACCTCGTCGATCGGCTTCACGTACTTGAGGAGCATGAGGAACATGAAGCCCTTTCGGCGTCGGGTAAGCGTTCTGCCGGGGCAGTGTAGCCCACCCGGCGCCGCGGGGGCAAGCGCAGCGTCAGCCAGCCGGTCGACGCTTGTCTACCCGAGCAGCCGCCCCGCCACGCGCGCCGACAGCCGGCACGCGCCACGGCAGGATTCCCAGGTCGGGGAAACCTGCAGGTCCCGGACACGCGAATGCCCCCGCGGCTGCACCGCCGCGGAGACATTGCGCCAGGCCATCCACACACGCCGCTGAACCTTGCGGCCGTGTTTCGGCCCCGTGCTCGTTCACGTCGACCGGCAGGTGCCGGTATCCACCAGCGCCGATCGTGACCGGCTCGGGGATGACCCGTGTACCTGTCCGGGTCCGGTATCGAAGCGGTGCCCTACAGGGACTCCTCTTCGATCGTCCACTGCTGCGGCGTGTACGACGCGCCGACGTACGTATACTGCTGGATCAGCGACCCGTTCGAGGAGAGCGTGCCGACGACGGTCAGCGCCTTGCCGCTGTGCCTGGCCGTGATGTAGTAGGTGCCGTTGCTCCCCGAAGGGGTGATGGCGAACTGCTGGTTGTACAGGTTCTGGTAGGTCCACTGATGGAGCTGTGCTCCGTTGTACTGCGAGGCGCTCTCGATGTCCATGCCCTTGCCGCTGTGCTTGGCGATGATCTTGTAATAGCCGCTGCCCACGCTGACGATCTGCCACTCCTGGTTCGACGAGCCGTCGTAGGTCCACTGATGGATCCACTGCCCGTTGCAGCATCCGGCGTTGCTGACATCCATCACCTTGCCGCTGCCCGCGTTGCGGATGACGTAGTAGGTGAACGGGTCGTAATCCAGGCGGGGCTGCGTGGTCTTCGGGGTCGCCGCGTTCTCCGTGGGAAGATCCTTGGCGCAGGCCGCCGTGAAGACGAGCCCGGCGAGAAGCAAGGTGTGCGCGAACGCGCGCCGGCCGATGCTTGACATTTCCGTTACCCTTTCGATGGGTGGGTGGGTGCCCGCAAGCGGGCGTGACGAACTGCTCTACGTGTCCATGCCGAAAGATGCGCCCTGCTGGGCGACGGCCGCGTGGACGCGCGACCAGATCATGCCGCGCCAGGCGGCGCAGGCCTTCCCTGCACGTCTCTGGGATCCATAGAGGCCTTTTGTCGCGGGGGGAGGTCACGGCGACCGGGGCACAGCCGCCAGAGACATGGACGAGAACCGGGCGCGGCCTGGTCCTGCTACTGTAAATGGAGGCACAGTGACGCACACTTACCGTCTCAATATAACAATACAAGTGTTTGGCGACCGGCGGTAGTGGGGAGCACGATCGTTCACTCGCTCGGGGCAGGGACCGGATGGCACGCGCAGCTCCCGGACACGCGAATGCCCCCGCGCTGCACCGCCGCGGAGGCATCTCGCCAGGCCATCCACACGCCGCTGAACCTTACGTCCGCGTTCCGGCCGTGTGCTCGCTCACGTCTCCTCCGTCTACCCGAGCAGCCGCCCCGCCACGCGCGCCGACAGCCGGCACGCGCCATGGACCAGCTCGCACAGGTCGCTCACGCCTTGCACCAGCTCAGCCAATCCCGCCAGCAGCTCCAGGATCTCCATCGCCACGCTCCGTGCCGCCGGAAAACCACGACGCTCCCCCACCCTGGCCTACGCGGGTGGAGGAGCGCCGGTTTCGTGGCGGAGCGGCGTCAGCGTCCCGGCAGGTGGGACGGGTTCATCGCCAGCACGGCATCGTGCAGCAGGCCGTTGCTGGCGACGACGCCGCGCCAGGCGGGGTCCGGCTGGTTGTACCGCAGCTCGCGCCCCAGCGGCCCCGTGACGCGCCCGCCCGCCTCGGCCACGACCACCGCGGCGCCCGCCACGTCCCACTCGTTCTTCGGCCCGGCGGAGATGAACACGTCCACGCTGCCGTCCGCCACCTTCGCCATCTTGTACGCCGTGCTCCCCAGCGGCGACACCTCCCACGGCGCCGTGAAGTGGTCCAGCTCGCCGCGCCCCATCTCCCAGCGCGACGCCGCGATGCGCCGCACCTCCGCCGTGTCGCCAGTGGTCGAGACGCGGATCGGCGCGCCGTTGCGGAAGGCGCCGCCGCCGGCGACCGCGTGGTACATCTCCGCCGTCGCCGGGTTGAGCACCACGCCCACCACCGCGCGGCCGCGGTCGACCAGGCCGACGCTGATGGCGAACTCGGGGTAGCCCTCCACGAACGAGTTGGTGCCGTCGATGGGGTCGACCACCCAGAGCCGCTCCTTCGCCAGCCGCTCGGGCGTGTCCTTCGTCTCCTCCGAGAGCCACCCGTACTCCGGCCGCCCGCCCAGCAGCACCTGGTGCAGGATGCGGTTCGCCTCCAGGTCCGCCGCGGTCACCGGCTGCTCCGGCGCCTTGAAGCGCACCTCCTGCTCCGCGCGGAAGGCGGGGAGCACCGCCTCCCCCGCCGCGCGCACGGCCCGCAGCGCGAGCTCGAGGTCGGCGGCATAGTTGCCCGAAGCGAGTTCCGGCATCACTTCTCGGGAAGCGAAAACACGAAGTCGTCCACCACGTCGCGATGCGCGCGGATCATCGCTACGACGGCGTCCTGATCGGGAAATCCCGCCGCGACATGCCGCTCGAAGGCTCTGATCGCCACCTGATCTACGCTCGTGTCACTTTGCTCCGCGATCCGACGCATGCGTTCAAGCAGCTCGTTGGGGATGTCCGTGATCGTCAGTTCCGCCATCGAATCCTCCTCGCCAGAGTCGAAAATCCCCTCGCCGCCCCAAACGTAATGTCATCCTGAGGGAGCCGCCGCCCAGATCCTGGCGTTCACTGCATTCTTTGGCGGCGACCGAAGGATCTATAGCCAAGTCCGCGCTTCCGCCTGCGTGGCGCATGAAAACAATCGAGCGACCGCCGTTTCTCTGTCGCCGGATGGTTTTTCGTCCGCCGGCCGTGTTGCGAAACGCCGCTATAGATCCTTCGGTCGCCGCCATGCTTCATCGCTGCAGAACCAGAGGCGAGGCGGCTCCCTCAGGATGACATTCGGCGGAGAGGCAAAATACCTCAACACTTATTCGAAATGATGCTCGTAACGGCCAATCCCGTCATGGACTACGCGTTCTCACCCCGCTCGGGGAGCACGGGTGTGTCGGGATCGAGGGGGAAGCCGCGGGCGGCGGCGCGGAGGAAGGCGTCGACCACGGCGGGGTCGAACTGGGTGCCGGCGCAGGCGCGGATCTCGGCCAGCGCGTCGCCCTCCGTGGCGGCGCCGCGGTAGGGGCGGGCGGTGACGATCGCGTCGTAGCAGTCGACCACGGCGACGATGCGCCCCTGCAGCGAGATCTCGCCGCCGCGCAGGCCGGAGGGGTAGCCGGTGCCGTCCCAGTGCTCCTGGTGGTGGAGCACGGCGGGGAGGCCAGGGCGCAGGAACGAGCTGCTGTCCATCACCTTCCCGCCGATGGAGGGGTGGCGCTTCATCTCCGCGTACTCCTCGTCGGTGAGCGCGCCCGGCTTCTTCAGGATCGCGTCGCTCACCCCGATCTTCCCCACGTCGTGCAGCAGCGCGCCGATCCAGAGCGCGCGCAGCGCTTCGCCTGCCAGCCCCAGCTCGCGGCCGGTGGCGGCGGCGTAGCGGGCCACGCGCTCCACGTGGCCGCCGGTGTAGTCGTCGCGCGTGTCGATGGCGGTGGCGAGGGAGCGGAGCGCGTCCACCAGCAGCCCCTCCAGCTCCCGTGCCTGCTCGGCCACGCGCGCCTCCAGCTCCCGCTGGTAGCCGCGGTTCTCGCGCACCAGGCGGCGGTGCTCCAGCGCCCGCTCGCAGGCCAGCAGCACCTCGTCGACGTTGAAGGGCTTCACCAGGTAGTCGTCGGCCGCCAGCCGCAGCGCCTGCACGGCGTTCTCCACCGTTCCCGCGCCGGTGAGGATGATGAAGGCCGCGGTGTCGTCCGCGGCCTTCACCCGGCGCAGCAGCTCCAGCCCGCCCACCGCGGGCATCTGCAGGTCCGAGAGCACCAGGTCCGCGCCCTCCGCCTCGAAGAGCTTCAGCGCCTCGGCCCCGTCGCCCGCCTCGCACACCGCGTAGCCGGAGAGGATGATGCCGAGCGCCTTGCGGATCGCCGGGTCGTCGTCGGCCACCAGCACGCGCGGGGCGCCGCTCACGGCCGCACCTCCGCCGCGCGGAAGCCGCGCACCACCAGCGAGATCTCGTGCGCCGTGCGCACCCCGGCCAGGCCGCTCACGGAGAGCTCCGCCGCGGGCACCCGCGCGACCTCCGTCCCGTTCACCCGGAACGTGACCTCGGCCGAATCCACCCGCACCTCCAGCTCGTTGGGGCGGCCGTTCTCCTCGCGGTCGCGCTGGAGCGCGGGGTGCTGCGTCCAGTCGCGCACCACCGGCGTCTGCGCCCCCTGCCGGCGCTTCACCAGGAAGGCCCCGTCGCCGCGCACCAGGAAGTAGCTGTACACCTGCCCCGCCTCCGGCCCCTCCAGCCCGCTCCCGCCGAAGAGGATGCCGTACCCCTCGTGCAGCCGCCCGTGGCGCTTCTCGAACTCCGCGCGGATGGTGTAGGGCGGCGCCAGCGGCCGGCCCGCCGCGGGCCAGAGGATGGCGTGCGGCCCCGTCTGCACCGTGAACGAGTCGCCGGCGGCGGCGAGCGCCACCCCCGCCGTGGGGTTCACGCGCCACGCCGACACGGGCGCCGCGGGCCGCGACTCCCGTGCGTCCGCCGCCTTCTGCCGCTGGACGCCGCCCTCCACCCCGCATGCGGCGAAGAGCAGGGCGAACGCGGCGGCGGATGCGAGTCGGCGGGTCATGGGTTCAGCGAGGCGCGGAGGGCGTCGAGCGGCAGGTCCTTCAGCTTGATCTCCAGCGGCACCACGAACTCGGTGTTGGTGCGGGTGCGCAGGTGGAAGGTGTCGACCAGGTGCACGGGGATGTCCTGGCGGAGCGGCACGTTCGAGCGCACGGGGACGGCGATCACGCGGTTGCCGAACGGGGTGTTGAACGGCACCCGCACGTCGGTGTTGATGGGGAGCGAGGTGCGCAGCTTGATGATGTAGCGCTGGTCGATCGGCACGTCGAAGCTGACCGGCGTGCCGGCGGGGATGCGCACCGTGTACTTGATGGATTCGTTGGACTTCGACAGCCCCGCGGCGATGCGCTCCACCGCGGGCCCCATCAGCCGCTCCGGCTGCCGCAGCTTCCAGAGGAGCACGCCGTTCAGCGCCAGCGACGCGAGCGCCACCACCAGCGCCGCGGGCGCGATCCAGGGCGAGCGGACGAGGGGCGAGGTGGGCATGGGGGCGGAAGATACGCCCGCGGGCGCCCGCCGCAAAAGAGCATCTCTCGCAGAGACGCGGAGACCCGGAGAGGCTCAGCGCACTCTCCGGGTCTCTGTGCCTCTGGGAAGAGGTCCTCAGGCCATCAGCTTCTTCACTTCCTCCGTCATGCGGGGGAGGATCTGGAAGAGGTCGCCGACGATGCCGTAGTCGGCCACCTTGAAGATGGGGGCCTCGGGGTCCTTGTTGATGGCGACGATGTAGCGGCTGGTGCGCATCCCCGCGAGGTGCTGGATGGCGCCGCTGATGCCGACGGCGATGTAGAGCGTGGGCGCCACCGTCTTCCCCGTCTGCCCCACCTGGTCGCCGTGCGGCCGCCACCCGGCGTCGACCACCGCGCGCGAGGCGCCCACCGCCGCCTTGCCGCCGAACGCCTCGGCCAGCTCCTCCAGCAGCTTGAAGTTCGCCGGGTCCTGCAGCCCGCGGCCGCCGGAGATCACGATCGGCGCCTCGGAGACGTCGAGCTTCTCCCCCGCGGCGGCCTTGATCTCCTTCACCACCGCGCCGAAGTCCGCGTTCCCGAGGTCCACGTTCAGCGGCTGCTCCTCGCCCGCCTTCGGGCTCTCCACCGGCTGGAATACGTTGGGCCGCACCGAGATCACCGCCGGCTTCGCGGAGACCGTCGACTTGCCGAACACCTTGCCGGCGTAGCGCGGCCGGGTGACGACGATGCCGCCGCCCTCCACCTCGAGCCCGGTCACGTCGCTCTGCAGGTCGACGCCGAGCCGCGCGGCCACCCGCGGCGCCAGGTCCTTCCCCAGCGCGCTGGCGGGGAAGATCGCGGCGTCGCAGCCGTGCTCCCGGATGAAGTTCACCACGATGGTGGTGTAGCCCTCGGGCGAGTACTTGTCGAGCGGGAAGGTCTCGCTCCTGAACGCCTGGTCGGCGCCGTACTTCCCCAGCTCAGCCGCGGCCGAGGCGAGCCCGGCGCCGCCGCCCAGCACCACCGCGTGCACCTCGGTGCCGAGCCCGTCGGCCAGCTTGCGGGCCGCGGTCACCACCTCCTGCGCCACCTTGCGCAGCTCGCCGTCGCGCGCTTCCGCGAACGCGAAAATCCCTGGCATATCGTAGGACCTCGTGAGGTTGAGGTTCAGGCTCTCAAGGGGATAGGGGACAGGTTACAGGGGACAGCCGGCGAACAGCAGTTGCTTGCTGTCCCCTGTCCCCTGTTCCCTGTCCCCTAGATCACTTTCGCTTCCTGGCGCAGCAGCCGCAGCAGCTCGGGCACCGCGTCGGGGCCCTCGCCCACGATGCGGCCGGCCTGGCGCTCGGGGGGGTACTCGAGCGTGAACGCCGCGCCGGCCGCGTCGGCGGAGGCCGGCTTCTCCTCCAGCGGCTTCTTCTTGGCCGCCATGATCCCCTTCAGCGAGGCGTAGCGCGGCTCGTAGGCGCCCTTGGTGATGGTGAGCGCGCAGGGCATGCGCAGTTCCACCACCTCGGCCCCGCCCTCGATCTCGCGGTGCGCGGTCACCTTCCCGCCCTCGACCGAGAACTCGGTGACCGCCGTGGCGGCGGGGATGCCGAGCAGCTCGGCCACCATCGGCCCCACCGCCTGCAGGTCGTCGTCCACCGCCTTCATCCCGAAGAGCACCAGGTCGTACTCGCGCCCCCGGATCTCCTCCGCCAGCACCTTCGCGGCGGCGAGCCCCTCGGGGGTGCGCTCGGCCTTGAGCAGCACGGCGCCGTCGGCGCCCATGGCGAGGGCGGTGCGCAGCGTCTCGGCGCTCGAGGCGTCGCCCACGCTCACCACCGTCACCTCCCCCTGCCCCGCCGCCTCCTTGTGCTTCAGCGCCGCCTCCAGCGCGAACTCGTCGTACGGGTTCAGCACGAACTTCACCCCGGACGGGTCGATGCTGCTCCCGTCGCCGGCAATGCGGATCCGCGCCTCGGTGTCCGGGACGCGCTTCACGCAGACGATGCTCTTCACGCGCAACTCCCCTGGTTCGGTTCAGCCCTTGCGGAGCCCGTTATTCTAGCGCTTGTGACGAAAAGTGCAAGGCTAGAACGAGCGTTCGGCAACGGGTTTAGGAGAGTTCGAGATCGATGCCGTGACGTCGCCGCCATGGACCACCGGGGCGGCGATCGATGGAAAGTCATCGTCGGGCGATCGTCACTGCGGCGGTGCAACCCTCACGTGTACGCCCTCGAAGTGCCCATACGCCCGCCCGCTGAAGTCCACCCAGGTATCTCCGGGAGCAAGGCCGACCGTGCGGCCGGTGATGGAATCGACGCGTACCACCGCCGGGTCGCGCGCGCGCCACCTCAGCTCGTCGGTGAGCCTCACCTGTCCGCCGCAGCTCGCCAGCTCCGCGCGTGCCACGAAGGCCTCACCCACGCGGATTACCGTGTCACGCGGGACGACATGAACGCGCAACTCCGCGGTGCACTCCACCGTCACCTCCACCGAATCCACCAGCATCCGTCCGCCCTCCGTCACGGTCCCGACGACGAAGGCACGCCCGGTCGAGATCCCGCGCACGGCGCCGGCACCGTCCACCAAGACTACGTTCGGGGCGCGGGAGACGAACGCCGCGCCGCGGAGCGTGGCGCGCAGCACCACCCCAGCGCCGGCCAGCACAGTGAAACGCTTCTCCCCACCCGGACCGGTCACGGCGAAGGCGGGCACCGAGGCAGGCGGACGTTTCGCGGAGGTCGGCGGACGCGGGTCGAGATGCCGGCACCCCGGAACCACCGCGGATGCGGCGAGAAGCACCAGGCCGGTCGTGCCGAATCGGGCCCACCTGCCCACAGTCCTCATCGAAAGACGCTCCGGTTGCTAGTGTCCCGGCGCTTCGGCGCGGAGCGGCAGTCGTGCCTGTGGCCTTCCTGCGGTGTCGTTGCTAACGGTGTCTCGCAAAGACACATCGGAGCCGCAGAGAGGCGTGGAGATACTCTGCGGCTCTGCGTGAGACGTTCTGTTGCTACTGTTTCGGTGCCGACGCGGCGGGAGCCGGTGGAGGCGCCGGCACCTTCCCGGCCGTGTCGTTGTTGGCGGCGCCGGCGGGGGTGGTGTCCTGGCTCCCCAGGTTCTCCACGTGGATGGTGGTGTCGACCTGCACGCCGCGGGCGGCGGCCTCTTCCGGCGTGAGCGCCTGCGCCTGGCTCTTGAGCTGCTCGTCGGAGACGCCGTCCATCGGGGTGTTGTTGGCCGTGTCGACGTGCACGGGGCCCAGGTTGGTCGCCCCGCCCTCGTCGCGCTTGTTGCACCCGGCGAGCACCGCCGCCAGCGCCACCCCGCACCCCGCGACACGTACCGCTCGGATCATCTCACCACTCCTTCCGGTGTGCCCGCTCGCCGGCCGCGCCGGCGCACTTCAGCGTCCGTCCGCCTCCGCCGCGCGCCGCGGCGCGTCCTGCGCGTCCACGAAGTCGCGGATGCGCTCCGCCACCTCGCGCGCCCGCTCCCAGTGCGGCATGGAGCCGGTGGGGAGGGAGACAATGGTCACGTTCGGCCGCCCCTCCAGCTCCGGGAGGCGCGTGTAGCTCTCCATCCGCCGGCTGGAGACGGTGCCGTGGACCAGCAGCAGCGGCTGCCGCAGCCGCCGGAAGGTCTCCAGCGCGTCGTCGGGCGCCATCCGCCCGCTCAGGAAGTCGTCCAGCGGCTGCGGCGCGCCCTCCACCCGCGCGGTCTCGGCCGCGAAGTTCACGTACTCGTCGGGCACCCCGAACTCGGGGGTGAAGAGGTTCTCGCGCGCGAACTTCGCCAGCGCCTCGGGCGTGGTCAGCCGGTCGTAGAAGGCGCGCTGCACCCCGGGAAGGGTGAAGAGGAGCCGCGCCCACCCCTTGCCGATGTCGGTGGGCTCGCTCCCCAGCCCCGCGGGCTCCAGCGCCACCAGCGAGCGGATCAGGTCCGGCCGGCGCCGCGCCACCTCGGCGGCGTAGGAGGCGCCGAGCGAGAGGCCGACCACGTCGGCGCCGCCCGCGGGGCGGATCACCCGCTCCAGCCAGTGCTCGAGCTGGTCTTCCAGCAGGCCGGGGGTGTACTCGATGTCGGGGCGGTCGCTGTGGCCGAAGCCCACCCACTCCAGCGCGTAGACGGAGCGTTCGCGGTCGCGCAGGAAGGCGCGGGCGATGGGGCGCATCTCGTGCGCGCTGGCCACGGCGTTGATGGAGTGCAGCAGCACCAGCGGCCGGCCGCGCCCCTCGCGGGCGTACCAGGCGTAGTGCACGTCGCCCCAGGGCACGTAGTCGAGCCGCATCCCCAGCGCGTTGGGGAGCTCGGTGACCGGACGGCGGCGGCCGCGGCCGGCGCCCATCAGGTACACCGCGTACGCGGCGGCCGCGGCGGCGCCCAGCCCCGCGGCCGCGCGCCGGGGCGTCACCCCGAACATCCCCTTCCGCTTCGGCTCCTCGGCCGGCGCGGGGGCCGGGGGCGGCCGGCGCTCGGGCTCGGGCGCCTCCTCCGCCTCGCGGGGCTCCTGCCCGTCCTCCTCCACTTCGCCGTCCATGCGTGCTCCGTCGTCCGCCGTGGGCCTTCTCGCCGGGAAAGCCTGTGCAATCGTCATGCGAACCGCAAGGCCCGGCGCGTGGGCGCCGGGCCTGGGAGTGACAAGTGCTGAGTGCTGAGTGCTGAGTGCTGAGTGCTGAGTGCTGCGTCACCGCAGGCCCCCGGGAACGCCGCCGGCCGCGGGGTTGCTCGCAGGGGCCGCGGCCGCCGAGCCGGAGTACCACTCGGCGGGCCAGAGGGTGTCGGCGCTCTTGCGCGCCCACCCCATCGGCCAGCCGCCGGCGAAGAAGAGGAGCACCACCAGCGCGGCCGAGAGCCCCACCCCCAGCATCGCCGGGCCGGGGAGGCGCGCCGCGCGGTGCTCGCCGGCCTCGCGCGCGGGCTGCATGTACATCACCACCACCACCCGCAGGTAGTAGAAGTAGCTCAGCAGCGAGGCCATCACCAGCACCACCGCGAGCGGCGTGAGCCCCGCCGCGATGGCCGCGCGCAGGATGTAGAGCTTGCCCAGGAACCCCGCGGTGAGCGGGAAGCCGGCCAGGGAAAGCAGGAAGATGGAGAAGATCCCCGCCAGCAGCGGCTTCTCGCGCGCGAAGCCCGCCCAGTCCTCCAGCGCCACCCGCTCCTCGCCCGTGGCCTCGCGCGAGTTGGCGATGAGCACCGCGAAGGCGCCCGCCGTCATCAGTGTGTACACCAGCAGGTAGAAGAGGAAGGCCGCTGCCCCTTCCGTGCTGTTGGAGAGGAGCGCCACCAGCAGGTACCCGGCGTGCGCGATGGAGGAGTAGGCGAGCATCCGCTTCAGGCTCCCCTCGGTGAGCGCGATCAGGTTGGCGCCCACCATCGTCACCACCGCGATCCAGAACCCCACCTGCACCCAGTGCTGCGGCGCCCCGCCGAAGCCGATCACGAACACCCGGATGAACGAGGCGAACGCCGCCGCCTTCACCCCGGTGGACATGAGCGCCGTCACCGGCGTGGGCGCGCCCTCGTAGGCGTCGGGCGTCCACATGTGGAAGGGCATGGCCGCCACCTTGAAGCCGAACCCCACCATCAGCAGCGCCATTCCCGCCAGCAGGAGCGGCGAGTCGGTGATGGCATGGGAGAGGAGGAGGCTGCCGATCTGCACGATGTCGGTGGTCCCCGTCGCCCCCCAGGTCAGCGCGATGCCGAAGAGGAAGAAGGCGCTGGAGAAGGCGCCCAGCAGGAAGTACTTCAGCGCCCCCTCGGCGCTGCGCTCGTCCAGCCGGTCGAAGCCCACCAGCACGTAGATGGAGATGGACATCAGCTCCAGGCCGATGAACACCATCAGCAGGTCGCGCGCGCCGGCCATCAGCATCATCCCGGCGGTGGCGAAGAGCACCAGCGCCTGGAACTCGCCGCGGTTGATCCCCCGCCGGTCCAGGAACCCCTGCGCCATCAGCAGGGTGAGCGCGGCCGAGCCCAGGATCACGAAGGTGATGAACACGCGGAAGGCGTCGACCGCCACCATCGCCGGCCCCGGCCCGGCGCGCATCGTCAGCAGCCAGCCGTTGGCGGCGGCGGTCACCACCAGCCCGGCGATGGAGAGCCAGCCGATCACCGGGCGCGAGGGCTCGGAGCGGCTCCCCTTCTGCGCCACGTCGACCACCAGCACCAGCATGGCCCAGAGCACCAGCACGATCTCGGGGAGGAGCGCCCAGAAGTAGTCCGGCGACCGCGAGAGGTCGAGGGTCGTCTGCATCAGCATCAGGGCGTCTCCTCGGCGCGCGCCGGGGCCATGGTCACGCCGCGCTCATCGCGCAGCGCCGGCCGCGGCACGTCGGGGAGCTTGCGCGACTTCAGCGCGGCCTGCACCACCCCGTTGGCGGCGGGCGCCATCCGGTCCAGGAAGGGCCGGGGGTAGAACCCGATCCAGAGGATGAGCGCCACCAGCGGGAGCAGCACCGCCAGCTCGCGCCCGTTCAGGTCGGGGATCCGCCGGTTGGCCGGCTTCGAGAGCGCGTTGAACGCCACCTTCTGCACCATCGGCAGCATGTAGTAGGCGGCGAAGATCACCCCCGTGGCCGAGGCCAGCGCGAACCAGGGGTGGCTCTGGAAGGCGCCCAGCAGCACCAGGAACTCGGAGACGAAGCCGGCGGTGGTCGGCAGCCCGATGGAGGCCATCCCCGCGAACACCAGGAGCGTGGCGAAGAGGGGGACGGAGGCCGCCAGCCCGCCGAAGTCGTCGATCTCGTAGCTGTGGCGCCGCTCGTACAGCATCCCCAGCAGGAAGAAGAGCATGGGCGTGGAGAGGCCGTGCCCGATCATCACCAGCAGCGCCCCCTGCATCCCCACCAGGTTGAAGGCGAAGACGCCGAGGATCACGAAGCCCAGGTGGGCGACCGAGGTGTAGGCCACCAGCTTCTTCGCGTTGGGCTGCACCGCGGCCACCATGGCCGTGTAGATGATGCCGACCAGCCCCAGCGCCATCGCCCACCGGATGATCAGCGGCGAGCTCGCCGCGTCGGGGAAGAGCGGGAGGGCGAAGCGGATGAAGCCGTAGGTCCCCATCTTCAGCAGCACCCCCGCCAGCACCACCGACCCCGCCGTGGGCGCCTGCACGTGCGCGTGCGGGAGCCAGGTGTGGAAGGGGAAGATCGGCACCTTGATGGCGAAGGCGAGCGCGAACGCCAGGAAGAGCGCGCTCATCTGCCAGACGGTGAGCGGCATCTGCAGGAAGTCGAAGTAGCTGAAGCTCGGCTGCCCCGTGGTCCCGGTCCAGTGCCAGAAGAGCCAGAGGATGGCCACCAGCATCAGCAGCGACCCCACGGTGGTGAAGAGGAAGAACTTCACCGCCGCGTAGATGCGCTCGCGCCCGCCCCAGATCCCGATCATGAAGTACATCGGGATCAGCATCACCTCCCAGAACACGTAGAAGAGGAACATGTCCAGGGCGACGAACACCCCCACCACGCCCGCGGTGAGCGCCAGCAGCGAGGCGTAGAAGCCGCGCCGGCGCTCCCGGATGTAGGTCCACGACCCCAGCACCATCAGCGGGAGGAGGAGCGTGGTGAGCAGCACCATGAAGAGCGAGATGCCGTCGAGCCCGAGCTGGTAGCGGATCCCCCACTGCGGCATCCAGGCGGCGCTTACGCAGTTCTGGAAGGCGGGCAGGCCGGCCGGGAACTGCGCGCACTGCGCCGCGCCCGGCTGGTAGGTCCAGAAGAGCGGGAGCGACACCAGGAACTCCACGATCCCGGCCCCGAGCGCGACGGTGCGCGCCCGCTCCTCCCCCGCCGCATACGTCGCGAGCGCCGCGACCAGCGGGAAGAAGATCAGGAAGGTGAGGATCCAGTGACTCTGGTAGAAGCCTTGCACGTCAGTCTCTTTCCGCCGTCTACAGGGCCACGAAGGAGCCGAGCACGATCAGCACGCCCACCACCAGCACGAAGGCGTAGGTGTTGAGCTGCCCCGTCTGCAGCCGCCCGAAGGCGATCCCGAACATCTGCGACAGCCGCCCGAACATGTCCACCAGCCAGTCCACCACGCCCATGTCGAAGCGGGCGAAGCCGCGCGAGAGCCCCTGCACCGGCCTGACCACGGCGGCGTCGTAGGCCTCGTCCACGTACCACTTGTTGTACAGCGCCTTCTCCACCCCGCCCTGGTACGCCGGATGGGTCTGCGCGTCGCCCAGCGCCTTGCGCGAGAGGAGGACCCAGGCGAGCGCGAGGCCGCCCAGCCCGATGCCGACCGCGAGCAGGATCGGCCACCAGCCGAGGTCGACCGGCACCACGTGCGCGGCGTTGCGGGCGGCCAGCTCCTCGCCCGCGCCCACCACGGGGTGCAGCCAGTGGTGCATCGCCGGGCCCTGCCCGAAGTCGAAGGCGCTCACCAGCGGCACGTGCTCCTCCACGTTCACCAGCCCGCCCAACACCGCCAGGGCGCCGAGCACGACCAGCGGCAGCGTCAGCGTCCAGTCGCCCTCGTGCAGGTGCTTCCGCTCCTCGTCGCCGGTGCGGTTGGCGCCGAAGAAGGTGTAGAGCATCATCCGGCCCATGTAGAAGGCCGTCATGAAGGCGGCGATGCTGAGCACGATCCCGATGGCCAGCATCCACGACCTCCCCTGCATCCCGGCGAAGTGGAACTCCGAGAGCGGCGAGCTGCCGCCGGCTCCCTTCCACGCCGCGCCGATGATCTCGTCCTTGGAGAAGAAGCCGGAGAAGGGCGGCACGCCGGCGATGGCGAGGGTCGATACCGCCATGGTGACGAAGGTGACGGGGAGGTACTTCCGCAGGCCCCCCATGTTGCGCATGTCCTGCGCGTCCGCGGGGTTGTGCGTGGAATGCAGCGCGGCGTGCATGGCGTGGATCACCGCGCCGGAGCCCAGGAAGAGACAGGCCTTGAAGAAGGCGTGCGTCATCAGGTGGAAGATCCCCGTGGCGTACGCCCCCATCCCCACCGCCGCGAACATGAAGCCGAGCTGCGAGACGGTGGAGTAGGCCAGCACCTTCTTGATGTCCCACTGCTTGAGGCCGATGCTGGCCGCGAAGATCGCGGTGAGCGCGCCGACGATGGCCACCACCAGCGAGGCCTGGGGCGCCAGCGCGAAGATCACGTTGGAGCGGGCGACCAGGTACACGCCCGCCGTCACCATGGTCGCGGCGTGGATCAGCGCAGAGACCGGCGTGGGGCCGGCCATGGCGTCGGGGAGCCAGGTGTAGAGCGGGATCTGCGCGCTCTTGCCGCAGGCGCCCAGGAAGAAGAAGAGGGCGATCCAGGTGACCACCGGCCCCGCGTAGGGGAGGGCGCCGCCCAGCAGCTTCTGGTTGACGCCCACGAAGTCCAGCGCGCCCGTGTTCCAGAAGAGGAGGAACATGGCGATCAGGAAGCCGAAGTCGCCGATGCGGTTGACGATGAACGCCTTCTTGCCGGCGTCCGCCTTTTCCTTATCGCGGAACCAGAAGCCGATCAGCAGATAGCTGCAGAGAC
>JBJMPM010000219.1:0-8752 GCA_045803205.1 Longimicrobiaceae bacterium
TCTCGGAGCAAATCCGTGCCAGTCCTCCGTGACCTCTGTGACCTCTGTGAGAGATCGTAGTTTGTACTTGCGTGGACTGAAGGGATCCAGAACCGGAAGATGACCGATATCACCGCGCGCCTCTCGGAGCTCACCCCCGCGCAGCGGAAGCTCCTCGCGCTGAAGCTCAAGCAGAAGGCCGCCGCCGCCGACGCGCCCGCCGGGGGTGAGCGCCCGTCGGTCTTTCCCGCGTCGTTCGCGCAGCGGCGGATGTGGCTGCTGGACCGCCTGGAGCCGGGGAGCACCGCCTACTCCCTCCCCAAGGTCTGGCGGATCCCCGGCCCGCTCGACGCCGCCGTGCTGGAGCGCGCTCTCGGCGAGCTGGTGCGCCGCCACGAGACGCTGCGCACCCGCCTGGAGGTGCAGGGGAGCGAGCCGGTGCAGGTGGTCGACCCGCCCACCCCCTTCCGCCTTGAGGTGACGGACCTCTCCGCGCTCCCCCCCGGCGCGGCGGCGGCCGAGATGGAGCGGCGCGCACGCGAGGATGCCGCCGAACCGTTCTCGCTCGAGCGCGGTCCGCTCTTCCGCGCCTCGCTCCTCCGCCTGGGCGCCGAGGAGCACGTGCTGCTCTGGAACCTGCACCACGCGGTCACCGACGGGTGGTCCACCGGCATCCTGGTGCGCGAGCTGGCGGCGCTCTACGAGGCCTTCGCGCGCGGCGAGCCCTCGCCCCTCCCGCCGCTCCCGCTGCAGTACGGCGACCACGCCCTCCGCGAGCGCGAGCGCCTTTCCGGCGAGGCGCTGGAGCGGCTGGTGGGCTTCTGGCGCGGCGCGCTGGAGGGCGCGCCCACGCGGCTGGAGCTCCCGCCCGACCGGCCGCGTCCGCCCGTGCGCACACACCGGGGCGCCTCGGTCGAGACCTTCCTGGGCGGCGGCACGGCCGCCGGCGTCGAGGCGCTGGCCCGCGCGCACGACGCCACGCCGTTCATGGTGTACCTCGCCGTCTTCCACCTCCTCCTGGCGCGCTACACCCGCCAGGACGACGTGCTGGTGGGCACCGCGGTCGCCAACCGCGCCACCGAGGACGTGGAGGGGATCGTCGGCTTCTTCGTCAACACGCTGGTGCTGCGGGGCGACCTCACCGGCGCCCCCACCTTCGGCGAGCTGCTGGCGCGCACCCGCGACGCCACCCTGGCCGCCTTCGAGCACCAGGCGCTCCCCTTCGAGAAGCTGGTGGAGGAGCTGAACCCCGAGCGCTCGCTCAGCCACGCCCCGCTGGTGCAGGCGGTGATGGTGCTGCACAACCAGCAGGGCGTGGGCGCCGGGCCGGCGGCCTCCGCTTCACCCGCGCTCCAGCTGCAGGCAGCCGGCGAGGGGACCGAGGCCGCCCGCTTCGACCTCTCCCTGGACCTGGTGCAGCGCCCCGACGGCGTTTTCGCGCGCCTCGGCTACGCCACCGACCTCCTCGAAGAGGCCACCGTCCGGCGGATGCTGGCCCATTTCGCCACCCTCCTGGACGCCGCCGTCGCATCGCCCGGCACGCCCATCACCGCGCTGCCGATGATGGGCGACGAGGAGCGCGCCGCGCTGGTCGCCGCCGGCTCGGCCACGGCGTCGTTCGAGGTCGTCGAGGCACTCCCCGCGCGCTTCGCCGCGCAGGCCGCGCGCACGCCCACGGCCGTCGCGCTGATCTTCGGCGGCGATTCCGTCACCTACGCGGAGCTGGACGCGCGCGCCAACCGCCTCGCCCACCGGCTGGTGAAGCTGGGCGCGCGGCCGGACGCTCTCGTCGGCCTCTGCGTAGAGCGCTCGGTGGAGACCGTCGTCGGCATCCTGGCGATCCTCAAGGCCGGCGCGGGCTACCTCCCGCTCGACCCCGCATACCCCGAAGACCGCCTGGCCTGGCTGCTGGAGGATTCCGGCGTCTCCGTCGTCGTCACGACCTCGGGCCTCGCGGACCGGCTTTCGGGAGAGGGCCCCACGCTCGTCCTTCTCGATTCGGATGCGGAGGCGATCGCGTCGGAGCCCGCGGACGCGCCGCCGATCGATATCTCCCCCGAGTCCCTGGCGTACGTCATCTACACCTCCGGATCGACCGGGAAGCCGAAGGGGGTCGAGGTCACGCACGCCAGCGTCGCGCGCCTCTTCGCCGCGACCGACGCGTGGTTCGGCTTCGGGCCGGACGACGTGTGGACCCTCTTCCACTCGTACGCCTTCGACTTCTCCGTCTGGGAGATCTGGGGCGCGCTCCTCCACGGCGGGCGGCTCGTCATCGTCCCCTTCGACGTCTCCCGCTCGCCCGAGGAGTTCCACGCGCTGCTGGAAGCCGAGGGCGTCACCGTCCTCAACCAGACGCCGTCGGCCTTCCGCCAGCTCATGCGCGCCGACGAGGCGGCGGCGGAGCGCGGGGAGATGCGCGCCCTCGCCCTGCGCCAGGTGATCTTCGGCGGCGAGGCGCTGGACCCGGCCACGCTGCGCGGCTGGGTGGAGCGGCGGGGGGACGATCGTCCCTCGCTGGTCAACATGTACGGCATCACCGAGACGACGGTGCACGTCACCTGTCGCGTGATCAGGGCGGCGGATACGGTCGACGGGTCGCCCTCCCCCATCGGCATCCCCATCCCCGACCTCGCCGTCCACCTCCTCGACCGCCACGGTCGGCTCGTCCCCACCGGCGTGGTCGGGGAGATGTACGTCGGCGGGGCGGGCGTGGCGCGCGGTTACCTCGGCCGGCCGGAGCTGACGGCCGAGCGCTTCGTCCCCGACCCGTTCTCCGGCATCCCCGGCGCGCGCCTGTACCGCAGCGGGGATCGGGCGCGGTGGCGCAACGAAGCTACAAGTGCGGAAGTGCGGGAGTGCGGGAGTGCGTTGGACCCGCGCGAGCGCCCGCGCACTACCGCACTCCCGCACTCACGCACTCTCAGTCTCGAGTTCCAGGGGCGCGCCGACGAGCAGGTGAAGATCCGCGGCTTCCGCATCGAGCCCGGCGAGATCGAGTCCGCTCTGCTCGCCCATCCCTCCGTTCGCGAAGCCGTCGTCATGGCGCGCGGCGAGGACGAGGCACGGCGGCTGGTGGCGTGGGTCGTGGTCGAAGAGGTGGACGCGGCGGAGCTGCGGGGATTCCTGCTCGCGCGGCTTCCCGAGTACATGGTGCCGGCCGCGTTCGTATCGCTCGACGCGCTCCCCCTCACCCGCCACGGCAAGGTGGACCGCCGCGCCCTCCCCGACCCCGACGCCGCCGACCTCTCCGGCGCCGGCTACGTGGAGCCGGGAACGGAGACGGAGCGGCGCGTGGCGGCGATCTGGGCGGAGGTGATCGGGGTGCGGCGCGTCGGCGTCCACGACGACTTCTTCGTGCTGGGCGGGCACTCGCTCCTGGCCACGCAGGTGATCTCGCGGGTGCGCGAGGCGTTCGGCGTGGAGCTGCCGCTGCGCGCGCTCTTCGAGGCGACGCGCCTGGGCGGCTTCGCCGCGCGCGTGGACGCCGCCGCGCGCGCCGACGCCGCGGCCGACGCGCCCATCCCGGCGCGCGGCGGGAACGACCTGCCGCTCTCCTTCGCGCAGGAGCGGCTCTGGTTCATCGACCGGCTGGAGCCCGGGAGCACCGCCTACAACGTGGGAATCCCGCTGCGGCTGGGCGGCGCGCTCGACCTCCCCGCGCTGGAGCGGGCACTGGGCGAGCTGGTGCGCCGCCACGCCGTGCTCCGCACCCGCTTCGCCCTGGTGGAGGGCGCGCCGGTGCAGCGCATCGAGCCCGCGGAGCCCTTCCGGCTGCCGGTGGAAGACGTCTCGCTCCTCTCCGAAGACCAGCGCGAGGTGCAGCTCCACGCCCTGGCCGCCGCCGAGCGGGGCACGCCCTTCGACCTGGAGGCCGGCCCTCTCTTCCGCGCCCGCCTGGTGCGCGCGGGCGAAGACGACCACCTGCTGCTGCTGGGGATGCACCACGCCGTCACCGACGGGTGGAGCACCGGGATCTTCCTGCGGGAGCTGGCGGCGCTGTACGGCGCCTTCTCCCGCGGCGAGGCGTCGCCGCTCCCCGGGCTGCCGGTGCGCTACGCCGACTTCGCCGCCTGGCAGCGCGAGTGGCTGCGCGGCGAGCGGCTGGCCGCGCAGGTGGCGTGGTGGCGCGAGCACCTGGCCGGCGCCCCCGCCGTGCTCACCCTCCCCACCGACCGGCCGCGGCCCGCGGCCCAGAGCCACCGCGGCGGCCGCATCCCCTTCTCGCTCCCCGCCGAGGCGGCCGGGGGGCTGCGCGCCCTCGCCCTGGAGCAGCGGGCCACCCCCTTCATGGCGCTGCTGGCGGCGGTCGCCCTCCTCCTCTCCCGCTGGTCGGGGCAGGACGACGTGGTGGTGGGCACCCCCGTGGCCGGCCGCACCCGCCGCGAGGTCGAAGGCCTGATCGGCCTCTTCGTCAACACCCTCCCCATCCGCACGGAGCTGGCGGGCGACCCGTCGTTCCGCGCGCTCCTGGCGCGGGTGCGCGAGGCCACGCTGGGCGCCTACGCCCACCAGGACCTCCCCTTCGAGCGGCTGGTGGAGGAGCTGGCGCCCGAGCGCTCGCTCAGCCACGCCCCCGTCTTCCAGGTGCTGCTCGCCCTGCAGAACGATCCCGGAGGACTGCCGGAAGGCTTCGGCGGGCTGGACGCGCGCGGCGTCGCGGGGGGCGAGGCGACGGCCAAGGTCGACCTGAACCTGATGCTGGCCGAGACCCCCGACGGGCGCATCGCCGGCCTGCTGGAGTACGCCGCCGACCTCTTCGACGAGGCGACCGTCCGGCGCTTGGCCGAGCAGCTCGAGACCCTGGTGCGTGCCGCCGCGGCGGCGCCCGACGCCCCGGTCTCCGCCCTCCCGCTGATGGACGACGCCGAGCGCGCCGCGCTGGTGGCCGCCGGCTCGGCCACCGCGTCGTTCGACGTGGCCGAATCGCTCCCCGCGCGCTTCGCGCGGCAAGCGGCGCGCACGCCGGACGCCGCCGCCGTCACCTTCGGCGGCGAGTCCGTCACCTACGCGGAGCTGGACGCGCGCGCCAACCGCCTCGCCCACCGGCTGGTGAAGCTGGGCGCGCGGCCGGACTCGCTCGTGGGCCTCTTCGTCGAGCGCTCGGTGGAGACGGTCGCCGGCATCCTCGCCATCCTCAAGGCCGGCGCGGGCTACCTCCCGCTCGATCCCGCCTATCCCGAGGACCGCCTGGCCTGGCTGGTGGAGGATTCGGGAGCGCCGATCGTGGTGACCACCTCGGAGCTGGCGGCGCGTCTTCCGGGAGATAGCCCCACGCTCGTCCGCCTGGACGCCGAGGCGGAGGCCATCGCGGCGGAATCGTCCGATGCACCCCCGATCGACCTCTCCCCCGACGCCCTGGCCTACGTCATTTACACGTCGGGGTCGACGGGGAAGCCGAAGGGGGTGCAGATCACCCACGCCAACGTCGTCCGCCTCTTCGCCGCGACGGACGAGTGGTTCGGCTTCGGGGCAGAGGACGTGTGGACCCTCTTCCACTCCCACGCCTTCGACTTCTCCGTCTGGGAGCTGTGGGGCGCGCTGCTGTACGGCGGGCGCCTCGTCGTCGTCCCCTTCGACGTCTCCCGCTCGCCCGAGGAGTTCTACGCGCTGCTGGAGGCCGAGGGCGTCACCGTCCTCAACCAGACCCCGTCGGCCTTCCGCCAGCTCATGCGCGCGGACGAGGAGGCGGCGTCACGGGGAGAGATGCGGGAGCTGGCGCTGCGTTCCGTGATCTTCGGCGGCGAGGCGCTGGACCCGGCGACGCTGCGCGGATGGGTGGAGCGGCGGGGGGATGATTCTCCGCGTCTCGTGAACATGTACGGCATCACCGAGACGACCGTGCACGTCACCCATCGCGTGATCCGTGCGGCGGATACGGTCGATGGCTCCGCGTCCCCCATCGGCATCCCCATCCCCGACCTCTCCGTCCACCTGCTGGACCGCAGCGGGCGGCTCGTCCCCACCGGGATCGTGGGGGAGATGCACGTCGGCGGTGCGGGCGTGGCGCGCGGCTACCTTAGCCGCCCCGGGCTGACGGCGGAGCGCTTCGTCCCCGACCCCTTCTCCGGCATCCCGGGCGCGCGCCTGTACCGCAGCGGGGATCAGGCGCGGTGGAGGGAGGTGCGAGAGTACGAAGGTGCGAAAGCACGAGAGTCGAACAGCCACGAAAGTTCGCCGGGAGATGCAGTTGCTCTCGCACTTTCGCACTCTCGTACTTTCGCACTCGAGTACCTCGGCCGCATCGACGACCAGGTGAAGGTGCGCGGCTTCCGCATCGAGCCGGGGGAGATCGAGTCCGTGCTCCTCGCGCATCCGCGGGTGCGCGAGGCCGTCGTCCTGGCGCGCGGCGAGGCGGAGACGCGGCGGCTGTTCGCGTGGATCGTGGCGGAGGGCGTCGACGTGGCCGGGGTGCGGGCGCACGCGTCCGCGCACCTGCCGGACTACATGGTGCCGGCGGCGTTCGTCTTCCTGGGCGCGCTCCCGCTCACCCGCCACGGCAAGGTGGACCGCCGCGCCCTCCCCGAGCCCGCCGCCGCCGACCTGGCCGGCGCCGGCTACCTGGCGCCGCGCACCCCCACCGAGGAGCTGCTGGCCGCCGTCTGGGCCGAGCTGCTGGGCGCCGAGCGCGTGGGGGTGGACGACGGCTTCTTCGAGCTGGGCGGGCACTCGCTCCTGGCCACCCGCGTGGCCTCGCGGGTGCGCGAGACGCTCGCGGTGGAGCTCCCCGTGCGCGCCGTGTTCGAGCACTCCACCCTGGGCGCCCTGGCCGCCGAGGTCGACCGCCTGCGCCGCGCCGCGCAGGGGGTGGAGGCGCCCCCCATCCGCCCCGTGCCCCGCGAGGGCGCCGACCTGCCGCTCTCCTTCGCGCAGGAGCGGCTCTGGTTCGTGGACCGGATGGAGGCGGGGAGCGCCACCTACCACATGCCCCTCTTCGCCCGCCTGGAGGGGGAGCTGGACGAGGGCGCCCTGCGCCGCGCCCTGGACGAGCTGGTGCGGCGGCACGAATCGCTGCGCACCTCCTTCCCGCTGGTGGACGGGCTCCCCGTGCAGCGCGTCGCACCGCCTTCGCCGGTGGAGCTCTTCACCCACGACTTCGCCGCCTTCCGCGACGACGAGCGCGAGGAAGAGGCGGGGCGGCTGGTGCGCGAGCACGCCCGCATCCCCTTCACCCTGGAGACGGGGCCGCTCTTCCGCGCCGACCTGGCCCGCCTGGGCGAGCACGACCACCTGCTGCTGATCACCCTGCACCACGTGATCGCCGACGGCTGGTCGCTCGACCTGCTCTGGCGCGAGCTGGCGGCGCTCTACGGCG
The DNA here is from genome assembly GCA_045803205.1 of Longimicrobiaceae bacterium. GTDB lineage: Bacteria > Gemmatimonadota > Gemmatimonadetes > Longimicrobiales > Longimicrobiaceae > Longimicrobium. Next base: position 7,292 of record JBJMPM010000219.1, read on the forward strand.
CCTTCTCGCGCGGCGAGCCCTCGCCGCTCCCCGGGCCCGCGGTGCAGTACGGCGACTTCGCGGCCTGGCAGCGGACCTGGCTCCGCGGCGAAGTGCTGGAGCGGCAGCTCGCCTACTGGCGCCGCGCGCTCAAGGGCGCCCCGCCGCTCCTGCGCCTCCCCACCGACCGCCCCCGCCCCGCGGTGCAGACCCACCGCGCCGCCACCGAGATCGCCGTCCTCCCGCGCGAGGCGGCCGGCGCGGTGCAGGCGCTGGCCCGGCGCGAGGGGGCCACCCTGTTCATGGTGCTCCTGGCCGCGCTCGACGTGGTGCTCTCGCGCCTCGCGGGAGACCGCGAGGTGGTGGTGGGCACCCCCATCGCCGGGCGCACCCGCGCCGAGACCGAGGGGGTGGTGGGGCTCTTCCTCAACTCGCTGGCGCTGCGGGTGGACCTCTCCGGCGACCCCACCTTCGCCGGGCTGCTGCGGCGCGTGCGCGAGGCCACGCTCGACGCCTACGCCCACCAGGACGTCCCCTTCGAGGCCGTGCTGGAGGAGCTCCACCCCGAGCGCACCCTGGACCGCACCCCCGTCTTCCAGGTGATGCTGAACCTGGCCAACTTCGCCGAGGGGGCCGGCGGGGGGATGGCCGCCCTCCCCGGGCTGCGGGTGCACGGGGTGGAGCGCGGCGGCCCCCTGGCCAGCAAGTTCGACCTCACCCTGTACGCCGGCGAGGTCCCCGACGGGGTCCTCCTGCAGCTCGTCTACAACCCCGACCTTTTCGACGCCGCGCGCATGCGGGCCCTCCTCGCCCAGGTGGGCGGCGTGCTGGAGCAGGCCGCCGCCGACCCCGCGCGCGCCCTCTCCGCCCTCTCGCTGGCCGTGGACGGGGGCGCGGCCCCCGCCGCCGCGGACCGGGCGGTGCGCACCGCGGCGGGCGCGCCCGCGGGGATCGGCGAGCTGGGCGAGGTGTGGGCGCGCGGCGCCGGCGGCGAGTGGCGCCCCACCGGCGAGCGCGGCCGCCCGAACCCCGGCGGCACGGTGGCGCCCGCGCCGGTGGACGACGCCTCCGCCCCGGCCGCGGGGCCCGCGCAGGGCCCCGCAGCGGCCCCGGTGCGGGACGGGGGCGAGCCGACCGGGACCGAGCGGGTGATGCTGGAGATCTGGCGCGACGTGCTGCAGGTGGCCGAGGTGGGGCTGCACGACGACTTCTTCGACCTGGGCGGGCACTCGCTGCTGGGAGTGCGGCTGATGGCGCAGGTGAAGAAGCGGCTGAAGGTCGCCCTCCCGCTCACCACCCTCTTCGCCCACCCCACCCCCGCCGGGCTCGCCGCCGCGGTGGAGGGCGCGGGGAAGGCGCGCGACTTCCACCACCTGGTCCCCCTCACCGAGGTGGCGGCCGGCACCCTGCCCCCGCTCTTCCTGGCGCACCCGGCGGGGGGCACCGTCTTCCGCTACCGCGACCTGGCGGCGCGGCTGGGGC
>JBJMPM010000247.1:0-16272 GCA_045803205.1 Longimicrobiaceae bacterium
CAGCCGGGTCAGCCGGCGGTCGCGAACATGAGCCTCGGAGGCGGCGCCAGCGCGGCGGTCGACGACGCGGTGACCAACTCGATCAACGACGGGGTGGTCTACGCCATCGCCGCCGGCAACTCCAACGACAACGCCTGCAGCTACTCCCCGGCGCGCACTCGCGCGGCGATCACCGTCGGCGCCAGCACCAACACCGACGCGCGCGCCTCTTTCTCCAACTACGGCACCTGCGTGGACATCTTCGCGCCCGGGCAGTCGATCACCTCCGCGTGGAACACTGGTGACAGCGCGACCAACACCATCAGCGGCACCTCGATGGCGAGCCCGCACGTGGCGGGCGTGGCCGCGCTCTACCTGCAGGGGAACCCGGGCGCCTCGGCGGCGACGGTGGCGAACGCCATCACCTCGACCGCGACCCCGGGGAAGGTGACGAGCGCGGGCACCGGCTCGCCCAACCTGCTCCTCTACTCGCTGCTCACCCCGCCCAGCGGCGGCGGCGGTGGCGGCGGCACGGCGCCCTGCACCGGCTGCACGCTGTACACCGGCTCGGTCTCCAGCGGCGGCTCCAGCTACCAGCCGAACAACACCTACTACTACAGCTCGGTCTCGGGCGCGCACCAGGGGTGGCTGCAGGGCCCGTCGGGCGCCGACTTCGACCTGTACCTGTACAAGTGGAACGGCAGCAGCTGGGTGGTGGTCGCCAGCGGCACCACCGCCAGCAACAACGAGACGGTCTCGTACAGCGGCACCGCCGGCTACTACGAGTGGGAGATCCGCTCGTACACCGGCAGCGGCTCGTACAACTTCTATCTGGCGCACCCGTAGTCGTCGCCTGACCGCAGGGCTTCACGCGGAGGCGCGGAGAGGGGCAGGCCCAGCCCTCTCCGCGCCTCCGTGCGTCTCCGGCGAGGAATGCCCGGAGGGGAATGTTCAACGGCGCATCCTGGTGCACGCCGCACCAAAGTGGAGCGGATCACCAGATGTCCCCAAAGGATTATCTCGTTGGATCGCAAGCGGTTGATGAACGGCGCTCAATGGCGCGCCCCATGCCTTACTTCCGCCCCATCTCCACCAGTACCGCCCTTGCACCCGACGAGTCGAAGCGCTCGTCGCCCCCGGCGTGCTTGGCAGATGAAATTGTCCGGTACCGTGAGAGGCCCCTCACCGCCCGCTCGCGAAACCGGACACCGGCCCCCGAGACCCGATGCGCCCACTCCGCACCTCGCTCCCGCTCCTCGCCGCGCTGGCGCTCGCCGCCTGCGCCGACGGATCGCCCACCGCCGTCCGCGCGGCGGCCGACGCGCCGGTGCTCGCCGCGCGCGGCCCGGCGGTCGAGGGCGCCTGGCTGGTGGTGCTCCGCGAGGGCGCCGACCCCCGCGCCGTGGCCGCCGCGCTGGGGGTGTCGCCGCGCTACGTCTACGCCGCCGCGGTGAACGGCTTCGCGGGGACGCTGAACGCCGGGCAGCTCGAGGCGCTGCGCCACCACCCGGCGGTCGCCTGGATCGAGCAGGACCAGCTCTACCACGCCGCCACCACGCAGAGCAACGCGCCGTGGGGGCTCGACCGCATCGACCAGCGCAGCCTCCCGCTCTCGACCACCTACACCTACACCTCCACCGGCACCGGGGTGCGCGCGTACGTGCTCGACACGGGGATCCAGGCGAACCATCCCCAGTTCGGCACCCGCGCGCAGAGCGTGTACGACGCCCTGGGCGGGAACGGGGCGGACTGCAACGGGCACGGCACCCACGTGGCCGGGATCATCGGCGCCGCCACCTACGGGGTCGCCAAGAACGTGTACCTGCGCGGCGTGCGCGTGCTGAACTGCTCCGGCTCCGGCTCCACCTCCGGCATCGTCGCCGCGGTCGACTGGGTGCGCGCGAACGCGGTGAAGCCGGCGGTCGCCAACCTGTCGCTGGGCGGCCCCGTCTCGTCCACGCTCAACACCGCCGTCAGCAACCTGTCGAACGCGGGGATCTTCACCGCGGTGGCGGCGGGGAACGAGAACCAGGACGCCTGCAACACCTCGCCCGCCAGCGCCGCGGCCGTGTTCGCCACCGCCGCCAGCAACAGCGACGACACCCGCCGCAGCAGCGGCAACTACGGCCCCTGCGTCGACGGCTACGCGCCGGGCGGCTCCATCACCTCCACCTGGATCAACTCGGGGACGAACACCCTCAGCGGGAGCTCGATGGCGGCGCCGCACGTGGCGGGGGTGGCCGCGCTCTACAAGGCGACCTTCGGCGACGCGGCCTCGAGCGCCATCGACAGCTGGATCAAGACCAACGCGACCGCCGGCGTGGTGAAGAACGTTCCCGCGGGAACGCCCAACCGGCTCCTGTACAAGGCGGCGCTCTAGGCGCCGCCGCCACGCCGTCCCGGGCGACCCGGGCGGCGCATCCACAACCCACCTGAGGGAGGACGTGGTATGAAAGCGGCTCGCACTCTTCTGTTCGCCGGCACCGCCCTGGCCCTGGCCGCCTGCGCGGACCAGAACCCCACCGCCGTGCAGCAGCGCTCGCCCGCGCCGGTCCTGGCCGCCCGCGGCGTCGGCATCGACGGCGCGTACATCGTGGTGGTGAAGGAAGGCGCCGACCCGCGCTCGGTGGCCGCCGTGGCCGGCGTGGAGCCCCGCTACGTGTACCAGGCGGCGCTGCACGGCTTCGCCGGCACGCTCAACGCCGGGCAGCTCAACGCGCTGCAGCACAACCCCAACGTGGAGTACATCGAGCAGGACGGCGTGGCCACCATCATGACCACGCAGTCGAGCGCCACCTGGGGGATCGACCGCATCGACCAGCGCAGCCTCCCGCGCTCCGGCACCTACACCTACAACACCACGGCCTCGAACGTCCGCGCGTATATCATCGACACCGGCATCCAGGCCAACCACCCGCAGTTCGGCACGCGTGCCGCGGTCTCGTACGACGCGCTGGGCGGCAACGGCGCCGACTGCAACGGGCACGGCACCCACGTGGCCGGCACCATCGGGTCGACCACCTACGGCGTGGCCAAGGGCGTGCTGCTGCGCGGCGTGCGCGTGCTCAACTGCCAGGGCTCGGGCTCGTACTCGGCCATCATCGCCGGCATCGACTGGGTGCGCGTGAACCGGGTGAACCCGGCCGTGGCCAACATGTCGCTGGGCGGCGGGCTCAACAGCTCGCTGAACACGGCCGCCACCAACCTGGCCAACTCGGGCGTCTTCCTGGCCGTGGCCGCGGGGAACGAGAACCAGAACGCCTGCAACGTGTCGCCGGCCAGCGCCAGCGGCGTGTTCACCACCGCGTCGAGCACCAGCAGCGACGCCAAGTCGAGCTTCAGCAACTGGGGGAGCTGCGTGGAGGCGTACGCGCCGGGGAGCAGCATCACCAGCACCTGGATCAACAGCGGCACCAACACCATCAGCGGCACCTCGATGGCCAGCCCGCACGTGGCGGGCGTGGCGGCGCTCTACAAGGGGACCTTCGGTGACGCCTCGTCGAGCACCATCTCGTCGTGGATCATCAACAACGCCACCACCGGCGTGATCACCGGCAACGTGACCGGCACGCCCAACCGCCTGCTCTACAAGAGCACGCTGTAGGCAGCCTCTCGAACGAGGCTCGCGCCGGGCGGGGGCGCGGTGGGGACCCGTGTCCCCACCGCGCCTCCGCGCGTCTGCGTGGGGTGCAGTTGTTCCGCTTCGGGAACATCCAGGCCGTGTGCACTATTCCAGTGCATCAGCAGGGTGTCCCCAAAGGAGACGAGGTGAACGATCTGCATCGCCCCACCCGCTTCCTGCCGTGCAGACGCAAGCGTCTGGCAGAACGAGAGTTGAGATGTGCTCATCGGCGGCGCCAAGGGTGCGCCGGGAGATCGGAATCCGTCGCCGTCAGGAAGTTTGCGCAAATCGTGACGCAAACACTATAATGCGCGGTTCCCACATCCCAGCCCGCGGAGCCCACGCCTTGAGGGTTCTCCTGCTCGACGCCGACCAGGGCGTCGGCCGCTCGCTCGAGTCCGAGCTGAACGGCACCACCGAGCTGCTGTCGGCGCAGACCCTCTCCGAGGGGCTGCGCCTGGTCGCGCAGGCGCAGTGGGACCTGATCCTGCTCGACGCGGACTTCTCGGGGGCGGGGCTGGAGCTGCTGGGGCGCCTGCACGCCGACGGCGGGCCCACCCCGGTGGTGCTGCTGGCGCAGAACCCCTCGATGGACCTGGCGATGGAGGCCATCCGCCAGGGCGCGCACGACGTGCTCCCCAAGCCGCTCCCGCGCGGGCGGGTGCGCGAGATCCTGCTGGGGATCGAGGAGGTGCGCCGGCTCCGTCCGCTCCCGCAGGCGGTGGGCGACGACTCGGCCATCGTGGGCGCGAGCGCCGGGATGATGGCGGTCTACAAGTCGGTCGCCCGCGCCGCCGCCAGCGACGCCACCGTGCTGGTGCTGGGCGAGAGCGGCACGGGGAAGGAGATGGTGGCGCGCGTGCTCCACTCGCGCTCGCGCCGGGCGCGCGGGCAGTTCGTGGCCATCAACTGCGCCGCCATCCCCGAGAACCTGCTGGAGAGCGAGCTCTTCGGGCACGAGAAGGGGGCCTTCACCGGCGCCATCGGGCGGCGCATCGGCCGCTTCGAGCGCGCCAGCGGGGGCACCCTCTTCCTGGACGAGATCGGCGACATGTCGCTGGCGCTGCAGAGCAAGATCCTGCGCGCCCTGCAGGAGCGCGAGATCGAGCGGGTGGGCGGGAGCAGCGCGGTGCCCATCAACGTGCGCATCGTGGCCGCCACCAACCGCGACCTGCAGGCGGCGGTGGCCGAGGGGCGCTTCCGCGAGGACCTGTTCTACCGCCTGGCGGTGGTCTCGCTCACCCTGCCGCCGCTGCGCGAGCGCGGCGCCGACCTGGACCTGCTGGCCAGCCACTTCGTGGTCTTCTACGCCCGCGAGCACGCGCGCCCGGTGCGCGCGGTGGCCGAGGAGGTGTTCGCCGTGCTGCGCTCGCACCCCTGGCCCGGCAACGTGCGCCAGCTCCGCAACGCCATGGAGCGGGCGGTGGTGATGAGCGACGGCGAGGTGCTCCTCCCGCAGCACCTGCCCCCCGACATCCTGCACCCCTCCTCGCCGCGCACCCCCACCCAGGACGCGGGCGAGATGCCGCTGGTGACGCTGGAGGAGATGGAGAAGCGGATGATCGTGCGCGCGCTGCGCGAGACCGGTGACAACCTGACCATGGCGGCCGAGCGGCTGGGGATCCACCGCAACACGCTGCGCCGCAAGGTGGCGGAGTACGGGATCGAGCACTGAAGTGCGGGAGTGCGGGAGTGCGAAAGCGAAGTTCCGCGCCTCCCTCCGCGACGCACCGCTTTCGTGCACTTGCACCCTTCCAGCCACCCTTGCGTTCCCCCGGCCCAGAACGCTTAAAGCACTCTAGGATTACAGGTTGGCGCCTTGAATGACCCACCTCGCCACCCGGAACGTACCCGCTGGCTGCACAGGTAAACGAGTGTTGCGCAGTCCCCAGGAAAGGAGGAGCTATCCCCGATGAAGAGCACTGGGATCCAGATGGTGGCTCCGAAAGTCTGGGCCGGGCTCGTCATTACGGCCACACTTCTTTGTGCTGCGCTCTGGATCATCCTCTCGCAGCAGTACGGGTCTGACGAAGTCAAATGGGCATACGGAATCTTGGGTACCCTTGTCGGATACTGGCTACCCACGAAATGAACCTCTGGAAATCGAACGAGGACGCAGTTCCTGCGCGGAGAAACTCGGCAGGGTGTTGGCCCTGCACCGCTTCGTGCACTTCGCACACTTCTGGTGCAGCGGGGCACGTTCCCGATCCGGAACGCGCCCGTTGCGCGCAGTGAACTAAGTGTCTATCTTTACAACGGTTGTCCCTCACCGGGCAGTGCTCCTGAGTCCGGAACGAACCCTGCTGGCAGCGGGGCTCGTTCGCCCCTTCTTCCCACTTCGGAGGTCTTGATGAGCGTCAAGTTCCGGAACGCGCTCCTGGTGGTCGCGGCAACCGTGGTCTCGCTCACGGCCGGGTGCTCCGAGGCCGGCTCGCCCGTCTCTCCCCGGACGCCGCAGGGCGCGGCGCTCGCGCGCACCGGCGCCACGACCAGCAGCACCTCCACGAGCACCTCCACCGCGCCCAGCGAGTCGCTGGTCTACCTGGCGCGCTTCAAGGTCAAGCCGCAGATCACCATCGCCTGGGCCAAGGCGTGGATCGGGCCCGCGGGCGGGCGGCTGGACTTCGTGGGGTTCACCGTGATCGTGCCGCCGGGCGCCGTGGACAGGGTGACGATGTTCACCATCAAGCTCCCGATCGATCCGGACGGCTCGGAGCACGTGGTGGCGGAGTTCGGCCCGCACAACACGACCTTCGCGGTGCCGCTCACCATCGGCTTCCCCTACCGCGGCACCACGGTCGAGGGCGACCCCTACGCCGCCGTGGTCTGGTGGAACGACGGCTGGGTGCCCATGGGCGGCACCGTGAGCGCCGACGGCTCGCAGCTCTTCACCACCACCTCCCACTTCTCGGAGTTCGGCACCGCGTCGTACCGGGGCGGCGGAATGACCGTGTCGGGCGGCTGAGCGCCGTCCATCCTCCATCCGCCCTCCAGCAGGCCTTCCCCGTGACGCGCCCTGAAGCGACCGTCGAGGACATCCTCGGGCTGCTGCCGGACCTCGACGACCTCGAGGTGCTCCGGCTGCGGCTGTACGCGGCCGCCGTGCGCGACCCCGAGAAGGAGTGGGACAGCTCCGACGACTTCACCACCATCGACAAGCGCATCGTCTCGCCCGAGGGCACGGTGCGCGCGCTGGACGAGGCCAGGCAGGCCCTGCACGCGTACGTCGACGGGCTGCACGCAGGACTCCTCCCCCTCTTCGAGAGCTTCTTCGCCGACGACCGCGACGCCACCGCCCGCCATCTGGTGGCGCTGGGCGAGCGGCTGGAGGCGAGCGGGCGCGTGACCAGCGCCCGGCGCTGCTACCGCGCCGCGCTCGAGGCCTCGTTCCCGCTGACCGACAAGGGTCCCCAGGTGCTGGCGCTGCGCCGCATCGCGCGCGTCTCGCTGCACCTGGGCGACTTCGAGGAAGCGGTCTCGTACTACGAGCGCAGCGCCGAGATGGCGCGCGACTCGGGCAATGTGCACGGCGAGGTGGTCGCCCACACGGGCAACGGCAACGTGCGGCTCTGGCAGGGGCGATGGGCCGAGGCGGAGCAGTGCTACCGCGAGGCGCTGGCGCTGGCCGACGCCGCCGGCGCGGGGGAGCTCACGCTGGAGCGCGGGCAGATCTACAACAACCTGGGGAACCTCACCACGCGGCTGGAGCGCCTGGAGGAGTCCGAGGGGTGGTTCGAGCTGGCGCTGCAGGTGTGGGAGACGCACACGTCGCCCGAGGACCACGCGATCTGCCTGCACAACCTGGGCAACCTGCGCGAGGCGCAGGGCCGGTGGGACGAGGCCCGGCGAAGCTACGAGGGAGCGCTCAAGCTCCCCGCCTCGTCCGCGGTGCGATCGATCATCGCCGCGGACTACGCGGAATGGTGGCTGCACGAGGGGCACCTGACGCAGGCCGCGGAATACGGGCGGGTGGCCGAGGAGCACGCCATCGCCGCGAGCTCGCCTTACACCCTGGGGCACATGTACCTGGGCCGCGGCAAGATCGCGCGGGCGCTGGGAAAGGCCGACGGCTTCACCTTCTTCGAGAAGGCGCTGGAGATCGCCCGCAACAAGGGGTATCCCTTCCTCGAGGCCGAGACGCTGGTCGAGTACGCCCCGCTGCGCGCGCACGACGGCGGCGAGGAGGCGGTCGCATTCCTGGAGCGCGCCTGCGAGATCCTGCGCGCGCTCGGCGCCGTCGGCGAGCTGGAGCGGGCGAAGGCGGCGCTGGAGGAGCTGCGCGCGGGCGCCGGCGACCTCTCCACCTATCCCGCGGGCGAGACCCCGCTCGCGGCGGCGGGCGACTAGCGGCGCCAGGCGAAGGCGAGGGTCGAACCACGGCGGGACCGTCCACGGGCGGCCCCGCCGTTTGCGTCGGGGGCGGCGGGCGCGAAGATTGCTCCCCACGATCCCCGCAACCCATCGCTCGGGACACGACCCGGAAGCACGGACGGAGCGGCCGCCGCGGGCGGCGCCCGTCCGTTTCGCACCCAGGCATCCGCGTTGCCCCAGACCCGCCGGACCCCGCTCCGCCTCGCCCTGGCGGCCGCCGCCCTCGCCGCGTGCGGCCCCGCCGCCGTGGCCGCGCAGGACTCCATCCCCCCGCCGGCGGCGGGCGCCGCGACCGACACCGCGCGCCCGGGGTGCGCCCGCATCGGGAGCATCTTCATCGACAACAACTCGGTGTTCCGGGTGGGCGACCCCGGCCTGGACCCGCGCTTCGCGTGGGCGTACCGGCTGGCCAACCGCCTGCACGTGCGCACCCGGGAGGCGGTGATCCGCCGCGAGCTCCTCTTCGCCGAGGGGGACTGCTACCATCCCGACCGGCTGGAGGACTCGGAGCGCATCCTCCGCTCCACCGGCTACCTGGCCGACGCCGACGTCTTCTCGGTGCGCCAGGCCGACGGGAGCTACGACGTGATCGTGGAGACGCGCGACGAGTGGTCCACCCGGCTGGAGGCGACCGCGGGGTCCGGGCAGGGGCCGGGGCTGGAGCTGCGCGAGGACAACCTGCTGGGGCGCGGCGTGCGGGTGGCGGCGTACTGGCGCGAGCAGCAGGGGGAGCGCGTGTACGGCGCCCGGGTGGGCACCGGGCAGCTCTTCGGCACGCACCTGGACGCCGAGGCCTCGCTGGCGCACACGCCGGTGGGGATCTCGGCGTCGGAGCGGCTGGTGTGGCCCTTCCGCGGCGAGGCGGCCAAGTGGGCCGGCCGCGAGGCCTTCCTGCGCGACGAGCGCAACTTCGAGTACTTCGTGCCCATGGAGGGCGGCGGGATGCGCCGCCGCCTCTTCCCGGTGGAGCGCACGGCCTTCGACCTGGGGGTGGTGCGGCGGCTGGGGCGGCGGGGGCGGCTGACGCTGCTCGGCCTGGCGGTGGCCGGCGAGCGCCGCAACTTCCCGCAGGACACGCTCACCCCGCCCGAGGGGTCCGAGCCCCTCCCCCCGGACGGCGGCGTCGTTCCCGGGCTGGAGGCGGTGTCGAACGTGCGCGCGGTGTTCCTGGCCGGGCAACGGAACGTGACCTTCGACCGGCGCCGCGCGCTCGACGCGGTGCGCGGCGCGGAAGACGTGGAGCTGGGCGCCGACCTGGAGGTCGCGGTGGGGCGCACCCTGGGCGACCTGTCGTCCGACGACGACCTGGCGCTGGACTTCGGCTTCGCGGTGGCGCGCGACCTTCCCGGCAACGTGCTGGCCGGCACGCGGGTGGTGGTGGAGGCCAAGCGCGACTTCACCGCCGACAGCGCCGCGCTGAAGTGGCGCGACGTGCTGGGGCAGGTGGACCTCTGGACGTACTGGCGCCCCGCGGCCGACAGCCGGCACACGGTGGTCTTCGCCGCGCGCGCGGCCGGGGGGTGGCACCCGCGCGTCCCCTTCCAGGTCACCCTGGGCTTCCGCTCGGGGCTGCGGGGCTTCCCGCGGCACGTGTACGCCGGGGGGCGCCGCATGGTGGCCACGCTGGAGCACCGCGCCTACCTGGCCTGGCCCTTCCCGCGCCTCTTCGACCTGGGGAGCGCCGTCTTCGTCGACGCGGGGCGCACCTGGAAGGGCGGCGACCCCTTCGGCCAGGACTCGCCGGTGCTGGTCTCGGCCGGGGCGGGGCTGCGGGTGGCCTTCCCGCCGGGGTCGCGGCGCACCTACCGGGTGGACTTCGCCTTCCCCGTGGCGCCCTCCTTCCGCCCGCGCGCCGTGCAGATCTCCGTGGGCACCGGCCAGGCGGTGGGCCGCACCGCCGTCGACTCGGACCCGCAGATCGACCGCAGCTCGCGCCGGCCGCTGAGCTCGTCGCTCTTCGACTATCCGAACTGACCGGAGTGCGGAAGTGCGGGAGTGCGGGAGTGCGTAGGTCCTCGCGGATCCCAGCGCACTTCCGCACTCACGCACTTCCGCACTGTCGTCTCGGGTCCGATCCTTGCCACTGCGGGGCCCGAACGGCTTTCCAGGACGGCTGATGACGAAGACCGAGACCGAGCCCGCCGCCTTCCGGCTCCCCCGCATGCGGAACCTCTCCAAGGAGGAGCGGAAGTCCGTCACCCACGGCGAGTTCTGGATCCCCGAAGACGAGCGGCAGATCTACAAGCGCGCGCTGGCGGCGCTGAACGACGCCGGCGTGCCCTACGTGGTGGCCGGCGCCTACGCCATCTACGAGCACACCGGCATCTACCGGCAGACCAAGGACCTGGACCTGTTCTGCGAGCCGCACGCGGTGGTCCCCGTGATGGAGGCGCTCAAGGGGGCCGGCTTCCGCACGCGGCTGGAGCAGGGGCACTGGCTGGCCAAGGCGCTCGACGACCCCCACTTCGTGGACGTGATCTACGGGATGGGGAACGGGCTGGCGCTGATCGACGCCGACTGGTACCGGCACAGCAAGCCCGCCATCCTGGCCGCCACGCCGGTGCGGGTGGCGCCGCCCGAGGAGCTGATCTGGCACCGGCTCTTCATCAACGAGCGGCACCGGCACGACATGGCCGACATCGCCCACCTGATCCTGACGCATGGCCACGTGATGGACTGGGACCGGCTGCTGGCGAAAACGGCGGAGCACTGGCCGCTCCTCCTCTCGCAGGTGCAGATGTTCCGCTACGTCTATCCGGGGTACCGCGACCAGATCCCCGGCCGGGTGGTGAAGGAGCTGCTGGAGCGCGCCGAGCGCGACATCCTGGTGGCCCCGGCCGCCGACCGCGAGCACGACACCACCCGCGGCACGCTCATCTCGCGCTTCTCCTTCGCCATCGACGTGAACGAGTGGGGGTTCCGCGACCTGCGCGAGGAGTACATCCGCCAGATGGAGAACCACCCCGACGTGCTGGCCATCGAGGCGGCGGAGGTGTGGGACGAGCGCCGCCGCGACGAGGACCAGGCGCACGAGCGCGAGGCTCCCGCGCCGGAGGGCGAGGCCGCATGAGCGACGGGGCGAACCCCGCCGCGGCGCAGGCGCAGGGGCGGCGGCGCGAGGACCGGCGGCGGGCCGGGGTGGTGCGGGTGGCCGCGGTGGGCGACTTCCACTGCGGCGAGGAAGACGCGGGGCGCTACCGCGAGGGCTTCGCCCGCGTGAACGACGAGGCCGACGTGCTGCTGCTGGCGGGCGACCTCACCCGGCGCGGCACCCCGGCCGAGTTCCGCGTGGTCGCCGGGGAGCTGGCGGACGTGCGCATCCCCATCCTGGCGGTGCTGGGGAACCACGACCACGAGAGCCACCAGGAAGAGGCGGGGCTCGCCATCCTGCGCGAGCGCGGGGTGCACATCCTGGACGGCGAGCCCTTCGAGCTGAACGAGCAGGTGGGCTTCGCCGGGGTGAAGGGGTTCATGGGGGGGTTCGGGCGGTGGACGCTCACCGCCTTCGGCGAGAGCGAGACCAAGGCCTTCGTGGGCACCACGCTGGAGGAGGTGCAGCGGCTGGAGTTCGCGCTCAGGCGGCTGGCCACGCCGGTGCGGGTGGTGCTGCTGCACTACGCGCCGATCTGCGACACGGTGGTGGGCGAGCCGGAGCAGATCTTCCCCTTCCTGGGCAACGACCGCCTGGTGGAGCCGATCGACCGCTTCAAGGCGGCGGCGGTGTTCCACGGCCACGCGCACCACGGCACCTTCCGGGGCACCACGCCCGGCGGCGTGCCGGTGTTCAACGTCTCGCACGTGCTGCTGCGCGCCGAGGGAGTGGGCGACATGTACTTCCTCTTCGACGTCGCGATCCCCAGCTCGGACAAAGCCGCGGAGGAGGAGACCCCTCGCACGGCGCCGGCTACCGTCGGCAGCGCCGGCTGAGCCAACGGCCGTCTCACGCAGAGACGCGCAGGCACGGAGAGAGCACTCCGAGCCCGCTCCGCGTCGCTGCAATCAAGCTGTGGCCAAAGTTGCCGTAAGCTCTTCGTTTGACGCGGGTTGCGTCCATCTGTGGCGACTTTCGCGAAGGCCCTTGTGCGGTACGTCCATTCGATTTACCGTTCGTCAGACACTACATTCCGGACGGTAATCCGATGCTCTCCAGACGCAAGAAACGAGTTGTACAGCATACCCACCTGCGGTTCGGCCGGCGCCCGCCGCAGCCGGAGCCGCGGCCGTTCCCCGGTTTCCGGCGGCAGGCGTGGGAGAGCATGGACCTGTCGGAGTACGACGAGGACCTGATCGAGTTCAAGCGCCGCGTCGAGGCGGATGGCGGGTACGTCCAGATCCCGAAGCGGGGCGCGGTCTGGAAAGAGCCCACACCGCTGCGGCTGAACGGGATCTCGCTCAGCGACATCATCGTGCAGCTTCGCCACGGAACATGTGAAGACTGATATGATCCCCAAACGAAAGAAACTCCCCGTTCAGCGCACACGCCTCCGCTTCGGCCGGCGTGAGTCTCAGGCTGCGTCGCATCTGCGCCCGTTCGGGTGGCAGACGCTCGCGACCATGGACCTGTCGGAATACGACGAGGATTTGATCGAGCTGAAGCGGCGCTTCGAGGCGAAGGGGGTGAACATCCAGATCCCGAAGCGCGGTGTAACGATGGAGCTTCCGGATCCGATCGACTTCGGTGAATCGCTGAGCGACATCGTGATCCGCAACCGTGGCAAGGACCCGCGGCGGTGAGGCACTACTTCCTCGACACCTCGGCGCTGGTGAAGGCCTACGCGTGGGAGGACGGGTCCAGGGTCGTTCGCGACATCTTCCGCGGAAGCGCCGTGGTTCCGGCGGAAAACCTGATCGTCGTGTCCGTGCTTGCGCACCCCGAGGTAGCGTCGGCGCTCGGCAGCATCATGGCCGCTGCCCGGGGCGCGCAGCGGGGGCTCGGCGCCTACGAACGGCGAACCCTGCCCGGTGTGCTCGCCCGGCAATTCAGCAGTGCGGAACCCCTGGTCGTGACGCCTGCCGATCCGCACGTTCACGCGGCTGCCGCGCTGAGCTGGAAGCATCTCGTCAAAGGCGCAGATGCGGTGCATCTCGCCACTGCGCTGGCGTTCCGGGATGAATTGCCGGAAGAGAGCGAATTCTATTTTGTTTCGTCGGACATTCAGCTGAACCGCGCCGCCGCGGCCGAGGGTCTGGCGGTGATCGATCCTGCCGCCTGACGGCTCATCCCAAGGTGCCGAGGACAGTTCTGGATTCCTCCGGTCTCCTGACCGAAGGGCCTCACACGGAGTCAGCGGAGTCGTTCTCCGTTGACTCCGTTGACTCTGTGTGTGAGGCCTCAGTCCAAGGATCTGATCCTGAACGAACTCTGCAAAGCGATATCAGCCCCACTTTTCCAGGAAGCGCATGAGGGCGGCTTCCTCGGGATAGTAGCGGCCGGGGGTGGCGTCGTCGGGGCGCGGGAGGCCGCGCATCAGGGGGGCGATGGTCTCGCCGCGCAGGTAGCGCTCGAACACCACCGGGTGGATGTACGCCGAGCGGCAGACCGCGGGGGTGTTCCCCAGCTCGGTCGACACCAGCTTGCAGGCGAGCACCACGTTCTTCCTCGCCTCGCGCTCGTCCTTCGCGGGACCCAGGTCGGCCAGGATGGTGGCGGCGCGCACCGTGCCCCCCCACGTCCGTACGTCCTTGCTGGTGTAGTGCTCCCCCGCCACCTCCTTCAGGTACCGGTTCACCTCCGCCGCGGTCACCGGCCGCACCTTCCCCTCCTCGTCCACGTACTTGAAGAGGCGCGCCCCCGGGAGCGCCATCACCTCGCGCACCACCTCCACCAGCGGGGTGTCGGCCACCACGCGGCGCGTGTCGATGCTCTTCTTCCCCACGTAGCGGAAGAGCAGGTCGTCGCCATCGATCTTCAGGTGCTGCTTGCGCAGCGTGGCGATGCCGAAGGTGCGGTTCTTCACCGCGTAGCGCTCGCTGCCGACGCGGAAGAACCCGCGCTGCATCAGCCGCACGACGAGCGCCAGCACCCGCTCGCGCCCCACTCCCGGCTGGCGCAGGTGCCGCTCGGTGGCCTCGCGCAGCCGCGGGAGGTCGCGCGCGTAGTGGAGGAGCTTGCGGTACTTGCGCCGCGCGCCCCGGGCCACGGCGTCGGGGTGGTAGCGGTACTGCTTGCGCCCCGCGGCGTCGATCCCCCACGCCTGCACCTTGGCGCCGGGGCTGGCGGCGATGTGCACGTCGGTCCACGCGGGGGGGATGGCGAGCCCGCGGATGCGCTCCAGCGCGGGCGCGCTCCTGAGCGGCCTGCCGTCGGCGCGCAGGTAGGCGAACCCCGTCTCCGGCGTCCCCCGGCGCCTCCACCAGCGCTCCTCCGCCCTTCTCCCTTTCGTCATTTCGCCTTTTCCGGGGATCTCGCGCACGACCGTCGAAGCGCGGAGAAGCATGCTGCGGGCCTCTCTCTGCGCCTCTCTGCGTCTCTGCGTGAGACGGCCGTTTACGGCTGGGGCTTGAGAATGCCGCGCTCGATGGCGGCCTCGGCGGGGGTGGGGACGGCGTAGTAGGGGTCGCCCATGCGCGTGGCCAGCGCGTTGAGGCTGTCGGCGAGCACCGTGTAGCGCGAGGCGGCGGCGTTGTGGCGGGCCTGGATCTCCTGCCAGTCCGCCAGCCGGGCGTTGCGCTCCGTCACGTGCCGGTTGTAGCGCGTGAGGTCGACCCGGTAGCGCGCGTACACCTCGGGAGGGAGGCTCCCGTTGGTGGCCAGGTCGTCGTAGCGGCGCAGGCGGCGCTCCTCGGCCTCGAGCGCCTCGTCCTCGGCGCGCAGCAGCGCCCGCATGCTGTCGCCCGCCTGCCGCGTGCGCACGTACTGCGCGCCCGCGTCCACCAGGCTGCTCCGCAGCACCTGCACCTGCGCGCGCTCGGGCCCGAACCTCGCCCAGCGGTAGAGCGAGTCCGTGAGCTTGACGCCCAGGATCACCAGCAGCAGGAAGAGCAGCGGATTGACGTACTTCATCGGCGGCCGGGGCGCGGGCTCTCGGCACGGCATCCGCGTGGGGCGAAGGGTCTCGCCGCGCGGCGCGATCGGATCGATGCCAAAAGATGCTGAACCCGCGGCCCCGCCGCAACTTCGGCGGCGTCCGGAGCGTCCCCGGACGGGGACAAACATCTGCATCCGCGGCACGTATCGTGCAACGGACACGCACGCCGGAATGGAAGCGTAAGTGATTGCGGAAGCGATAGTTGGAAGCCACCCAGGAGGACCCGATGCAGCCCACCCGTAGACGTCCCCCCCCGCCCTGGGAGCGCGGAGCCCCGGCTCCCCGGCACCCGACCGGCCGCATGCACCGCCGCTTCCCCTCCGCCGACCTGGCGGGCGGGCTTCCGGCGTATCCCCCGCACCGCTACCACCGCGCCTACGACGGCGCCGGCGACACCCGGGTGAACGAGGGGGTGCGCCTGCGCCGGAAGCGCCCGTCGGCCTTCGACCGGCTCCGCCAGAGCCCGGTGAAGCACGGGCTGATGGGGCTGGCGGTGGCGGGGGCGGCGACGCCGCTGGCGGTGGCGCGCTACAGTCAGATGCGGGTGGAGCCCAAGCACGAGCAGCAGATCGGGATCATGCCGCGCGTGGTGCCGATCAGCGACGTGGCGGTGGGCAACGCCTGGCGCCAGGCCACCTCGCAGATCGAGGACACGAAGTCGAGCGCCCGCGAGACCGCCATCCAGGAGAAGCTGGAGCGCTACCAGGACCTGGGGCTCTCGCGCGAGCTGGCGGAGAGCATCTACGACCTGGCGCTGCAGGAGAACATCGACCCCGACGTGGCCTTCGGGCTGGTGCGCACGGAGAGCGAGTTCAAGACCAGCGCCACCAGCCACGTGGGCGCCATCGGCCTCACGCAGCTCATGCCCGCGACCGCGCGGGGGATGCGCAAGGGCACGACCATCGCGGACCTGCGCGACCCGCAGATCAACCTGTCCATCGGGTTCAAGTTCCTGCGGGAGCTGCTGGACAAGTACGACGGCGACAAGGAGCTGGCGCTCACCGCCTACAACCGAGGCCCGGGCACCGTGGACCGCGTGCTGAAGCGCGGCGGCAACCCGGACAACGGCTACGCGACCGCGGTGCTCACCGGCGAGGGCGTCCACCGGTAACGGCAACGGACGTCTCACCTAGGGGCACGGAGGACCAGAGGCAGCAGTGTCTCTGGTCCTCCGGTCTTTATCCCGTTTCGACGAATTGGATTTGCATTCCGGTCGGCAGAATGGGCTCACACGGAGTCAGCGGAGTCAACGGAGGACAGACCAGCACTCCG
>JBJMPM010000249.1:0-8413 GCA_045803205.1 Longimicrobiaceae bacterium
CCCGGGGCGGCACGCCGCCCCCGCTCATCCGGCGCTTGCCGCAACTTTTACCGCCGAGCCAGTGCACTGGCCCGGCAAACGCGCGTCTGGCGCCGATCCGTCGGGCACGGGCCTTGCCACATGACTGGCGTTCTCAACCCCACACCGAAAGGACTCACCATGTCATTGCAAGAATCATCCTCCCAGCGCGTTGAAGGCGAAACGGGCGGCCAGCGCAAGAGCCTGCGCGGCTTCGCCGCCATGGACCCGCAACGCCAGCGCGAGATCGCCAGCCTGGGCGGCCGCGCCGCCCACCAAAGCGGACACGCGCACGAATTCACCAGCGAAGAAGCGCGCGCCGCCGGCCGCAAGCGCCACGCCCGCAGCGGCAGCAACGCCAGCGACACGCGTTGATGTAGATAGAGACCGGCCCGCCCATCGTAGGAGATGGCGGGCCGCTCTTGGCGCAGCGGGCTGACAGGGCCGCAGAGCCCCGCACCCTAGGATGACGCAAAGTCTTCCAGGGAGCCCGCAGCAATGAACACCGCACCCGCCGCAGTCGCGGCGAAGTCCGATCCCCAACATCTCGCGCTGGCGCGCGCCTCCAACGCGCTCTGGCTCGCGACGTTGTCGCTCA
Organism: Longimicrobiaceae bacterium; assembly: GCA_045803205.1. Taxonomy (GTDB): domain Bacteria; phylum Gemmatimonadota; class Gemmatimonadetes; order Longimicrobiales; family Longimicrobiaceae; genus Longimicrobium. The sequence goes on from JBJMPM010000249.1 coordinate 617, forward strand.
TGACGGCGTTCATGCAGACCGCTGCGCCCGCGCACCGCTACCTGATCGCGCGCAGGATCGCGCGCAACTTCGACACCTTGCGTGAGCAGGATTGCTTCACGACCGAATCGCGGGCGAGCTTCGCGCGGCTGTCCATGCGATGGCAAGAAAGGGCGGCGCGCCTCGCGCCCGCCGGCGACCGGCCGCGCGGCGGCATCGGTATCGCATTGCTGCACAAGCTGCTGCCGCGTTAGCGTTGCGCCGCTTTCCGCATGTGGGTCGCGGCCTACAGGCCGCACCGCGTGCGTCCGACACCAACGGCGTGCGTGATCAGCACACTCTCTTGCTACATTTTCAAGCAACCCGGTGTCTCCAACGGCCTATTACCTGCTCTGCCTTTCGGCGGGCCTGGCCATCATCGCGATGGCAAGCGCCTGGATTGCGCGGCATCTGCGCTGGCGCGTCCTGCGCCGCCTGAAAGCGGCCGACGCGCTGGACGCACTGGCGCGCTATTGCCATTGGGTCGCGTCGCAGCGCCGAGCCACCTTTTTCCAGGAACACTGCCACGAGTGTGACGCGCCGCTGGATGAACTGCGCGCCGCGCTGCGTCAATGTTTTCCAGAGCTCGGCGGCGAGGCCGCCGAATTGCTCGGCGCCCACTCCCGGCTCATTGACTACCTTTGGAGCCAGCAGCTGCTCCGCCTGCGCGATCCCGAGGCCTGGCTGGAGTTGGACCACGAAGCCGGGTTCGCTTTGCGCTGGGAGCAGCATCTCGGTGCCGCGGAGGCGCTTGCCCAGCGGCTTCGACTGGCCGGCGAGCTCCAGCCCAACGGGGCTTTGCCGTATCGGTCCGCTGCGAAATCAGTGCTGCTCGGCGGCAACTGAAGGCATACCATTGGTGAATGAGCCGGGACTACGAGATCGCGATTGCCGCTTGGCAAGAAGCGGATCGTGACGCGCGGCAGCGCGAAGCAACGCTCGCCTTGGCGTTGGCCGAGTACAGCGCGAAGCGCGGCCCCGCGGTGTCCGATGGGCTCATGCGGGAAGTCGCCCAGGCGCGTGCCCGGGCGAACGCAAAGCTCTCGGTGGCCATCGCGACCATCGAGATGAAGCCCAACCCTCAGAAGAAGCCGAGCGCCTTCGGCGAATAGCTCACCAGCAGGTTCTTGGTCTGCTGGTAGTGGTCCAGCATCTGGCGGTGGGTCTCGCGGCCGAAGCCGCTCTGCTTGTACCCGCCGAACGCGGCGTGCGCCGGGTAGAGGTGGTAGCAGTTGGTCCACACGCGCCCGGCCTTGATCGCCCGGCCCACCCGGTACGCGGTGTTCAGGTCGCGCGTCCACACGCCGGCGCCCAGCCCGAACGCAGTGTCGTTGGCGATGGCCAGCGCGTCGTCCAGGTCCTTGAACTGCGTGACCGCCACCACCGGCCCGAAGATCTCCTCCTGGAAGATCCGCATCCGGTTGTGCCCTGCGAAGATCGTGGGCTGCACGTAGTACCCGCCGGCCAGCTCGCCCGGGTGCGCCCGCCGCGCGCCGCCGGTCAGCACCGTGGCGCCCTCGGCCTTCCCGACCTCGATGTAGCCCAGGATCTTCTCGAGCTGCTCCAGGCTGGCCTGCGCGCCGATCATGGTGGCGGCCTCGAGCGGGTTCCCCTCCACGATCCGCCGCGTGCGCTCCACCACGCGCTCCATGAAGCGGTCGTAGATCGACGCGTGCACCAGCGCGCGGCTGGGGCAGGTGCACACCTCGCCCTGGTTGAGCGCGAACATCACGAACCCCTCGACCGCCTTGTCCAGGAAGTCGTCGTCCTCCGCCATCACGTCGCCGAAGAAGAGGTTCGGGCTCTTCCCGCCCAGCTCCAGCGTCACCGGGATCAGGTTCTCGGCCGCGTAGTGCATGATCAGCCGGCCCGTCGAGGTCTCGCCGGTGAAGGCGATCTTGGCGATGCGCGGGCTGCTCGCCAGCGGCTTGCCCGCCTCGACCCCGAAGCCCTGCACCACGTTCACCACGCCGCTCGGCAGGATGTCGGCGATGAGCTCCATCAGCACGCTGATCGACACCGGCGTCTGCTCGGCGGGCTTGAGCACCACGCAGTTCCCTGCCGCCAGCGCGGGCGCCAGCTTCCACGCCGCCATCAGCAGCGGGAAGTTCCAGGGGATGATCTGCCCCACCACGCCCAGCGGCTCGTGGAAGTGGTACGCCACCGTGTCGTTGTCGAGCTCGCTCACCCCGCCCTCCTGCCCGCGCAGCACGCCGGCGAAGTAGCGGAAGTGGTCGATGGCCAGCGGCAGGTCGGCCGCGCGGGTCTCGCGGATCGGCTTGCCGTTGTCGATGGTCTCGACGGCCGCCAGCAGCTCCAGGTTCTCCTCCATCCGGTCGGCGATCCGGTTGAGGATGCGGGCGCGGGTGGCCGCCGTGGCGTGGTTCCACGAGAGCGCGGCGGCGTGCGCCGCGTCGAGCGCGCGCTCCACGTCTTCGGCGCCGGAGCGCGCGACCTCGCAGAGCGGCTGGCCGGTGATGGGGGTGAGGTTGGTGAAGTACCGGCCGCCGGCGGGCGCCGCGTACTCGCCGCCGATCCAGTTGTCGTAGCGGGGCCGGATGGGGATCGCGATCTGGAGTGCCCGTGCGGCGAGGGGGAGCGTGACCGTTCCGCCTCCCGTGGTCGTCATCGTGTCCATTGCCGCTCCTGCGCTGAAGGTTGCGGAGGGGGAGTGCGCCAGCGATCCGCGCGGGAGTGGCGCCGGCTGCGACGCCGCCTGCTCGCCCGGAGTGGCCCGCTCCGGATTGCGCCCGGCCTCTCCCTGCGCATCGTGTGCACGTCCGGGCGTACGCACAGCCACGATAGGCGCGCGTCCGGCCCGCGGTCGTCAGCAGATCCTGTTCGCCGTGGTAGGAAATCGCCCCACGGCCACGCATCACCCCCGCCGCGACATCCCCACAAGGGCCCACGCGCAAGGGAACCATCCGCCGCAGCGGGTCCGTGCGGCCGCGCCGGGATTCGCGCGGAGACGCAACCCGGAAACGCAAAACCGCAGGCCAACGAGGCGGCGAGATGCGCCGCCATCTCCTGTCACGTCCCGTCGTGTGAACCTCGAAGGGCCGATTGTCCTTGCTCTCCATCATCGATTATGTTGTGACCACTTATACCACTATGGCGCATGACGGCCGCCGCGCGGGAGCACCCCCGTGCCGGCCGTCTGCGGCGAATCTCCAGCTCCGATGGTCGCAACGAAGGGCGCGCAGGCGGCCACCGCACCGTACGACAACCGCAACCTGTTCTCCGACCACTACCTGGCGACCGGGGCACGCGAGCACCCCGAGTGGGCCGAGGAGGTGGACGGCGCCTGGAGCCACGCCCTGGAGCTCTACGCGGCCACGCGCCACCAGCTCCCGCGGCTCAACGAGGCGCAGACGGAGGAGGAGTGGGTGCGGCCCATCCTCGCGCGGGTGCTGGGGTGGAGCTACTCCGTGCAGCCGGACGCGCCGCTCTTCGGCAGGCGGAACCGGCCGGACTACCTGCTGTTCACCACCCCCGCGGCCAAGGCCGCCGGAAACGGCTCCGGGGCCCATGCAGCGGCGGTCGCCGACGCCAAGTACTGGGCGCGGCCGCTGGACCGCGAGGTGAAGGACGCCCGCAACGGCCTGAGCAACGCCAACCCGAGCTTCCAGATCGTCACCTACCTGGTGGCCACCGGGGTGGACTGGGGGATCCTCACCAACGGCAAGGAGTGGCGGCTCTACGCCATGCGCGCCCGGTCGCGCGTGGACACCTACTTCGCGGTGGACCTGGAGCGCATCCTGGAGGACCGGGACCCCGCCGCGTTCCGCTGGTTCTGGCTCTTCTTCCGCGCGGCGGCCTTCCGCGGCGACGCCGCCACGGGCGAGTCGTTCCTGGACCGCATGCTGGGCGGCTCGCTCCGCCATGGGGCGGAGCTCGAGGCCCGGCTGAAGACGCGCATCTACGAGGAGGTGTTCCCGCACCTCGCCCGCGGCTTCGTCCGCTGGCGGCGGGAGGCGGGAGCGGCGGACGAGTCTCCCGCGGCGCTGCGGGAGGTCTACGAGGGCACCCTCCGCCTGCTGTACCGGCTGCTCTTCGTGCTCTATGCCGAGGCCCGCGGGCTCCTGCCGGTGGACCAGGAGGGGGGATACGGGCGCTACGGGCTGGTGGGCGTGCGCCGCCGCGTGGCAGAGGCGCTCTCGCGCGGGTACCGGCTGAGCGAGGTGGCGGGCGACCTCTGGAACGACCTGGCGGCGCTCTTCCGCATCCTGGACCGCGGCGACCCGGGGCTGGCCGTGCCGCGCTACGGCGGTGCGCTGTTCGGGGCCGCGCACCCGCGCAACGCCTTCTTCGCCACGCACGGCATCGCCGACGCCTGGCTCTACCCCGCGCTGGAGCGGCTCACGCGCGACGCCGACGGGCACTTCATCGACTACGGCTCGCTGAGCGTGCAGCAGCTCGGCTCGATCTACGAGGGGCTGCTCGAATACGAGCTGCAGGCCGGCGAAGACGGAGAGGTGCGCCTCCACCGCGACAAGGCGCGCCGGCACGGCTCGGGGTCGTACTACACGCCGCAGTTCGTGGTGCGCTACATGGTCGACAGCACCCTCGGGCCGGTGCTGGCGGAGCGGGCCGAGCGCTTCCGCTCGCTCATGCGGGAGATCGCGCCGCTGAAGGCACGGCTGGCGACGGCGCGGGCGAAGCTCGCCGAGAACCCGCAGCGCGCGGACGGCGGCCGGTGGACGGCCGAGACGAACGACGTGCTGCGGCGCCTGTCCGTGCTGGAGCCGGCGGCGGTCGACGCGCTGCTGGGGATGCGCGTCTGCGACCCCGCCATGGGGAGCGGCCACTTCCTGGTGGACGCGACCGAGTGGATCACCGAGCAGGTCGTCCTCCTCCTGGACGAGCTCCCCGACAACCCCGTCTTCCGCGACATCGCCGCGATGCGCGGCCACATCGTGGACGACCTGGGGGAGCAGGGGATCGCGATCGAGCCGGAGCGGCTGAAGGACGCGCACCTGCTGCGGCGGCTGGTGGTGAAGCGCTGCATCTACGGCGTGGACCTGAACCCGATGGCGGTGGAGCTCGCCCAGCTCTCGCTCTGGCTGGACTCGTTCACCTACGGCGCGCCCCTTTCCTTCCTCGACCACCACCTGAAGCCCGGGAACTCGCTCCTCGGCACCACGCTCCCGGCCGCGCTCGACGCGATGGCCGCCAGCCCCGCCGGCCAGCTCGACGCCTTCGGCGTGCGCCTGGCCGGAGTGCTGCGCGCGGCGGAGCTCATGGACGAGGTCGCCAGCGTGCCCGACGCGACCCCGGACGAGGCGCTGCAGAGCCTCTCGCTCTACCGCGACGTGCAGCGGCTGATCGCGCCGGACCGGGCGCTGCTCGACGCGTGGACCAGCCGCGCCTTCGGCAACCGGGCGGCGGTCGGGCTGGTGATGGACCACGGCGGCCAGGTGCGCGAGGCCGGCGCGGGGAGCCGCAACCCCTTCGGGAAGAAGGAGCGGGAGACGCTGGAGCGCGCCCGCGCCCTCGCCTGCGAGCACCACTTCTTCCACTGGGACCTGGAGTTCCCGGAGGTCTTCTACGACCTGCGGCACGCCTGCTGGAAGGACGACCCCGGCTTCGACGCGGTGCTCGGCAATCCGCCGTACGTGCGGCAGGAGCAGGTGGGCGCGGCCAAGCCGTACCTCGCCGCCGAGTACACGCAGGTGCACGACGGCGCCGCCGACCTCTACGTCTACTTCTACCAGAAGGGGATGGAGCTGCTGCGGCGCGGGGGGCGGCTGTCGTACATCGTGACCAACAAGTGGCTGCGGGCGGGCTATGGCGAGCGGCTGCGGGGGCACGTGGCCCACGCCGCGCGGGTGGAGCGGGTCGTGGACTTCGGCCACGCGCCGGTGTTCCCCGACGCGGACGTGTTCCCCTGCATCGTGCTGCTGCGCAAGCGCCGCGAAGGCGGGGCGGAGCCCGAAGGGGTGGAGGGCACGCTGGTCTGCACCGTTCCCCGCGAGGCGCTGGGGTCCGTGGAGCTGGGCGGATACGTGGCCGGGCACGGGTACCGGGTGCCCGCGGACCGCTTCACCGCCGCGCCCTGGAGCCTGGAGCCGCCCGAGGTGCAGCGGCTGATGGAGAAGATCCGGGCGGCCGGGGTGCCCCTGGCGCGATTCGTCGGGTCGAAGCCCTATCGCGGGCTGTTGACCGGGCTGAACGAGGCGTTCCTGGTGGACGGCGCCACGCGCGGCCGGCTGGTGGAGCGGGACCCGCGGAGCGCCGAGCTCCTGCGGCCGTTCGTCCGCGGACAGGACGTCGAGCGGTGGTCGCCGGCGTGGGCGGGGCTGTGGATGATCGTGCTGCGCAGCAGCGAGAACCACCCCTGGCCATGGAGCGGGGCCCCGGAACGGCAGGCGGAGCGGCTCTTCGAGCGCACGTACCCCGGCCTGTACGCGCACCTCAAGCCGATGGAGGCGCAGCTCCGCAAACGGACCGACCAGGGCCAGTACTGGTGGGAGCTGCGGAGCTGCGCGTACTACGGAGTGTTCGCAGGGCCGAAGATCCTGTACCCGGACATCACCTGGTCCAGCGGCTTCTGCTACGACGACGAGGGACGGTTCTGCAACAACACCGTCTACTTCATTCCCTCCGCACCGCCGTGGGCCCTCGCCGTGCTCAACTCCCCGGCGATGTGGTATTTCGCCTCGAAGACCGCCGTGCACGGGAAGGACGAAGTGCTCCGCCTGTTCGCCAGCTTCGTGGAGGAGCTTCCGATCCCCGCTCCGCCCGACGCCTGGCACGAGTCCGGAGAGGCCGCGCTGGAGCGCCTGCGCGCGCTCACCTCCGGGGAGCGGAGGGTGCGGCGCGAGCTGGCCGAATGGCTGCGCGTCGAGTTCGGCGTCGACAAGCCGGGCCAGAAGCTCGAATCCTTCGCCGGGATGGAGGTGGACGGCTTCGTCGCGGAGGTGAAGCGGCGCCGCCCCCGCACCGCGCCGGGAGTGACCCCGAGGGACCTCGCCCGCCTGACGGAGGCATACGCGGAGCATGCGCCGCGCATCCGGGAGATGGCCCGCGAGGCCGCGGCGCTGGAGGAGCGGCTCGCCGGCCTCGTGAACGAGGCGTACGGCCTCACCGATGAAGACGTGAGGCTGATGTGGCAGACGGCCCCGCCTCGAATGCCGGTCCGTTCTCCCGAATTCACTTCGTGAATCGAGCCTCGATCAAGCGTCTCACGCAGAGACGCAGAGTCACGGAGAAGTGGTTCTCCCTGTGCCTCTCTGCGTCTCTGCGTGAGACGAATGTTTTTCCAGAGAGGCACGCGGAATGGCCTGCTTTCACCTTCCGGCGCTCTCGGTTCTTGCTGACGAAGGGCGGCGCGGACATTAATTGGGTTCATCGCAGATTTAGTTGCAGCAGGTCTCCCGCCCGCTCGCACCGATCCCGTCGACGAGTGACCGCAGGCGGCGCCCGCGCTGAGGATCGAAATTTTTTTGGAGAGACCCCTCGCTCCTTCGGCAATCGCGAAAAGCTCGGCTGTCTGAACGGATCGATCAGGAGGTCACGAGGCGAGCCGAGTCGCCGTGCACGTCCTCCGCATCGCTGGCTGGATGACGATCCTTCGGCCTGTCCACGAAGGCTGGGCGACGCACGGAGGCTGCGGTGGGCTCGATTCCCCCTGATGACGCAGTTGCCGAAGCCTTCAGGCGCAGATGACGGGGTGAACGCCCGAACCGGGTGTGCTGCAAAAAAATTTCGATACTCAGCTCATTCCGAGCCTGCAGCCACTCGTCGACGAGTCCGGCGCTGACGCAATCGTCGGAACCC
>JBJMPM010000271.1:0-18187 GCA_045803205.1 Longimicrobiaceae bacterium
TTCGGCAGCGACACGGCCGGTCCTGTTGCGTCCGCGGTTATAGATCCTTCGGACTGCCGGCTGATTCGCACGCCGCAAGTTCTGCGTGGCCGTCCTCAGGATGACGTCCTTTGCATAGCGAATTCTGGAAAACGGTATCACGCAGAGGCGCGGAGCCGCAGAGAGAACCACCCGGCCTCTCTGCGACTCCGCGTCTCTGCGTGATGCTTCAGTGCTGCTGCGGGGGCGTACCCCTGCCGCTGGGGGTGGAGATCTTGCTCGGCCCCGCCGGCGCGGTCTGCGTCGGCACCGGGACGCCCGACGCCGCCGCGGGCGACGGGGCGGCGGTGGTGTCGGTCGGCGCGGGGGGCGTGGACGGGGCGCCCGCGGTGTTCGCGGGGCCGGCGCCGCTGCCGGTGTTCGCGCCGCCGTTCATCCCCGTGGTGTCGCCCGACTCCCCGCCGCTGCCGCCCTGGTAGTCGCCGCCGCCCTCCTTCGAGCACGCCGCCATCCCGAGCAGCGCCGCCAGGGCCGCGGCCGCCGCGAGCTCCTTCACCCTCATCATCCCGTCTCCGCTTTCCGAGGTGGTCACGCGCGTCGAAAGGGGGGCGGGGGCGCAACTCACGTGCCTTGCGCGGTGCTACTGGGGATACGGAGGCGGATCGGGCTCGCGGCGGCGAGTGAGCCACGACATCAGGAAGCAGGCGAGCACCTGCAGCCCGAACACGGCGGCCAGGGCGATGGCGGGGTCGCCGGTGCCGCGCCCCACCACGCGCCAGCCGACGAGCGTCGCCACCAGCGAGCCGAACACCGCGAAGCCCAGGCGCCCGCGGCGCGAGGTGAGCCGGTGCACGGCGAAGGGGGTGAAGAGCACGGTGGCCGCCATCCCAGCCATCAGCCGCCGCGGCCGCCCCTCGGCGACGGCGTACACCGCCAGCGCCCACGAGGCGACGAACAGGGCGATGGCCGTGGTGGTGACCGTCAGCTCCCAGAGCGCGCGCATGAACCGGGCGAAGGGCCCGGGCCGCGGCTGCGGCGCGTATCCCGGCGCCGGCGCCTGTCCGCTCACCGCGTACGCCGGGGCGCCCGGCGGTCCATACGCGGGAGGCGGGGGCGGTGCGGCCGGGCGCGGCTGCGCGTCCGGTGTGGGGGCGGGATAGAGGGGCGGCGCGTAGAGCCGCGTCTCGTCGGCCGGGGGGGCGGGGCGCGGCGGGGCGGACGGGGTGGAGCGCGCGAAGGTCGGCTGCGGCGCGGGCGCGGCGAAGGCCGGCACCGGCGTGGCGGCGCGCGCTTCCGCCGCGGCCGGCTCGATGCCGGAGAGCGCGTCGGCCATGGCGCCCGCGTGGGGGAAGCGCTCGGCGGGCGCGCGCGACAGGGCGCGGACGAGGACGGCGTGGGTGGTGTCGTCGAGCGCGGGGGCGCGCTGACGCAGCAGGCGCACCGCGTCGGCCACCTCGGAGAGGGCGCGCGCGGGGTCGGCGGAGGTGAAGGGGCGCGTCCCCGTCACCAGGTGGTAGCCGACCGCGGCCAGGGAAAACACGTCGGAGGCGGCGGTGATCTGCTCGTCGCCGCGGAGCTGCTCGGGCGAGGCGTAGGCGGGGGAGAAGGGGGAGCGGCCGTACACCGTGAGCTGCGTGACCGTCCCCTCCTCGCCGCCCACCTGCGCGATGCCGAAGTCCAGCACGCGCACGTGCACCCCGTCGTGCCCCTCGTCCTCCTCCAGGAAGAGGTTCCCCGGCTTCACGTCGCGGTGCACCATCCCCGCGCGGTGGCCGGCGGCCAGGCCGCGCGCCGCTTGGCGGAGGATGGAGAGGCTGGCGGGGAGCGGAGGCGCCCCGCCGCGCATCAGCCGCGCGGAAAGGTCCTCGCCGTGCAGCAGCTCCATCACCAGGAAGTCCAGGTCCAGCTCGGGATCGGTGCCGAAGTCGTGCACCTGCACCACGTTCGCGTGCCGCAGCGCCGCGGCCGCGCGCGCCTCGCGGTGGAAGCGCGCGCGCAGGCGGTCGTGCTCGGCCGGGTCGGTGGTGACGGCGCCCACCACCTTCACCGCCACCGGGCGGGAGAGGCGCTCGTCGACCGCGCGGTACACGGCGCCCATCCCGCCACGGCCGATCACCGCTTCGATCAGGTAGCGCCCCGCGAGGGTGCGGCCGGTGAGCAGTCCCGCGATTCCGTACATCGTCTTCCAGGAAGAGGGACGGGCGCGGCAAGTGCGCGCGGCGCCGGAGGTTGCGGAGGGTGGTACGGTCGGGCGGCGCGGATGGTTTCCGGCGGGCGAAGGGTCGAAAGATAACCTCGCCGCCGCGCCCCGTCATCCACCCCGGTGGTACACGCCGTGCAGGCTCCATCCGCCCCCGACGTCGGGTGTGGACGGGCCAGCAACAGGAGAGAAGATGTCGATGGACTCGCTGAAGGACCTGTACGTGGAGCAGCTTCGCGACCTCTACAGCGCCGAGAACCAGATCCTCAAGGCGCTGCCGCAGATGGCCGAGCGGGCGCACAACCCCGAGCTCAAGAGCGCCTTCCAGGAGCACGAGCGGGTGACGCACGACCAGGTGAAGCGCCTGGAGGCCATCTTCGACGGGATGGGCGAGAAGCCCGGCGGCCACCACTGCAAGGGGATGGAGGGGCTGCTGAAGGAGGGGCAGGAGATGGTGAAGGAGACGGGCGACCCGGACACCATCGACGCCGGCCTGATCGCCGCGGCGCAGCGGGTGGAGCACTACGAGATCGCCGGCTACGGCTGCGTGCGCACCTACGCCGACCGGCTGGGGATGGCGGACCACGCCCGCACCCTGCAGCAGACGCTGGACGAGGAGGGCGACACCGACCATCGCCTGACCGCGCTCGCCGAGAGCATCATCAACCCTCGCGCGCAGCAGGGCGACGGATATCGGTAACAGAAAGTGCTGAGTGCTGAGTGCTGGTCTGCGCGATCCAGCACTCATCACTCAGCACTTTGACTTTGATTGCGGTGGCGGAGGCCTTCGAGTCTCCACGTCGGTGCGCCAGACGGTCTGAGCGGGCGTTTGGCCGGCTCAGTTCTGCGGGCGTGAACGGTACTCGTAGAGGTCGAGGTTCATGAGCCATTCGTACATCTGGCTCCCCGGCTCCGCGCCGGTCCATCCTTCCCAGCTCGTCCACCCCTCGGGCGGGCGCGCCCGCGAGGTGATGTAGTTCCAGTACTTCCGGTCCTCTCCCTCGAAGAGCGGCTGGCCCTCCAGCAGCAGGGCCCGCATCAGCTCGCTCTCGGCTTCCTTGAAATCGCCCAGCTCGTACAGCGTCTGTCCGCGGCGGAGGTGCACCCACCCTTTCCCCACGGCGCCATGGAGCAGCATGTCGTTCCAGATGGGGACGGCGTTCAGGTGGCACTTCAGGAACCAGAGCGCGTCCCCGATCCCCGCCAGGAACCACTCCGCCGCCTCCCACCGGTACCGCGGCGGCGGGAGGATCTCCAGCCCCTGGCGGAACGCCGCCAGCGCGTCGACGTACGCGCCCTCCTCCATGCGCGCGTTCCCCAGCTCCGCGAACCGGTCGGCCTCGGCCGCGACGGCGTCCGGCAGCGTCTCGCCCGGCCGCACCGCGGCCAGCTCCTCGGGGGTGCCGTCGAGGCGGATCGGCTCCAGCAGGTGCGGGGGGACGGTGTCGCCGGATTGCGGTGCGGAGCGGCGGAAGCGGGAAGGCAGGAGGCGGTCGAAGAAAGACGGCTTCATTCTGCGGACATGGGGAGGATCGGCGGCCGAGGCGCCGCGTTCAGCTTTCGTCGGCAAGCTGCGCGCGGTGGCGGAGGGCTTCGAGCGTCTCCACGTCGGCGCGCCAGACGGTCTTGAGCACCGGGTGCAGGTCGATGTAGCTGCGGATCCCCTCGACCAGCGCGTCGAGGTTCACCCCCTCGAAGTCGTCGGCGAAGATGCGCGCGGCCTCGGCCGGGTTGCCCGGCCGCCCGTCGTCGTCGCCAACCGCCTCCCCATCGTCCGCCGGGGCGCCGCGGCCCAGCCAGACCACGCTGCCGTCGGCGTACTGGATGCCCAGGCGCTCGCCGTCGGTGGCGTAGCCCAGCGCGCCCTCCCACGGCATCAGGTCGCGCACCTCGCGTCCCTCGGCGTCCACGCGGGGAAGGTAGAAGCGATCGGGAAGGCGGATGCTGCGGGCGGTCATGCGTACGGCGTTTTCACGCGGTTGCGGAAAAGGGCGCCCCCGGGCGCCCTTTTGCGAAACTCAGACCACCGAAACCGGCCGCGTCCGGCCCCGGGCCGGGTCTGCGACGGTGTCGGGGGCGTACCCCTCCGGCTGGATGCGCTCGAGCTGCGCCCGCACCTCCACGAAGCGCTGGGCCTGCGCCACCAGGCCGCGCCGCTCCAGGAAGGTGTTCAGGTGCTGGAGCACGGAGCAGAGCGACTGGTGGCGCTCCTCCACGCGGCGCAGGCGGCGGATCTCCTTCACCAGGCGGAGCGCGGCGTCGGGGTGGAGCGCCGCGATGAAGCGCTGGTCCTCTTCCGCGATCTCCCCGTCGCGCTCCACCACGTACACGTAGTCGTCGGCGGCGGGGGGAACGTGCGCCACCACGCGGGTGCTCTCGCCGGTCTGGAAGTCGAGCACCGTCTGCGCCTCCCACGGTCCGGGGGTCGCGTCGCAGGCCAGCGCTTCGATCTCGAACAGCTCCTGGTCCGTCAGGGGAGAATGCTTCGCCATTGCCGTCTGAAGGGGTCCGCCGGTGGCGCGACGTGCGCGGTCCGGCGCGGGTGAAGGGGACAGGCGTTCGTAAGCGGGCTGGTTGCCGAAACGGTCGGTCGGGTGCGGGGAGGTCGCGTGGACAGGGCACCAATTATCAACCCCAAGCCCGTACCCCGCAACCCCTTCGGAGACGGTTCGGGACGTTCTGCCATACGCTTGCGTCTCCAGGGCCCGACGGATTGGAAACCCGCCGCTGGGAACGGCACGAAGTCCGCCTTCGCGGACGATGCCGCAGCCCTGGTGTGTTCCCCGACCGGCGACGAGACCTCTGCCTTGCACGCTCTGTTGCAGGCCTCACCCCCGCCGCGTCCACCCCCCTCTCCTGGCACTTGGCACTTGGCACTTGGCACTCGGCACTTAGCACTTAGCACTTTAGCACTTCGTTTCATCGCTGGCCGGATGGGGACCGCGTGTCCGCGACGTTCGCGTCGATGGTGAGCGTGACCCCGCCCCACGTCTCCGCCACGTCCAGCCGCCCCTGCCAGATGCTGGCGTAGTCCAGCCCCACGCCGCGCGGCGCCTGCTCCAGCGAGAAGCCGCCCGACGAGGTCACCCAGAAGGGCGGCTCGCCCGCCCGGCCGCGGGCGGCGTAGACGGCGCGCGCCGCGTCGCGCAGCGCGTCGGCGTTCAGGCGGTGGCAGTAGATGCCGGGGATGAACCGGCCGTCGGCCAGCATCCCGTCGATCCACCCGCGCACGTACTCCAGCAGCGCGGGGGAGACCGCCGTCACCCGCTCCACGTCCAGGTAGACCAGGGTGCCGCTGGGGAACCCTTCGGCCGCCGTCTTCGCCGCCGCGTCGGCCGCCTCGGTGGTGCCGCGCGCGGCGGAGAGGTTCGACGCGGAGCAGGCGGGCGGGGCCGGAGGCGCGGACGGCTGCGCATTCGCGGTCGAGTCGGTGCGGGTGGCGGTGTCGCGCGCGGCGGGAACGCGGCCCGGCGCCGCGGCCCAGTCCTGCTGGCCGAGGTAGATGACGGCCGTGCCCCAGCCCATCCCGATCAGCCGCTCGCGCTTGCCGGACCACGACGCGTCCCGGTGGCAGGGCGCGGGGAGGTAGTAGCCGACCCACACGTACGGCGACGACCGGCGCCACGCGCGCAGGGCGTCGTCGCCGGGATAGATGCCGGTGTCGAAGCCGGGGAACGCGCCCGCCGCGTTCGCGCCCGACGGAGCCGCCGGAACGGGGCGCGGCGCGGGTCCGGGCGCCGGCGCGGGGCCCGAGGTGGAGACGCCGCAGGCGGCGAGCAGGGCGGCGAGAGCGAACGTGGCCAGCGAGGCGCGTCGGTTCATCGGCAGATCCTGGAGGTGGGTTCGGTGGATCTGCCGAGGCAAGTCGCGCGCCGATACCTGCTTAGCGTCTCACACGGAGTCAACGGAGGTCCAGCACCAGGGTCTCGCCGTGGCGGAGGACGTGGAGGTCATCCGGCGGGAGGCCCTCGGTTTCCCAGGCGGCGCGGAGGCGGACGGGGGCCTCCAGCGGGTCCTCGTCGGAGAGGCGGAAGGTGCCCCAGTGCATGGGGACGAAGGCGCCGCGGCCGCCCAGGTCGCGCCAGGCGCGGATGGCCTCTTCCGGGTCCAGGTGCGCGGGAGCCATGAGCCAGCGCGGCTCGTACGCGCCGATGGGAATGAACGAGAGGTCGAAGGGACCCAGGCGCTCCCCGATCTCGCGGTAGCCGGCGAAGTAGCCGCTGTCGCCGCCGAAGTACACGCGCCGGCCGCCGGGGAGGAGGAGCGCGTACGAGGCCCAGAGGCGCGCGTTCATGTCGCGCACGGTGCGCCGCGACCAGTGCTGCGCGGGCGTGCACACCACGCGCACCGCTCCCCCGGGCCCGTCCACCTCCGTCTCGCCCCACCAGTCCAGCTCCGTGACCTCCACCCCCAGGCCGCGGAACCAGTCGCGGTGGCCCAGCGGCGCGATCCACTTCAGCCCCGCGCCGAAGCGGTCGCGGAGGCGCCTGACGGTGCCGTGGTCCAGGTGGTCGCAGTGGTCGTGCGAGACCAGCACCGCGTCCAGCGGCGGGAGCTCATCGAAGGCGATCCCCGGCGCCTGGAACCGCGCCGGACCGAAGAGCTGCGTGGGTGAGGCGCGGCGGCTCCAGTGCGGGTCGGTGACCAGGTTCAATCCCCCCGCCTGCAGCAGGAAGGTCGAGTGCCCCACCCAGGTCGCGCGGATCTCGCCGGGCGTGGTCCGTGGCGCGGCGGCGTGCGGGGCGAGGGGGACCTGCTCCGGGCGGGGATTGGGCGCGAGCTTCCGGCGCGTCCGCTCCCAATACCAGCGGAACATGCTGGCGCCGCTCCGCTCCTCGGGTGCGTCCAGCGGCCAGGGAATGCGGAAGCGGCCGTCGGGGCCGTGGTGCGGGGGGCGGGGCGCGTCGGTCAAGCGGAGCTCCGATGAACGGGCGGGTCGATTCAACTGCGCAGCCAATGGAATCGGCGTGCCGCCGCGCGTCAACCGCGACCTCCCGCGACGGGTCTGTCCCTGCGATGCGGACACGCGAACCATCGCCGTGGCCCGTGTGGATCGGTGGGCGACGCGGAAGGCGACGACGGGGTTTCCATCTTCCGTGCACTCCCTTATCCTGTCGCCCGGCGCGGTTCCCCATCGCGTTTCGCTCCACCGCCCCGCAGTCCCCCGCAGTCCCGCCCTCCGCTCCGGCGCACGCCGGCTCCCTTCATCCAGCGGGCTGCATCACCCCTCCCCACCAGAGTCCCCATCATGCGCAAGGCACTGCGAATCCTCGGGAAAGTCCTGCTCGGGCTGGTCGCGTTGATCGTGCTGGTGTTCGCCGTCGGCTGGGTGATCAGCTCGATGAAGTTCCGGAAGCGCTACGCCATCGCCCCGGCGCGGATCACGGTGCCGGCCGATTCGGCGTCGCTGGCGCGCGGGCACGCGCTCGCCACGCTGAGCGGCTGCACCGGCTGCCACGCGGGCAACCTCGGCGGCCAGGTGATGATCGACGCCTTCCCCATGGCCAGGCTGGCGGCGCCGAACCTCACCCGCGGCCGGGGCGGCGTGGGCGGCGCCTACACCGACGCGGAGCTGGAGCGCGCCATCCGCCACGGCGTGCGGCGCGACGGCAGCGCCCTCTTCATCATGCCCGCCAACGAGTACAACCAGTTCCGCGACCAGGACGTGGCGCAGATCATCGCCTACCTGCGCAGCGTGCCGCCGGTGGATGGCGCGCAGCCGCCGCGGACGCTGTACCCGCTCGCCCACGCGCTGCACGCGTTCGGGGCCCCCATCGTGGCGGCCGAGCAGATCGACCATGCCCGCCAGCGCGTGGTCGCGTCGCCGCCGGGCGCGACCGTGGCATACGGGAAGTTCGTCTCCCTCGGGTGCCAGTTCTGCCACGGGAAGGACCTGCGCGGCCAGAAAGTCGGCGGCGAACCGGGCGCGCCGCCCTCGCCGGACATCTCGCGCACCGGCGCGGCCGGGAAGTGGACCGAGGCGCAGTTCATCCAGGCCCTGCGCACCGGCGTGACCCCCACGGGCCGGCGGCTGGTCGACCGCTACATGCCCTGGAGCGCGATCGGCAAGCTGCGCGACGACGAGCTCCGCGGCGTGTGGATGTACCTGCAGAAGGCCGACAGCGTGCGCGCCGCCGACAGCGCCGCCGCGGCGAAGAAGTAACGGCATCTCACGCAGAGGCGCGGAGACGCAGAGAGAGCCGCCGAGCCTCTCTGCGTCTTCGCGTCTGTGGGTGAATTCGCTTGGATGGGCGGGTCGAAACAGTTATGTTCCGGACGAAAAAGACATCCTTCACCCTGTGTGATGCTGCGGACGGGACGTGATGAAGCCGCTGGTGACCGAGGAGATCGTCGAGCAGACGCTCGGAGCTTTCGAAGTGGCCTCACCGGAGGAACGGGAGGCGATGCGGCAGGGTTGCGGCCCGTTCCAGGAAGATCTCGCCGGGTTCGTGGCCGCGTTTTCAATGGGCCTGCCGGACCGCGAGCGTGGCCTGACGCTCGCGCTGCTCGCGCTGATCATCGACGCGTTCCGTCGGACCGGGGCGACCTTCCGCAAGATCCGGAAAGGCGAGATCCTCCATGCATGGAAGGCGAGCGCCGCGTTCGTCCGCGACCTGCAAACGAAGCCCGAAGGCCCCGTGACTGTCGCGGAGCCCGAATTGATGCTGCTCATTCTGGACCTGGTGATCGGCAGCGATCCGGCGAATCTCGATCCGGATGCACCGTCCCTCGTGTCGGTCCGTATCCTCAAGACCGCCGCCGATTGCATCCACCGCGCCGGAGCACTGCCCGCAGCGAGGCGATGATCGAGGACGTGTTGCGGACTCCAGGCGGCGCTGACCCCGACGACGAGATGCTCCCGGAGTACGACTTCTCCGAGGCAGAGGTGGGGAAGTATGCCGAGCGCTACGCGCTCACTCGCGAAGGTGAGGCGGTCGCGAAGATCGTCCCCCTCGCCCGGCATCGGAAGCCGCGCCGGTTCGGGAGCGCGCGCGGCCGGCTGACCGTACCCGACGACTTCGACACGTGCTCGAAGAAGCGCCGCGGCACCCGGAAGGCCGCGCGGGGTGCCTCGGCCGCGGGCGCGGAGGCGAGGGTGCCGAGGCCGTCGAGCGCCGGCTGCTCGTCCAGTGCCGTTCTGCGTGAGATGCCGTTTACCAGACCACCCGGACGCGCTGCTCCATCCCCTCCTTGCGGTGCTCCGTCCCGCCGGACTTCTCACCGCAGTAGGTGAGGTACTCGCCCACGATCAGCCGGATCGGCACGTCCACCGACTGGCCGGGGGCCAGGGTGCGCGTGAACACCTGGCCACGGTGGCCGCGGATGCGGAAGGAGTGCGGCACCGTGCCGGCGTTGGTCACCGCCAGCACCACCTGCCCCTGCTGCACGGTGTCCGGGATTTCGATGCGGTACTCGCTGAGCCGGACGGGGATGGTGCGGGGCGCCTGGGCCGCGCTCCGGGCGGGCGCGGCGGCGAGCGCGGCCAGGGCGAGCAGGACGGGGATGGTTCGGCGGATGTCCATCAGGCGGCCTCCTGTTCTGGAAGTCCAGCGACTGCGGACGGAGCGCGGCGTGCTCTCCCCCACGACCAACGTACGTCGGCGCCGGGACGGCCACCTACACAAACATTCGGAGCGTGCGTCAGCGCGGGATTACGACAAGGGTGCGGCGCATCCCCAGCCGGGCGTGGTCTTCGCGCTCTTCGGGCTCCTTCACGGGACACTCGATCCGGTAGCGGCCGGGGCGCCAGCGTCGGCGAGGTCGGGCTCCAGCACGCGCGTGGCGGCGTCGATCCCGCGGCCGTGGATGCGGAAGGCGTGGTCGTCGTGCCCCAGGTTGCGGACGGCGAAGGTGATGGTGCCGGCAGGGAGGGTCTCCGGCAGGTCGACGGCCCACTCGCGCAGCCGCACCTCCATGCGGACCGGCGGGGTGGATACGGGACGGCGCGCGTCCGGGCTCCGGTCGCACGCCGCGAGCAGGGCCGCGCAGCCGATCATCCACCCTGCGTGGGCGAGGCGCGTCATACCGATTACGCTGATTGACTGTGCATTCGGCAGCAGATTCAAACTGCAACCTTTCACAGAGGTCACAGAGGTCACAGAGGAACTGCAGTGCTTTCCTCCGTGTCCTCTGCGACCTCTGTGAGAGCCAAAGCTGTTTGGCGAACCAAAGAATGCGCAATCGAATGGAAAAGCGTCAGGCGGCTTCCTGGTCGCGGAAGTCGAGCCTGGCGGGGCGCATGGCGCAGTGCTCGCCGCAGCCGAACTTGTAGCGGTTGCGCGCGAACCAGCGGTAGAAGCGGTTGAAGAGCGCGCCGAAGAACGGGAGCCTGAACGCCCACCCCAGCAGCCCGCCGAACGGCAGGATCTTCAGCAGCTGCTCGATCGCGTACCCGCCCTGCCAGGTCTGTCCGCCCGGCCCCACGAGCTGCATCGCCTCTGCATAGGCCTCGGCGGGGATCCAGGGGAAGCGGCTGAGCACGCTGGTGTTCTGGAAGGGGATGGTCTCGATCTCGTCGCGCGAGTCCCACTTGTCCAGCAGCTTCACCAGGCGGCCGCAGACCTTGCACTGGCCGTCGTACACCACCGTCCACGGGCGACCGCTCCCCGCGGCCTGCGCCTCCCGGCCGCCGAAGACGAAGCGGACGACCGGGATGGTCATGCGGCGCCCGCCGCCGCCGCCGCGCCCGCGTTCACCTGGGTGACGAACTCGGGGGGATGCTTCATGGTGACCTTGACGGTGCAGAGGTCCGCCACCCGCTGCGCCGCGTTCCGCCGGTTCTCGGGGAGGCCGGGCCAGTCGATGTCCACCGTCATCGTGCCCACGCGGTGCGGGTCCTCCACGAAGCTCCATCCGACCTCGATCGCCAGCCCCTCGGCGGGGATCCTGGCGTTCGCCGCCCAGGCGTGCAGCACCGAGAGGGTGCAGGTGGCCACCGCGCTCGCCAGCATGTGGAAGGGCGAGTACGACGTCTCGGCGCTCTCGGCCTCGATGCTCATGGGCCCCGCGCCGCCGTCCAGCCGGATGCGGTCGTCGGAAAGCAGGGTGATCTTCACGGGAGGCGCGTCCGGGGTCTTTAGTGTACCGGGTCGGGCGGGCCGGCGTGCACGTGCGTGCTCGCGGGCGGGTCGCTCGCGGGGAACGACTCGTCGCTGGCCTCGTCCACCAGCGCGTCGTCGTGGTCGTGCGCGCTCTCCCGCGCGGCCGCGCCGGGCGTGGCGGGACGGTCGCCGTGCTCGCCGGCGCGGGTGCCGGGCGGTGCGGGATCGGGCGCGTGCGCGGGCTCGCCGGCCATCGCTTACCCCTTGAGAAGCGACTCGCCGCCGTCGATCCACATCTCCGTGCCGGTGATGTGGTCCGACGCGTCGGAGGCCAGGAACAGCACCAGCCGTGCCACCTGCTCGGCCGTGCCGGGGCCCCGCGTCAGCGGCTGGTGGGTCTCCGGGAACTCCACCGGCATCTTCACCTTCTCCAGGTGGCGCTTCTCGGTGTTCTCGTCGATCTCGGTCTCGATGGCCCCCGGGCAGATCACGTTCACCCGCACCTTGCTCGGGGCCAGCTCCAGCGCCAGCATCTTCCCCATCGCCACCTGGCCGGCCTTGGTGGTGGAGTAGGCGGTCGCGCCGGTGTTGCTGAAGATGCGGGTGCCGTTCACCGAGCTGGTGATGATGACCGAGCCGCCCTGCTTCTTCAGGTGCGGCACCGCGTATTTTATGGTGAGGAAGGTGCCGGTGAGGTTGATGCCGATGGTCTGCGCCCACTCCTCCGGCTTCAGCTCCTCGATGGGCGCCCAGACGCCGTTGACGCCCGCGTTGGCGAAGACCACGTCGATGCGGCCCCAGGCGTTCACCAGCTTCTGCACGGCCCCCTGCATCTCGTCGGGCTTGCTGATGTCGGCGCAGAGCACCGTCGCCTCGCCGCCGTCCGCCTCGATCTCCTTGACCACCGTCTCCAGGTCCTCGCGCGTGCGGCCGAGCGCGCCGATGCGGGCGCCCTCCTTCGCCAGCAGCTTCGCCGCCGCGCGGCCGATCCCCTCGCCGGCGCCGGTGATCAGCGCCACCCGTCCCTCGAGCTGCATCCCTCGATCCCTCCGCTCTGAAGTTCTGCGGGCGGCTCAGAGAGATGCGTGCCAGACGGCTGAACAAACGGGTCTCACACGGAGTCAACGGAGTCAACGGAAAACGACTCCGCTGACTCCGTTGACTCCGTGTGAGTTCAGCTTTTCAGGGGGAATCGCTCGATCGGCTCGTAGCGCGGCGGGCCTCCACCGAGGTGGCTGCGGAAGAGGACGAACGCGTCGACGCGCATCCGTCCGGTGAAGGCCGGCGCGCGTTCGATGGTCGCGCGGAGGTCGGCGGGCGGGTCGAGGCGGCTGAGGGTGAGGTGCGGCGAGAAAGGCTTCGGCTCGGGCGCGTAGCCGGCGCGGACGGCGGCGGCTTCGATCGATGCTGCCAGCGCGCGCAGCTCGTCCGCGCCCTCGCCGACGCCGGTCCACAGCACCTTCGCCCGGCCGGCGCGCGGGAAGGCGCCCAGGCCGGCGAGGGTGAGGTCGAACGGCGGCGGCGGGTCGATGCGGCCCAGCTCCTCGACGATGCGGCGGTGGCGCGCGGCGTCCGTCGCCCCGAGGAAGCGCAGCGTCAGGTGCCAGTTGGGCGGCGGTACCGCGCGCCCCGGCAGCCGCTCGCCGAAGGTGGCGCGCAGGTACGCCTGCAGCTCCTCCCGCAGCGCCGCGGGAAAGGGGATGCCGACGAACAGCCGTGCCCGGTCTTCCCCCATCTCCGCCCCTCCTCGTCGACCGTGATGCCTCGCAGATTATGCCAGGACGGCCGAACGCAGCAAGATGCGCGGAAACGGCGGAAGCTGGATGTGCGCGCGCAACCTGCACCGACCGGTGGCGAACGGGTGGCGGCGCTCGCAAGCGCTCTTCCGCGTCCGGGTTCCTCCTCCCCGACCTTCCTCTGGCCGGCGAAACCCTCGCACTCCCCCGCACGTACCGTCGTCTCGATACCGATTACCCGTGCACTCACCGCCTCCGCAGAGTCCACCATGCACCTTCGCGCAGCCGCCGTCGCCGTGGCGACCGCCGGCCTCCCGCTCGTGCTCGCCGCCTGCTCGCGGGACGACGGCGGGCCTCGGGGCGACGCCGTGCAGGACGCCGCGATCACCTGCGGCGCCGGCGGCCCCCGGTCCGACACCGTGCAGGATACCGCCATCCGCCTCACCTACGGCGGGTTCGGCCTGGACCTCTACCGGAAGATCGCCGCCGCCACGCCGGGCGAGAACGTGTTCGTCTCGCCGCTCAGCGCGGGGCTCGCGTTCGGGATGCTGTACAACGGCGCCACGGGCGCCACTCGCAAGGCCATGCAGGAAACGCTGGGGCTGGGCGACATCGGGACCGACCTGGAGGCGATGAACCAGGCCAACCTGGCGCTGCTGGAGGCGATGGCCGCGGAGGACGTGGAGCTCGCCGTGGGCAACTCGCTCTGGGCGCGGGAGGGGGTCCGCTTCGCCCCCGACTTCCTGGCCCGCAACCGTGCCTTCTACCGCGCCGAGGTGGAGACGGTGGACTTCACGGCCCCCGCCGCCGTGAACCGGATGAACGAGTGGGCTTCACGCAGCACGAAGGGGAAGATCCCGACCGTGGCCGATGGCCCGCTGGACCCGTCGCTGGTACTGATGCTGATGAACGCCGTGTACTTCAAAGGGCGCTGGGCGGACGAGTTCGAGCCGAGCTCCACCATCCCGCAGGCGTTCCACCTGGAGGACGGAAGCACGATACAGACGCCGATGATGACGCGGCTGGGCGGCTACGGGCACCTGAAGGGCGACGGCTTCTCCGCCGTCCGCATCCCGTACTGCGGAGGGCGTTTCGCCATGTACGTCTTCCTTCCCGACTCGGGGAGAACGCTCGCGGCCCTCCGCGAGAATGTGAACGCGGACAGCCTTGGGCTCTGGATGCAGCGCTTCGGACAGACCGAGGTGCAGCTCTCACTGCCGCGCTTCACCGCGAGGGGCACGTACGACCTGGTGGGGCCGCTCCGTGCGCTGGGGATGGCCGCCGTGTTCGACCCCGCCCGCGCCGAGCTGCTCGCCATAGCTCCGCCGGAGTCGCTCGGGGGGCGGAACCTGTTCGTGAGCCGGGCGCAGCAGCGGACCTTCGTGGAGGTGAACGAGGAAGGGACCGAGGCCGCCGCGGTCACCAGCGAGTTTGTGACCAGCGACACCAGCATCACCGAGCCGCCGGTGCGCTTTGTGGCCGACCGCCCCTTCTTCGTCGCCATCCGCGACGACCGCACCAGGGCGCTCCTCTTCGTGGGCCAGCTCATGGACCCGAGCGCCCGATCCCCCGAATGATGCACGGCGCATGTTCCTGCCTGACGATGCAGGAGGAGCTAGCGGGAACCACCGGGGAGACGATGCGGCGCGTTTTACGACTACGTAGAGGAGGACACCATGCGGGACGCGGTGGCGTCGCTGGAGGGTGAGGCGTCGAGCGGGGGCCGCAGGAAGGCAGGCCGGGAAGGGCCCCAAGAGCACGGTCTGACCCAACCGACATTAAATGGTGATGAGCAGAGGGGTTGCGGACCCCTCCGCGGTTGACCCGCGGCGCGATTTTCGCGATCCTCGAAGCACACAAACAGCAGTGGGGAGTAGCCCGCCGGCCGCTCGAGGCCGGTATCGCGCGTAACGTCAGGACGGGGTGCCGGCAGGCGCCCCCGGGCGCGCGGGAGGCCGAGGCCTCGGCGAGACCACTACGGACACGTGAACCGTGCCGTAGGGGTCTCGCTTCTTTTTGCGCCCCCACGGCCCCCGACGAGAGGAGGGACCTTGGCGACGAGCATCTGGTTCTGGGTGGCGTTCAACGGCTTCGTGCTGCTGATGCTGGCCCTGGACCTGGGGGTCTTCCACCGCAAGGCGCACGAGGTCCGCCTGCGCGAGGCGGCGGCGTGGAGCGCCGTGTGGGTGGCGGTGTCGCTCCTGTTCAACGCGGGGATCTGGCTCTTCGCGGGGCGGGCGCCGGCGCTGGAGTTCCTCACCGGCTACCTGGTGGAGAAGTCGCTCGCGGTCGACAACATCTTCGTGATCGCGCTGATCTTCTCCTACTTCGCCGTGCCCACGCGCTACCAGCACCGGGTGCTCTTCTGGGGGATCCTGGGCGCGCTGGTGATGCGCGGCGCCTTCATCGCCGCGGGGTCGTACGCGCTGGAGCGGTGGCACTGGGTGATCTACCTGTTCGGCGGCATCCTGCTGCTGACGGGGGTGAAGCTGGCCCTTCGCAAGGACGAAGGCTTCGACCCGGAGCACAATCCCGTGCTGAAGCTGGTGCGGCGGCTGGTCCCGGTGTCGAGGGCGTACGACGGGCAGCGCTTCTTCACCCGCGAGAACGGGCGGCGGATGGCCACGCCGCTGCTGATGGCGCTGGTGATGGTGGAGGTGACGGACCTGGTGTTCGCGGTGGACAGCATCCCCGCGATCTTCGCGGTCACCAAGGACCCGTTCCTGGTCTACACCTCGAACGTGATGGCCATCCTGGGGCTGCGCTCGATGTACTTCCTGCTGGCGGGGGTGGTGCACCGCTTCGTGTACCTGAAGACGGGGCTGGCGCTGGTGCTGGTGTTCGTCGGCGCCAAGATGATGCTGGCCGACGTCTACAAGATGCCCATCCTGCTCTCGCTCGGCGTGATCGTCGCGCTGATCGGCGGCTCCATCGCCCTCTCGCTGCTGCGCCCGCCCCGCGGCGGGGACGGCGGCGACGTGGACGACGGCGCGCCTCCCGCCGCGGGCGATGTGCCCGCCGCCCCGGACGCCGCCGAGCGGAGCCGCCGGGGCCGGCGCCGCGCGGCGAAGGCCGCCCTCCGGCGTGCCGCGCTCGCCGAGCGCCGCCGCGCGCTGGAGGCGGCGGCGGCCCGGCCCAGGCCGGCGCCGCGGCTCAAGCTCCGCCTGCGCGGTTTTTGAGGGAAGGAGGATGCAGTGCCGCACCTCACTCAGCGTGTCATCCCGAGGCCCGGCCGCGACGTGCCTGCCGCCGCACCGATCTTCGCAGGGCCGAGGGATCTACCTGGGGCGCCACGAGGGCTGGGCGCGGCAGCGTCGCGAATGACGGCCCTCGCGGCGGCCGAGACACGACGTTGGGGCGGCTGCCGTACGGCTTCCGCGGCAGGCCCCGCGGCGGCCGTGGTCAGATCCTTCGGCCCTGCGAAGCTCACCGTGGACATAGGGCAAGGTGAGGCCGGGCCTCAGGATGACACCCATTGGGGCGCCTCCCAGGATACGTCACGGACACCTGGGGGCGGTTTCTCGACCGTCTCTCGGGATGACACACGATGGTCGAATCAAGTTCGAACCCACCTTCGAACGAGGAGAGAAGGATGAACAACCTGAAGGTCTTCCTGCTGATGGCGGGGATGACGGGGCTGCTCGGCGCCGTCGGGAGCGCGTTCGGCGGGCAGAGCGGGATGGTGATCGCGCTGGTGCTGGCGGCGGGGATGAACCTCTTCGCGTACTTCGCCTCCGCGCAGATGGTGCTGCGGATGTACGGCGCACGCGTCGTCGGCCCCGCCGAGGCGCCGGAGCTCTACGCGATGGTCGACCGGCTGCGGCAGCGCGCCGGGCTCCCCATGCCCACGCTGGCCGTGGCCCCGCACGCCCAGCCGAACGCGTTCGCCACCGGGCGCGACCCGCGGCACGCCGTGGTCTGCGTCACCGAGGGCATCCTGCGGGTGGTGACGCCCGACGAGCTGGAGGGGGTGATCGCGCACGAGCTGGCGCACATCAGGAACCGCGACATGCTGCTGATGACGGTGACCGCCACCCTGGCGGGCGCCATCAGCAACCTGGCGCACTTCGGCCTCTTCTTCGGCGGGCGCGACGACGAGGAGGGGAACCCGGTCGCGGCGCTGTTGATGGTGCTGCTGGCGCCGGTCGCGGCCATGCTGATCCAGCTCGCGGTGAGCCGCGCGCGCGAGTTCAAGGCCGACGCCGTGGGCGCGGGGATCAGCGGACGCCCGCGCTCGCTGGCGAACGCGCTGCGCAAGCTGGAGACGGCCGCGCACCGCATCCCCATGGAGGTTTCGCCCGCGGTGGCGCCGCTGGCGCAGGTGAACCCGTTCTCCGCCGCGCGCGGCGGGTTCGTGAAGCTCTTCTCCACCCACCCGCCCATGGAGGCGCGGATCGCGCGGCTGGAGGCGCTGGCAAATCCGGCCTGACGCGCGCATCGTATCAACGGAAGGTTCTACGCCGGGAGCCGGAGGATGCACCCTCCGGCTCCGCCCACTCCCCTCCCTTCCGCACGTCCCTCCCATGACCCGACAGGTGTTCGTCACCGGCGGCACCGGCTACGTCGGCAGCCGGCTCGTGGCGGAACTGCTGGCGCGCGGCCACGCGGTGCGCGCGCTCGTCCGCCCCGGCTCCGAGGGCAGGCTTCCGCGCGGCGCCGAGGCGGTGCCCGGCAACGCGCTCGACGGCGCCACCTTCGCGTCCGCCGTGCGCCCGGGCGACACCTTCGTGCAGCTCGTGGGCACGCCGCACCCCAGCCCGCGCAAGGCGGCGGAGTTCCGGCGCGTGGACCTGGTCTCCGCGCGCGAGTCCGCCGCTGCGGCGAAGGAGGGCGGCGCGGCGCACTTCGTCTACGTCAGCGTGGCGCACCCCGCCTCGGTGATGCGCGCGTACCAGGAGGTGCGCATCGCCGGCGAGGCGTTGGTGCGCGAGACCGGCATCCCCGCGACCATTCTGCGCCCCTGGTACGTGCTGGGGCCGGGGCACCGCTGGCCCTATCTCCTGGTTCCCGTCTACAAGCTCCTGGAAGCCGTCCCCGCCACCCGCGCGCAGGCGCGCCGCCTGGGGCTGGTGACGCTCGGCGACATGGTGGCCGCGCTGGTCGAGGCCGTCGAGCATCCCGCGGACGGCGTGCGCATCGTCGAGGTGCCGGAGATCCGCGGCGCGCGCCGGCGGCTTCGCCCTGATTCCAAACAACAGAATGGACTCACACGGAGTCAACGGAGTCAACGG